>NZ_CAKMAB010000002.1:0-323312 GCF_924513355.1 Paenibacillus pseudetheri
AAAACGCAGAGCAGCGATTCTCCAATAACAGGAGAATCGCTGCTCTGTTGACGTTTTAAACTTTTAAGAGGATAGAGAGACTATCTCCGCTAGTAGAATATCTACTTATGGGACAGCCCCTTTTTTGAATAACAAGAAACTTCTTAAGTCCCTGCCTTAGCAACTTCATTATCAACAAGTTCTTTCATATAACGAAGTAAATCACCTTTAAGCTCATCATGCTGAAGTGCATAATGTATAGTGGTCTGGATGAATCCCATCTTTTCTCCTACATCATGGCGTTTGCCTTCAAAGTCATAAGCGATGATTCGCTCCACTTCACTTAAGCGGGAGATGGCATCGGTAAGCTGAATTTCTCCGCCTACACCTACCTGCTGCTCACCAAGCATATCAAAGATGCGTGGAGTTAAGATGTAACGTCCTAAAATCGCTAGATTAGAAGGAGCATCTTCTCTCTTTGGCTTCTCTACAAGACGATTGGCCTTATAGACCCGCTCAGCCAAAGGCGAAGCATCCACAACACCATACCGTGACACTTCTTCCCAAGGAACAGGCTGGACACCAACAATGGAAGATTTATATTCATCATAAACATCTATCATTTGTTTGAGACATGGTTTGTTTGCTTCCACAATATCATCACCTAGCAGTACAGCAAACGGTTCATTGCCTATGAATTTACGAGCACACCAAATCGCATGACCGAGTCCTCTAGGTTCTTTTTGGCGAATGTAATGAATGTCAGCCATCTCAGAAGATTTGCGAACGGATTCAAGAAGTTCCCACTTCTGCTTCTCAGCTAAGTTAAACTCTAGCTCAAAAGAATTATCAAAATGGTCTTCAATCGCACGTTTCCCTTTCCCCGTCACGATAATAATATCCTCGATTCCGGAAGCAACTGCTTCTTCGACGATATATTGGATCGTCGGTTTATCTACTATCGGTAGCATTTCTTTAGGCATTGCTTTGGTCGCAGGCAAAAAACGGGTACCAAGACCTGCAGCGGGAATAATAGCTTTACGGATCTTCATCACATTAACTCCTTCTGTCGGTTACTCTTCCATCTTAAATACTCTGTATAGTAAAATGGCATATTTCCTTTAATTATAGCAGTTATAACAGATTAATGTCAGAGTGTTTGTTATATTTGTATATCTATTCCAATCAAATCGGAGAGGGAGGAATTATATAAGTCTCTTACAAGATCCCCCCTTTGCTAACTTTCACCTATATACTATCTAGTATATGCAAGTAACAAAGAGGACGAGATCGTATCTATAAAAAAGGGCCAAGCAACTCCAGAATTACTCTGGTAGTCACCTAGCCCTATTTCTTAACCCTTATTACTTCGCGTTAACCAATTGTCCCCGAGTAACCCCCAGCTGGTTGGTAGCCTTCAAGCTCTTCCATACCTGCGTACCAGAGATCTCACCACGCAGTGCGCGGCTATACAGGCTAATTACTTCAGCCACTTGCTCTGGTGTCTCTTCCAGGAACTCCACGCGGTACGAGGATACGCCTAGATCACGGAAATTGTTCAAATACTCCGCACCGGACTGCTCCACTGCGTTATAGACAGTATTACGGCAGCCTTCATCTACACGAACTGGATGTGACATTCCTATACGGTCTTGCAGGGAAGCGCGATGCTCTTCACATGGACGGCCACAGTTCGTAAAGTTTGTGCCTTCACTCATGAAGGTACAGTATACACAGTGCTCAGTGTGGAACATCGGCAAATGCTGATGGATTACGATCTCCATACGAGAAGTATCGCTGTGCTCAAGCAGGTCGACCATCTGTTGAATGTTCAAGTCATAGGATGGTGTTACCATGTCACAGCCTGCCTCCAGGAACAGGTCCACTGCCTTATGGTTAGCGATATTCAGTGAGAAATCGCCGATTAGGCGAGGATGCACAGCATCCGGTTGCTCTTGACGGCGGCGCAGATAATAATACAGCGCACCGGTATTGCGCACTAACACGGCATCAGGCTGCAGGCGCAGAATATTGGCGTGGTAGCCGTTCTCACCCGGCATATGAATGCGCGGCGTGGCCAGCGCGATGCTGGCCCCTGCAGCCCGTACCGCATCTACCGCTGCCGGGAACTGCTTGATAAACTCGAAGTCGGCGTAGATGTTTCTCACGCCGGCCTCGAGCGCAGCCTGCACCTGCGGCAGGCTGCGGCACAGCGCGGTGAGCTCCGCTTCACCAGCGCGCTGCGGAGCGACGTCCCTACGGTTAGCGTCGCCGTAGACCTCGATCGCCCGTTTCACGTACACGGGCGGTTTCGGGCGCTCGCCCGCAAGCAGCTCCACCGCTTGGCGGCGGATGCTGTTCAGCTCGCGCATAGGGACGATGACGTCGCCTTGCAGATGCGACTCTAGCGCGTCAAGCTGGAACACGGTTCCGCCGAGGCGGCCGAATTGTTCTTCCAGCAGCGCGGTATCCATCGGACGCTTTTGTGCCGCTTCCAGCGCGAGCTCCGAGTCCACACGGACGGTAACGTTCTTCTGAACGTCCGTCCACCAGGTGGTCAGCTTCTCGCCAACGCAGCCCTGCACTCGCACATGTACCGGGAATACCCGGTAAGGCTTCTCTGTCTCATAAGTCTGACGCAACGCCTTGTCTAGCGCAGGGTCATTCGTCTTCCAAATGCGGTCACCGACATTTAGACGACGAAGATCCACATCATTACGACCCGCTACGATGTCGATGATCCAGCCTTCTCCGGCTTCGCCTTCGAGCTTCACACCTTTACGACGAAGGTCGTAAACGCGTCCACCTTCTTCTTTTTTCGTCGGATCCCCTGCATCAAACACGATTCCGTCTCCCCGCTTAAGCGGTGCATGAATACGGCAGACTACGCCATCACGAAGAATTTGTTCAACTGTTCCGAGATATACACCACGGCTTTTCGGGAAAGTCCCGTCTACGAGCTTTTTATTGTTCGTTCCATCTAGGAAACCATGCGTGAAACCGCGGGAGAAGCTTTGTTGCAGTTCACGAACTTCTTCCTTAGATGGTTTAGACATATCGCCATCAAAATACCGGTCAATTGCCTTACGGTACTTACTAACTACATTCGCAACGTATTCCGGGCTCTTGAGGCGCCCTTCGATTTTGAAAGAAGTTACACCCGCCTCGATCAGCTCAGGCATAAGATCAATAGCTGCCAAATCCTTAGGAGAGAGCAAATAAGTCACATCACCCATTGGTTTAACTTCTCCATCCACCATCAGATCATAAGGCAGACGGCAAGCTTGGGCACATTCTCCGCGGTTGGCGGAGCGTCCACCCCACATTTCCGAAGTTAGACATTGACCCGAATAAGAGACACATAAAGCTCCGTGCACGAATACTTCCATCGGCAGACGGGCTTGTTCCCCAATCGTCTTAATTTGCTTCAGATTGTTCTCACGACCCAGTACCACACGTTCCAAACTGAAAGGCTTAGTGAACTCGACCGCCTCCGGAGAAGTAATCGTCATCTGTGTCGATCCATGAATCGGGAAGTCAGGTGAGATTTCACGAATCATTTTGACCAAACCTAAATCCTGAACAATCACCGCATCCACGCCAGCATCTACACAAGCGTCAATCAGTTCTTTTGCATCGGACAGTTCATTTTCAAAAACCAGTATATTAAAGGTCAGGAAGCCCTTCACACCATAGCTATGCAAAAACGCCATAATTTCCGTCAGCTCGTCCATGCGAAAGTTGTTCGCTCTCGCCCGTGCATTAAACTTCTCTACGCCAAAAAAGATAGCATCCGCTCCGTTCGCTACCGCCGCACGCATGCAGTCCCAGTCACCTGCAGGTGCCAATAGCTCCACGTCTTCTCTGCGTATTTGTTGCTCTTTCATTTATATCCTCCCAAACCGCCATGTGGCGGGTCATTTCTAGTTGATTAACTTGATAATTGTATCAAATATCACATCTCAGCGCCATGTGTTTACCAACATTTATATAAAGAAAAGAACGCCCCACGCCATTTTGGCTACAAGGACGTTCTCGTCTAAATGAATTACACTCTACTATTAGTTAGTCATGAACTCCAAACACCTCTAAACTACTCATTCCCCGTAAACCGAAACGACTGCAGCGTTTTATCCAACAAAGCCTGCTGTTCTGTAGTGGCATTGGCATCATTCAGCGTAACAGTAATCGTGTAGACCACCTCATTTTTGCCAAAAACAACGTGCTTACTGCGGAGAGGAACACCATTCTTGATTTGATGCACAGTAAGGATCGTAGCAGGAACACCTGCAAAGGTAGACTCCACTATACTTTCAATGCGAGGACCTTTAGGATCATTATTTTTATTCTGATAAGAATCTTTGAGCATATTCACCGCATAATCGACTGAGCCCTCAGATTTCGAGTTAATCTGGAAACGTCCTCCGATGAACCGATACTCTACCAACTGTGTCTCGAATACATCTTGATTGGGTGTCCATAAACGTGGAATGTCGATGGCATAGCCGTATCTTTTGGATACTTTGGTTATCGTTTTATTCTTGATTGTCTTATAGTCATCGCTAGCGAGTCGCCCGAAGTTCTCCTTCAACAGATCAAAATCAATATCAATAGAGGATATAATAGCTTTGAATTTGGCCTTATCGTCTTCTTGTCCAGCAGGTGTCACATATTCAAAATAGTAACGGTACCCATTCTTGAGCACGAGTGCCTGATATTCTGTCGTCCAACCGTTGCCGAAATTCAGCTGTGTCTCACTTATTTGCGCAGGTACGCCGGAGATTTCAGACTTCATGCTACCTTTAACAACATAAGCGTCCGCTACAAAGTTCTCTTGCGTGTTTGTCTTCAGCTCTTCAGCCCAGCTCTCTAGTGTAGAACCAGCAGGTGCCGATGTAATCGCCACACTCAAATGACTTCCTTGTTTGCTTTCATAATAAAAATGCTGCTCATCCTTAGTCCAAGCGGCAGGAACCTGTAGTGAGATGCCATAGTCCTCATTATAGGCTTCACTCAAGCCATTCTTTACAGTAGAGAGATCACGGATTTTGTTATCCTTAGTGTCAAAAGAGGGTCGAAAAGAGCTCAGTAACCCCGCATATTTGTCTAAATCTTTATAATTAGTGGCTTTTTCATCGGTCAAATAAATCTCGTAAAGTCTACCTTCAGCATAGATCAGCCTGTTTTCCCAGAGTGCTCCGCTAGAATCTTTACTGACCAATCGTGCATAAGGTACAGAGGCTTTCGGGAACGACTCCCGGTCTAATATCAGCTCACTGCCTAACTCGACTTCCCGGACTAGTTGTTCTAATAGCCCATCTGCATCAACAGCAACTGCCTGATCACTTGCATGAATCTCCAAATAATAAAGATTGTCCGCACTGGAGAAGGTAGCCACACTCTCATCTCCACCGCTATTTCCAGCAATCAGTCCAGACGGATAATTTAGTGTCCATCGATAATAACTGTTCCCAATTTGCGTCTTCCCCACTTCGCTATCAATACCAGTATCCACTGGCACATCGCCTTCATTGTCTGCAGGAACTAAGGTAATGATGAGCTCATCCCCGTTACCGTTAGAGAGGGTTGCACCCAGTACACTCGCCACAAAACGCAGCGGCACCATCAGCACACCTGAAACCATCCGAGGCGCGGTGGTGAGTTTAACTTTAGTCTCATCCTTCCAGGCGCTAATACTACCAATCGTCATTAACCCTGTATGAGAGCCGTACGTTACTTTCACTACATCATTTCCTTCTAAGGAAACCGTGCTGCCAAATGTCTTTTTAAAAACCCCGAGCGGTACCATAACCGTTCCGTTCTCCATATAAGGCCGCTCGATAGTCACCTTCTTGCCATTCACCGTAGCTGAAGTACTGCCAACTTTAAGACTCAGCTGTAGCTTGTCTGTTTCTGCTGCCCGTGCGGTTTGTATCGGTAATATAGAAAATAGCAATAATAAGGCCAGCATCGCACACAATCCTTGTTTTAAAACTTTAAAGCCCATTTCCCGTCCCCCTCTCGAGTTTCCTGATCACTCTTCCGTATGCTCGTCCCCATCTGCTCCTGAACCCTCTTCACTTAATAGGGGGTCACCCTGAGTGAGCACCAGCTTACGGATGACGATATCCCCATCACTTTGCATAACCAGTCGTACCGTCGTACCTGGAGAATAGCTTTTAAACAATTCATTAATATCAACAAGTGAGACCACACGGTGGCCGTCAATGCTGTATAAGACATCGTCTTCGGCAACACCCGCCTTGTGTGCTTCAGCAGAAATCACTTTGGTTACAGTCAGGGGATCAAGCGTTGGCAAGCCCACAATCGAGGACCAACTCGGCTCTAACTCCAATCCAAGACTCGGGTGTTTTACTTCACCGTACTTAAAAAGCTGGTTCATAATATACTGCACGGTATCCGACGGTATAGAGAAGCCCATATTCTCTACGCCCACCGCTGAGTATTTCAGGCTGTTTATTCCCAGCACTTCGCCCTTCATATTCACTAGCGGGCCCCCACTATTTCCGGGATTAATCGCTGTGTCACTTTGGATCAGGCGGTAAGCCGCAGCTACTTCACGGTTAAGGCCACTAATAACCCCTACAGTCGCTGAATTCCTTAGAGAAAAGTTAATCGGTGTTCCGATGGCCACTACCTTCTCACCAACAACGGTTTTGCCGGTCGATGGAATAAACCTTGCAGGTTTAAGGGAGGTTGCATTGATTTTGATCAGGGCCAGATCACTAACTTCATCGAGATATGTTTCTTTAATGTTGTAGGTTTTGGAGTCCGACGTCACTACCAAGGCATTCTGCAGATCCTTGATGACATGTGCATTGGTTACGATCCATCCGTTCGATTTCACAATAATACCAGAGCCATGCGTCAGATTGTACCGATCATCCGGTCCGCTATTCCCGCCACTATCGTCTTTGCCGATAATGCCCACTACGGAGGGGGCGATACTTTTAATAATCCCTGGGACAGGGTCTTCAGCTGCTGTAGAATTTTTGATTTTGTTTTTCTGGGTTGTCGTCGCCTCGCTAACCGTCTTAGTCGTACTACCCAACGCATAAACCGACTCACTCCATACTCCGGACAGCAACACACCACACAGCAGCAGGCCCAATCCTTTCTTCACCAGCTTCTCCCCAATCCTCATCAACCTTCACCAGACCCTCTCTCTGCACATGGATAAATTTTACATTATATAATCTGAAAAAAGACACCTTCAATGCGCCCACGGCGTTAAAGGAGTCTTTTGGTGCAAAGCTGTTCAATTTAGTTCTTTCGTTAACTTAACCAATGCATCACCATGGCATAGTCAGAGATTATAAAAACCAACAAACTAACCGCTCCGAAACCAATGGCGAACTTGTTCTTCTGGGGAGCTCTCAGTAACCGAATAACTCCGACCAAAATTAGGATGGTGAATAAAATCATAAAAACATCAAAGGTATGAAATTTAGACGGTCCTTGCGCGGCAACTTCTGCAAGTAGCATTACCTTACCTCCTCAAAAATGTTGTCAAGCAAGATCCAGTATTGCCCATATCCTCTTCTATGTTATCGCTACCATTTGGGCGATGCAATAGGTTTTGTAGAAAAATTATGTATTTGTCGCAAAAAATATATTTTATGCCTGCAAAATTGAATGAATTGATGATATTGTTCATTGACGTTTGGTGCGTTTCAGTGAAAATGATGCGAGCGTAACAATTAATGCGCTATTTTATGAAGGTGATGAAAATGAAGTATCGGTTATGGATTAAAGCCTCCTCAAGTTAGCCGAGTATCGATTTGGTTTGACTTGAGTTTTTAGGGATGCTTTCCTCAATCTAGTAACCGAAGCTTTTGGTAGAGCTAAATGTATATTACAAATAGTTATTTATTTTTCAAGGAACCATCGAGCCTACTGTTATTCTATTACCCATTTAGTACACTTACAGCAACAGCATGCTCCTCATTCAATCTTACGACGGACATGCCCTACATATGCCTATCCCGTCTATTATTTGGTGTTCTTTTTATAGGAGTCATATAACGTTTACCAGAAACTCACATCAGATCGTATAATCACTCTAATTTACCGGTGAATACCAGCAATTGTACCGATTAATTGTTTTCCCAAAATAAAAGTTTCAAACAATAAACAATAAGGCCACGGCGAAATACCGTGACCTTTATTCTTTGGTAGTTATACTATCCAGCTATTTATAGCTTAGGTGGTTTCAGCCGTCTCAAGCATAAGCGCTTCGGTACGCTCCGTATCACGAATCAGAACTGGCTTCAGATACTTACCTGTGTAAGACTCCGTAACAGTAATGATCTTCTCTGGTGTTCCTGTTGCCAGTACGGTTCCGCCGCCACTGCCGCCCTCTGGTCCCATATCGATGATATAATCGGCAGTCTTAATAACGTCCAGATTATGCTCAATGACAAGAACCGATTCTCCGGAATCCACCAAGCGATGCAATACTTCTAGTAAACGACCAATGTCGTCCACATGCAGACCTGTTGTAGGCTCATCCAAAATATAGAGTGTCTTACCTGTACTACGACGGTATAGCTCAGAAGCCAACTTCACACGCTGCGCTTCACCACCGGATAATGTTGTTCCTGGCTGACCAATCTTAATGTAGCCAAGACCCACATCCATCAGCGTTTGCATTTTACGATGAATACGAGGGATATTCACGAAGAACTCTGTAGCATCCTCTACTGTCATCTCCAGCACGTCGGAAATGTTTTTCCCTTTATACTTCACTTCTAGTGTTTCCCGGTTATAACGTTTTCCTTTACATACCTCGCATGGAACGTATACGTCAGGCAAGAAGTGCATCTCAATCTTGATAATTCCATCCCCACGGCAAGCTTCACAGCGTCCACCTTTTACGTTAAAGCTAAAGCGTCCCTTTTGGAACCCACGTACCTTTGCCTCATTCGTCTTCGAGAACAGATCACGAATGTCGTCAAATACGCCGGTATAGGTTGCTGGGTTAGAGCGTGGTGTACGCCCGATTGGTGATTGGTCGATTTCAATAACCTTATCGAGATTTTCCAAGCCGCGAATTTCTTTGTGCTGACCCGGACGCACCTTCACAGCCTTATTCAGCTGCCGTGCCAAGCTCTTGTACAGAATTTCGTTAATAAGTGAAGATTTACCGGAGCCCGACACGCCAGTCACCGCTGTAAACACACCCAATGGTATCTTCACATTCACATTTTTCAGGTTATTCTCTTTCGCGCCACGGATTTCTATCCAACGATCATCGGTAGCACGACGCTTAGCGGTAACTGGAATAAACTTACGACCGCTTAAATATTCACCGGTTAAGGAATTCGGATCTTTCATAATCTCTTCTGGTGTTCCTTGCGCCATAACTTGTCCACCATGAATACCCGCACCCGGTCCAATATCAATAATATAATCGGCTGCCATCATCGTATCTTCGTCATGCTCTACAACAATCAACGTATTGCCTAGGTCACGCATATGAGCAAGCGTAGAGATCAGGCGATCATTATCCCGCTGATGCAGACCAATGCTTGGCTCATCCAGAATGTACAATACACCCATTAAGCTCGAACCAATCTGAGTTGCCAACCGGATACGCTGTGCTTCACCACCAGATAGTGAGCCTGCTGCGCGGCTAAGTGTCAAATAGTCCAATCCGACATTCACCAGGAACCCCAGACGATTGCAGATTTCCTTCAGAATGAGATTGGCGATAGCTGTCTCTTTCTCACTTAACTTTATTTCTTCAAACCAATGCTGACAGTCACCAATCGAGAGATCGGTAATATCCGAAATATTGCGTTCGTTGATCGTCACCGCCAAAATTTCTTTTTTCAGACGTTTGCCTTTACACACATGACAAGGCTTAGCACTCATAAATCCTTCGATAAATTCACGAATACCGTCAGATGCGGTCTCCCGGTAACGCCGCTCCAGGTTGGGAATAATCCCTTCAAAAGCAACCATCGCATCTTTCTTTTGTCCAAAATCATTCTCATATTTGAAGCGAACCTTCTCACTACCCGTACCATGCAGAAGTTTATTCATATGATCAGGTGTTAAACTGCTCACTGGAACGTTCTGTGGAATATTAAAGTGCTCACACACGGACTTCAGAAATTGCGGATAGTAATTAGATGTACTTCCAGTCCAAGCTAAAAAAGCACCCTCTTCAATGGATTTCTCAGCATCAGGAATAAGCAGGTCTGGATCGACCACCATTTTCATACCAAGTCCGTCGCACTCTGTACAGGCTCCAAACGGACTGTTGAATGAGAACATACGTGGTGCCAACTCTTCAATACTAAAACCACAAATCGGACAAGCAAAATTAGAACTGAACAGCAGCTCTTCCTGACCGATGATA
This sequence comes from Paenibacillus pseudetheri, assembly GCF_924513355.1. NCBI lineage: Bacteria > Bacillati > Bacillota > Bacilli > Caryophanales > Paenibacillaceae > Paenibacillus > Paenibacillus pseudetheri. The sequence continues at coordinate 10,367 of NZ_CAKMAB010000002.1, forward strand.
TCCACAAGGATTTTACCGCCCGAAAGCTTAAGCGCCGTCTCCAATGAATCCGTCAGCCGGGTCTCCATATCATCTTTAACGACGATCCGGTCCACAACAACTTCTATGGTGTGTTTTTTATTCTTCTCAAGTTCAATATCCTCAGACAGATCTCTTAGCTCACCGTCCACACGCACACGTACGAACCCTTGCTTAGAAATATCTGTGAAAAGTCCTTTGTGTTCCCCTTTACGCCCTGAAATGATAGGTGCCAGGATCTGCAAACGAGTCTTCTCTGGATACTGCATAATCCGGTCTACCATCTGTTCTACAGTCTGGGAGGTAATCTCAATTCCATGCTCTGGACAATGTGGGTGACCGATCCGTGCAAAAAGCAACCGCAAATAGTCATAGATTTCAGTTACCGTACCTACCGTAGAGCGCGGGTTGCGACTTGTTGTCTTCTGATCAATAGAGATTGCCGGGGATAATCCGTCTATCGAATCCACATCCGGCTTCTCCATTTGCCCCAAGAACTGACGAGCATAAGCTGACAAAGATTCAACATAACGCCGCTGTCCTTCAGCATAAATCGTATCAAATGCAAGCGAAGACTTACCCGAGCCGCTCAGCCCCGTCAGCACGACGAAACGGTCACGCGGAATCGTCACATCGATGTTTTTGAGATTATGCGCCCTCGCGCCTTTAATTACAATATTTTCGTTCGCCAACGGAACCTCTCCTTAATGAATCAAATATCAAAACTTTAACGATTTCAGAGCTTTATTAAAAGCGTTTTCGATCCCTCCCAAACCCTCCCTTCCAAGGGAGGGCCCCAAGGGTTGCACCCTCTGGACACCCGCATTTTTTGACGAAGGAGGTTGGGGGGACGGAACTTAGTGACAGTGGTGCTTGGAGCGCTTGTCCCTACGGGACCGCTTGAACGTTAGGCGCACACTAGCTAAGTGCGGGAAGTGTGAGATTACCGCAACTACTATAGCGTTGCGGAACGCTGTCCCTATGGGATGCGCGTAAGTGCCAAAAGCGTTGTGGAGCGCTGTCCCTATGGGATGCGTGGAACATCTATTATTCAAAAAGAACGGCCTGGGACAGCACCGTTCAATTACATATTTAAAATATCGGTGATGCGTTTATGGTTTATTACTCGGCCCGAAGCTCCAACAATGCATCACGCAGCTCTGCCGCGCGTTCGAATTGCAGGTTCTTCGCTGCGTCCTTCATCTCGGCTTCCAGACGCTGGATTAGACTTTGTTTTTCTTTCTTATTCATCTTGCCACCAACACCCGTGAGGTAATCCGCTTTAGACTCGGCAACCTTCGTTGCCTCAATGATGTCACGCACCTTTTTATTAATGGTGGTTGGGGTAATGCCGTGTTTCTCATTATGGGCGATCTGGATGGCGCGACGACGCGATGTTTCGCTCATCGCCTTCTCCATCGAATCAGTGATTCGATCACCGTACATGATTACACGACCCTCGGAGTTACGGGCCGCACGACCAATCGTCTGAATTAGGGAGCGTTCGGAACGAAGGAAGCCCTCTTTATCAGCATCGAGAATAGCGACCAGCGATACTTCCGGGAGGTCGAGACCTTCTCTTAGCAGGTTAATCCCTACTAAAACATGGAATGTACCAAGACGAAGATCACGTAAGATCGCCATCCGCTCCAGCGTTTTGATATCAGAGTGCATATAACGAACCTTAATTCCAATTTCCTTAAAGTAATCCGTCAGATCCTCCGACATCTTCTTCGTCAATGTTGTGACGAGTACGCGTTCGTCTCGTTCCACCCGATCACGAATTTCACTAATCAAGTCATCAATTTGTCCCTCTGTAGGACGAACCTCAATGATCGGATCCAAAAGACCTGTAGGCCGGATAATCTGCTGCACCATGGTGTCGCAGTGCTCCATTTCATAGGGTCCAGGTGTCGCTGAAACATATACGATCTGATTCACCTTTTCTTCGAATTCTTCGAACTGAAGTGGACGGTTATCCAGCGCAGACGGCAAACGGAAACCATGCTCAACCAATACCGTCTTACGCGCCCGGTCACCGTTATACATCGCCCGAATCTGCGGAAGCGTTACATGGGACTCATCAATAATGATCAGCATATCATCCGGAAAATAATCCATTAATGTATACGGAGTTGCCCCTGGTTCACGGAAGGTGAGCGGTCCGGAATAGTTCTCAATCCCAGAGCAGAAGCCCACTTCTTTCATCATCTCAATATCATAACGTGTCCGCTGTTCCAGACGCTGAGCTTCAAGAAGCTTTCCTGCGTCACGAAGAACCGTTAAGCGGTCTTCCAGCTCTTTTTCAATATTGACCAGTGCCACTCGCATCGTTTCTTCCTTGGTAACAAAGTGAGACGCCGGGAAAATAGCAACATGATCGCGCTCCCCGATCAGTTCACCCGTCAGTACATCAATCTCAGTGATTCGCTCAATTTCGTCACCGAACAATTCGACCCGTATGGCATGTTCACCCTGAGATGCCGGGAAGATCTCAACCACATCACCACGTACACGGAAGGTTCCGCGTACAAAATTGATATCATTACGCTGGTACTGGATATCCACTAGCCTGCTCAAAATCTCATTTCGGGGCTTCTCCATCCCTACCCGCAATGACAAAAGCAAGCTTCCGTATTCCATCGGCGAACCGAGGCCGTAAATACAAGACACACTCGCCACAATAATAACGTCACGCCGTTCGAACAAGGAACTCGTCGCGGAGTGGCGCAATTTATCAATCTCTTCATTAATACTGGAGTCTTTCTCGATATAAGTATCGGAGGAGGGAATATACGCCTCTGGTTGGTAATAGTCGTAGTAGCTGACGAAATAGTCTACCGAATTATGCGGAAAAAACTCCTTAAACTCACTCGCTAATTGGGCAGCCAAAGTCTTGTTGTGCGCAATAACTAACGTCGGGCGGTTTAATTTGGAAATAACTTGTGCAACGGTAAACGTCTTACCCGTACCCGTTGCGCCCAGCAGCGTCTGGTGCTTCTTGCCCTGCCGAATGCCTTGTAGTAATTCCTCTATGGCATGAGGCTGATCGCCCTGGGGTGTATACTCGGACTCCAACTCAAAAGTCTTTGTACTGACGACAATATCACTCATTTGCCCGTCTCCCCTCTATCGTCTAAACTAGATTAATATATTATAATTGTTGTCTGAATGTTCTCTCTCCATACGATAGCAAGCTAAAACGCCTTTGGCGTCCCTAAAGACGTTAAGCGTTTTGTGCGAGAATTATAAGGATTAATTAAGTATAACGTGAAACTTATACCTTCTTATAATTAAAAAATATGGAAGATAAGAATATGTGTTCCCGTTCATTATACAGTGTTGACTAGATCGTTGCAAACCATAATACATAGAAATGTTAGGAGCTTAAAGCATGGATATTACCTCAATAATCGGCCTATTGGCTGGACTGGCTGCGTTAATCGGCGGCTATCTGTGGGAAGGCGGAAGCCTCTCAGGACTGCTGCAGCTTAATGCAGCTTTGATTGTGTTCGGGGGTACATTTGCCGCTGTTATGATCAGCTTCCCGGCATCTAAGCTGCGCTCCATTCCAACAGCACTACGCATGGCTTTCGGCAGCAACCCTGATCGTGATGTAGAAAAAGCAGAAGAACTCATTTCAATGGCAACCTTGGCCCGTCGGGGCGGCGTTTTAATGTTAGAAAAACAAGCTGAAGAACATCCGGACCCTTTTACACGTGAAGGTCTACTTCTTATTGTCGACGGCACTGACCCTGAGCAGGTAAGACAAATTCTTGAATTAGAAATGGACGCACAGGAATTGAAGCATGAGAGTTATGCCAAGATTTTTGAAGCCGCAGGTGGATATGCACCAACGATGGGAATTATTGGGACGGTGATGGGTCTCATTCGTGTGCTTGGCAACCTTACAGATCCGTCAAATCTGGGCACATCTATCGCAGTTGCATTTACCGCAACACTGTACGGTGTAGCCATCGCTAATTTAATATTTTTACCCATCGCTTCCAAAATCAAATCCCGCAGTCAAAGCCAGCTACATAGTATGGAAATGCTGCTCGTCGGCATTCTTTCTTTGCAGAACGGGGATCATCCCTTGCTGGTGCGTAAAAAACTGAACTCATTCATCTCAGACACGGACACGAATGACCGTGCAGAAACTAGAGGTCTTTTATGAGACAAAGAGACCGGCGCAAACGGCGTGTAGAGACTCGGGAAAGCCGCGACCGCTGGATGATTACTTATGCTGATCTAATTACACTTTTACTTATATTTTTCGTTATATTGTATGCGATGAGCAGCCTGGATACTGACAAATATAATATTGTGACAGGCTCATTATCCGAGACCTTCAAGTCTGGCAGCACTGTCCTTGAGGGTGGGGACGGCATTTTAGATGCTGGGAAATCAACTGAGAACAAACCGGAAAGTACAGACGGGGATGGGAATGCAGCTGCAACTGCGGGACCGAATGATGGATCTGCTGAACAAACGGAGAACAAAACACCTTCGGTACGTGAGCTTGCTTTTCGAGAACAAGAGACTAAATTTGCTGAATTAATGGGTGTCATCACGAACTATGTAGAGGAAAATAATCTCGAAGAACAAATTTTTGTTGCCGACAAACCGCAAGGGATAGAAATCACACTCAGTGACCGTTTTCTCTTCGATATAGGTAAGGCAGACCTGAAGTCTCCAGCCCTCCCTGCTCTTCAGCAGTTATCTGGCTTATTCAGCGATATCGGCGCAAAGATCAGCATTGAAGGACATACCGACAATACGCCAGTATCTTCGGCTTCTCACTATAACGACAACTGGGAGCTGTCTGGTGCTCGTGCGCTGTCTGTACTGCGTTTTTTCTTAGATCGGGAGGGATTGAACCCCGACAATTTTCAATACGCAGGTTATGCTGATACCCAGCCCACCGCAGATAATACAACGGCAGCAGGTCAACAGAAGAACCGCCGTGTAGAGATCATTGTGCTTCGTCAGCTTCAAGAGGGTGACATTCAATCGAGGGATTAGGGAATCCCTCCCTGATTTCCCCAATTTAACGCAAAAATCACCACCACTATCTATATAAAAACACCAAACAGCAAGTCCCCAAAAACAGAAACTTGCTGCTACAAATATCACATGCGGCGAAATTAATATACAGTGAAAAATCCCAATTACTCTCCTACCAATGCACGATATCCGGCTGCATCCAGCAGATCTTTTACAGCATCAGCGTACTCTCCGTCCACTTCAATTTCAAAAATCCAACCTTCACCATACGGCTTATCGTTAATCAGCTCCGGACTAGCTTCTAATCCGTCATTAATCTTGGTAACCGTCCCTGAGACGGGTGAATACAGTTCCGAAACGGTCTTAACGGATTCGATACTGCCAACGCTGTCGCCAGCTGAAATGACCGAACCCACTTCTGGAAATTCCACAAATACGATATCGCCTAACAAATGCTGAGCATGATCCGTAATCCCAACACGTACTACGCGTCCTTCCACTTGCTCTGCCCACTCATGCTCTTCGCTGTAAAGAAGGTTATCTAAAACTTCACTCATTTCAAGCCGCCTCATTTCCAAATTGGAATTCTAAATTTAGTTATAGCCTAAGTGATCCCGGAGCATAATGTCAATATTACTAAAAGTAAAATAAATTTGTCGTTTTTTTGACTTTTTCTTGTTGACAGCGCCCTCCTATACCCGTTTAATGGAGACATACAAGAAGAAACGACGATGTCGTCTTTTTATAGACGATAACCGTTTCTCGAAGAAATATAAGGATAATGTATAAAGTGAAACATATACTTTCTTATATTTGAAACAAATACAGTTGCGGATGATGGCATAGGGAGAGACTGTCTCACTTGAAGACGGCGCCGAAGGAGTAAGCCCTAACAAGGGTGAATCTCTCAGGCAAAAGGACCTTTGTCGGACGTACCTCTGGAGAGCATCAGACGCGAGGCTGAGTGCGTCAGGTCACCAACGGGGAAACTTGCAGGTTAGTTACGCAGGGTAACTCTCAGGTACAAGGGACAGAGCAGAAAGCGATTAGTGCATTTATGCATGATTGCTTCTGCCTGTCCTTTTTTTCGTATGTAATCAGACTAGGGGAGTGACGATATGGATGCTTTGAAAAGAACGCCTTTTTATGATCTCTATTCCGCTTATGCGGAGTCTAGGTGCATTGATTTTGGCGGTTGGGAGCTGCCAGTACAGTTTACAGGTATCGTGAAGGAGCATGAAGCTGTTCGCCAGCATGCTGGACTGTTCGATGTATCGCATATGGGTGAATTCATGGTGATCGGAAGCGGCGCTGAAGCCTTTTTACAAAAAATGACGACCAACGATGTCAGCCGCCTCACGGATGGTGCGGCACAATATACGCTGCTCTGTTATCCAAACGGCGGTGTCGTTGACGATTTACTCGTGTATCGCTTAAGCGAAGGACGTTATATGCTCGTCGTAAATGCCTCCAACATCGATAAGGACTTTCAGTGGCTACAAGAGCATCTGACCTCTGAATTCGGTGAAGTCACACTCACTAATGTCTCTGACGAGACGCTTCTGCTCGCCTTGCAAGGTCCGCTGGCAGAGACCATACTCGCGAAAGTTACTGATGCTCCGATCTCGGCGCTCAAGCCTTTCCACTTCATCGAACACGCAGCCGTCTGCGGTGTAGAAGTACTGATCTCCCGTACGGGTTACACCGGCGAAGATGGCTTCGAGATCTACGCTCCACTAGAGGGTGCAGAAGCTTTGTGGAACGGTCTACTTGCAGCTGGCGCTCCTCACGGATTAACACCTGCTGGACTGGGCGCTCGTGATACGCTGCGTTTTGAGGCAAAATTGCCACTGTACGGTCAGGAGCTGTCGGCTGACATCACACCTCTTGAAGCAGGAATTCAGTTTTTCGTAAAGCTGGACAAAGCAGATTTCATCGGACGCGATGCGTTGATACAACAAAAAGAAGCCGGTCTTCCCCGCCGTCTTGTCGGTCTAGAAATGATTGATCGAGGCATTCCACGCTCCCATTATCCAGTCTATGCGGACGGCATCAAAATCGGAGAGGTCACAACTGGAACCCAATCACCAACGCTCAAACGCAACCTGGGATTAGCTTTGCTTGATACAGCTTACAGTGAAATTGGCACAGAGGTATTCGTAGAGATACGCGGCAAGCAGCTTAAGGCTGTCGTGATTAAGGCCCCTTTTTACAAGTATAAACGCCTTTAGCATCCATATTAGGACGGTTAGCTTTTAAGCGAGAAATAGAAGGATAAAGTATAGCGTGAAAATTGTACTTTCTTATATTTTAAAAAAAGCCAAGGAGTGAGACCTTAATGAAGCACCGTTATCTGCCCATGACAGCACAGGACCGCGTAGAGATGATGGAAGCCGTCGGGATTCAGTCCATAGATGAGCTGTTCTCCGATATTCCTGAAGCCGTCCGTTATCAAGGCACTATGCCGATGTCTGAACCACTCGATGAGTACGCCCTGCTACGTCACATGAAAGGTCTCGCTGACCGAAATGCTGACTTCGATTCGCACGCCAGCTTCCTCGGCGCCGGATTATACGACCATCACATCCCTGTGGTGATCAACCATGTCATTTCCCGTTCGGAATTCTACACTGCTTACACTCCTTACCAACCAGAGATCAGCCAAGGCGAACTGCAAGCGATCTTCGAATTCCAATCCTACATTTGCGAACTAACCGGTATGAAAGTAGCCAACGCCAGTATGTATGATGGTGCAACCGCATTATCCGAAGCAGCAGTCCTCGCAGCTGGTGCTACCAAACGCAAAAAATTAATTGTCTCTTGCACCGTTCATCCTGAAGCGCGCCAAGTGTTACGCACATCGGCTAATGCTTGGGGTCTTGAGGTAGTGGAGATTGACTATAGAGACGGTGTTACCGATCAGGCTAAGCTTGCGGAGGCCATTGATAGTGATACTGCCGCAGTACTGATGCAATCGCCTAACTTCTTTGGCAGCATCGAAGATCTTAGCACCGTTGAGCCGCTGATCCATGCTGTTAAAGGGTTGTTCGTCGTCAGTGCAAATCCGATCGCTCTTGGCGTACTAGAAACACCAGGTAAGCTCGGAGCCGACATCGTAGTCGGTGACGCTCAGCCACTCGGTATTCCAGCTTCTCTAGGTGGGCCAACTTGTGGATTCTTCGCGGTAGCTGAGCACTTGATGCGTAAGATGCCGGGCCGTATCGTCGGCCAAACGGTTGACCGTAACGGTAAACGCGGCTTCGTTCTGACACTCCAAGCTCGTGAACAGCATATCCGTCGTGAAAAAGCGACATCGAATATTTGCTCCAATCAGGCGCTGCTCGCACTCTGCGCATCCGTCTACCTGTCCATAATGGGTAAAGAAGGGATGCGTGAAGTAGGCGAGCTGAACATTCGTAAAAGCCATTACACCGCTAATAAACTAAGCGCACTAACAGGGGCTGAACTTACCTTTTCCTCCCCATTCTTTAACGAGTTTGTCTTGAAGCTTCCGGAAGGAAGCAGCGTTAGTGCAATTAATTCGAAGCTGCTGAAGGAAGGTTATTTAGGCGGTTATGATCTGGGCCGTGATTATCCTGAACTTGCTGGACATATGCTGGTAGCCGTTACGGAAAAAAGAAGCAAAAACGAAATCGACCAATTCGCTAGCGCACTGGAGGGCTGTTTATGAAACTGGAGCAAAGTCTAATTTTTGAATTAAGCCGGCCTGGCCGTTCGGCCTATTCCTTGCCACTATGCGATGTGCCGCAGGAAGAAACCTTGGAATCTCTGATTCCATCAGGTTTACTCCGTAGCGACCCCGTCGTGCTTCCAGAAGTATCCGAAGTGGACGTCATTCGCCACTACACTTCCTTGTCACGCCGTAACTTCGGTGTGGATAATGGCTTCTATCCACTGGGTTCATGCACGATGAAATACAATCCTAAAATCAATGAAGATGTCGCCCGCTTCTCCGGCCTAGCTAAGATCCACCCTTACCAGCCGGAAGAAAGCATTCAGGGAGCACTCGAATTAATGTATACCCTGCAAAATGACTTGTCCGCACTAACCGGCATGGATGCTGTATCTTTACAGCCTGCCGCAGGTGCGCATGGTGAATGGACCGGCCTCATGATGATCCGCGCCTACCATGAAAGCCGTGGCGAGACCCGCACGAAGGTTATCGTGCCGGATTCCTCACACGGCACCAATCCTGCTAGTGCTTCAGCAGCAGGACTTGAAACGATCACGATCCCTTCCACAGATAAAGGGATGGTTGATCTTGAAGCACTGCGAGCAGCAGTCGGCAGCGATACTGCCGCATTGATGCTGACTAACCCAAGCACTCTCGGCTTGTTCGAGACTCAAATCGTCGAGATTGCTGAGATCGTGCACGAAGCAGGCGGCTTACTCTATTACGATGGAGCCAACTCCAATGCCATTATGGGCATTACCCGTCCCGGCGACATGGGCTTTGACGTTGTGCATTTGAACTTGCATAAGACAATGAGCACCCCGCACGGCGGCGGTGGCCCTGGAGCCGGACCTGTCGGCGTAAAATCCATCCTGATTCCATTCCTACCACAACCAACTGTGGTAAAAAACGAAGATAACAGCTTCTCACTCGACTTCGGCGGACCTGAATCCATTGGACGTGTGAAAGCTTTTTACGGAAACTTTGGTATTCTGGTTCGTGCCTACACCTATATCCGTACCTACGGTCCGAACGGACTGCGTGAGGTATCCGAAAATGCTGTGCTGAATGCTAACTATATGATGCATCGCCTGGCGCCGTATTTTGAAATCCCATATCCGGGTGTATGTAAGCATGAATTCGTTATGTCCGGCAAAAACCTCAAGCAGTATGGGGTGCGCACCTTAGACGTTGCTAAACGATTGCTCGATTTCGGCTACCACCCGCCAACCGTGTACTTCCCATTGACTGTAGAGGAATGCATGATGATCGAGCCAACGGAAACCGAAAGTAAAGAAACACTGGACGGCTTCATTGATACGATGATCCAGATCGTGAAAGAAGCGCAGGAGACACCGGAGGTCGTAATCAACGCACCGCATACCACAGAGATTAGCCGTTTGGATGAGACACAGGCTGCGCGTAAGCCGGTATTGAATTGTTCTTGTGGTTAATAGATAGTGAGCAATATTAAAAAAGCAGGCCACGATATCGGTTATCGTCGGCCTGCTTTTCGCACTGTCCAAATACGCAAGTAAATTCTCATTTTCTAAAAAATAAGGCCCTTCCCAGCAACATTTAAATTGTCTGAGAAGAGTCTGTTTCAGTTATTTATCACTATAACTTCTCGTTATTAAGCACCATGCGTCGGAGTTTCTACTTTCGCCACACCTTTACGTTCCTTAGCTGATTTACGGAAGTAGAACAACTCGTAAATCGCCGGCACTACAACCAGCGTAAGCAGCGTTGCGGCGGTCAAGCCGCCGATAACCACAATCGCCAAGCTTTGCGAGACAATGCTGCCCATCTCGGCATGGCCGAACAGCAGTGGAGTCATGGCGCAAATGGTAGCAATTGCCGTCATCAGAATCGGACGCATCCGTGTTCCGGCCGCTTCCAGAATGGCTTCGCGAATACCCATATGCGTTTCATTCTGCTTAATACGGTCGATAAGCACAATCGCATTCGTGACGACGATACCAATTAGCATCAGAGCCCCGAACAGGGCAGTGAAATCAGGTGTTACGTCGGATACGATCAGTCCAACAATCGCCCCAATCGCAGCCAATGGCAAGGAGAACATGATTGCCAGCGGAGCACGAAGGGTTTTGAAGGTGAGGACCATGATCAGATACACCAAACCGATGGAGATCAGCGCCGTCATACCAAGGTCCGCGAAATCCTCTGACTGATCAACCGAGGCTCCGCCTGCAAATAGAGTCACACCCTTTGGAAGGGTAAGACTATCGGTTTCCTTTTTAATACTCGCTCCGATTTCAGACACCTTCTTCGGATCCACTTCCGCTGTAATTCTTGCATATGGCTTCCCATCTTTATGGAACAATAGTGCTGGTTCATTGCGAACCTCATAGGTTGCTAGTTGTGACAACGGCTTTGGACCTTCAGCAGTCATGAGCGTCATTGCCTTTAAATCTTGCTCTGACTTCGGCTCTACCATAGGATCTAACACTACTCCAGCAGGAGTACCGTCCAGTTCGATTTGCCCCATAGGGATCGGATTCAGCATAGCCGACAATTGCATAGTAATTTCTTGTGCATTCGTCTGTGCCGGATCTACCTTAAACGAAAATACAGGTTTGGTATCCTCCATATTGCTACTGACCTTCTGAATACCCTCCACAGTCTTCAACTTATTCGTAACTTCTGCTGCAACAGCAGTAATATCTGTAAGATTATCACCCACGATATCAATATATTCGCTAGTGGAGCTTGAACCCATCATACTCATTTGATTGGCAACCAATGTTGCCCCTGCATAGGAATCCTTCACATCACGAACATAATCAATGAACGCCTCAGCATCTGCACCTTTTTTCATCACAACGGTATAATCCACTAAGGTCTCCGAGCTGACAGAGCCCCACTGGGCCGCATCTGCACTGTTCCCTGATTGCATGATCACCGTTTCCGCTTCTGGCTGTTTCATCAGGTCTTGCTCTAGCTGCTTTCCTTTTTCCAAAATCTCTTTAACAGGAACATCCTTCGGGTAATTCAACTGAACAGAGACATAGCTGGCATCTGAAGCATCAAGCGCACCTTTTGGCATAGTCACATAAGCAGCGATGGAGCCAATCAGAAGGAGAAGACCTAGCGATAAAGTAATCCATTTCCGGCGCAGATTCCAATCGAGGAATCGGGTGAACCATTTAGACGGCTCGTGTTCTTTCATTGAAGTTCTTCTCAGCAGCCATGAGCTTAACAGTGGCACTACCGTCAAAGCTACAACGAGTGAAGTAAGCAATGAATACGTGACTGTTAAAGCAAACGGAAGTAGGAACGCCTGTAAACTACCACGCAGCAGACCCATCGGCAGAAATACCGCTACCGTTGCAATCGTAGATGAAGTAATCGCTCTAGCTACTTCCCCAGTTGCGCTTATAATCATTTCACGGGAGAAGGGTTCTTTTTGCAGCCTACGGTAAATGTTCTCAATCACTACGATACTATCATCAACCAAGCGACCGACCGCAACGGCCACACCTCCGAGCGTAATAATATTCAGACTTATGCCTGATATATCAAGCAGATATAAGGTAACTGCTAGTGAAAGCGGGATAGAAACCGCCGTAATCAGGGTTGCCCGCAGGTTGCGTAGGAACAGCAGAATGACGATCGTCGCAAACAATGCGCCCAGCAATACCTCACGCATCATACTGTTTACCGAGGTAACCACCATATCCGATGTGCTGAATACTACCGCTGCTTCTGCATTTGGAATGGTTTTGTTAATATGAGCTACGGTATCCTGTATATGATCTCCGACACTTACTGCATTCGCATTAGCTTCTTTGGTTACTATGGCGAAAAGAACATCTTTCCCATTCGAGCGGCTAACGCTTTCTTGATCTTCCTTCAATTCGACGGTAGCAATATCCTGCAGCTTAACGCCTGCGGAAACAGGGAGCTTCTTCAGCGTATCAATACTATCTATCGTAGAAACCACATTGATGTTGCCTGTCTGGCCGCCAATCGTCTGCTCCCCAAGAGATGCCGATACATTACGTCCTTGAAGTAACCCTAGTACTTGAGGTGTTGTAATTCCCTTCTCGGCCATTAATTTTGGATCTAGCTTCACTCGCACTTGCGGAGTTACTTTCCCGTATAAAGCGACGTTGGCTACACCTTCTGCTTGTTGCATCTCTGGAATAATCGTTTCTTCCGCAAGCTTAAGGTTTTCTTTAGTCAGACCTTCGTCAAACGAAAGGGTGACCTGCGACACGGGAATCATGGAAGTATTCAGTTGAAGTACAAAAGGAGCCATTACCCCTTCAGGGAACTGCAACGAATCTACAACCTTTTGCACCTCCCCAGCAGCATCCTTCATATTCGTCTTTGAATCATAAAAAATGTTCACCTGTGCGTATCCGTCTCCGGAAGTGGACAATATTTCTTTCTTCCCCTTAACAAAAGCGGCCCCAGCCTCAATCGGCTTTGTAACCTTCGTCTCCATCGCGTAGGCATCTTGACCCGGACCGAGTACCGTTACAGTCACTTGAGGATTATCTGCCTCTGGCATAAATTCCATCGGTAGCGAAGTGTAACTCATCCCTCCCACTACAAGCGCCATTACCACTAAAAGCCCTACCGCCGCCTTGTTACCGAACGACCATTTGGTTAACCATTTCATTTTCGTTTCCCCTTCCACCCCGTATATTTCTGGTACTCCTCTTATGACTGCCCCATTATGTATTATTTTCCATCCCGAGATTTAGTTTAGACATTTTTGGCCGAAGTCAAAACAGCCCTACGGCTGGTTTTATACTCAGTCTTAAGACGGGGAGCTTTCTCCTTCCGAAGGATAGGGAATTAGAGCAAACAAAAAAAGAGCACCCCATAAGCCATGTGACAATGGCTTTCGGGGCACCCATTTGGTATGATTTTTATTTTCCTCCCGCGCGCACTGGATCACGGAACATAAATTTCAATAGCGGCGGTGTTACAAGTGTTGTTACAATGACAACAATAATGACGGAAGTAAAATACTGCTGCTGCAACAACCCGCTTTGCAGACCTGTTGCCGCGATGATCAATGCAACCTCACCCCTAGAAATCATCCCTGAACCAATAATAAGCGACGAATGATTATTAAAACCTGTAAGACGCGCACCCAGACCGCCACCAAACAACTTGGTCAGAATGGCAATCACCGTTAACAAGAGGACGAATCCTAGTTGACTGCCAACCCCTTCAAAGGAAACATTAAGTCCGATACTGACAAAGAAGACCGGAACAAAAATAGAATAGGCAATAGGCTCAAGCTTAGATTCCACAGTGTGCTTAAAGGAGGTTTGTGAAATAGCAATCCCAGCTGCAAAAGCACCGATGATGCCTGCCATCCCCATAATTTCAGCAAAATACGCGAACGCAAAGCAAATCATTAGCGCCGCCGCGATAACAGCCTCTGTCACCTTTAGCGGAGCCATCCATTTCATAACCCGAGGCACAACGAACCAACCCACAACAAGCGCTACAGCGAAGAACAACACCTTTTTCGTAATCAAAAGACCAATGGATACTGATTCTCCTGTGCCGAAAAAGCTCATTAATACAGCGAGTAAAATAACAACCAGAATATCATCAACTACAGCGGCTCCCAGAATGGTAGAACCTTCACGTGTATTCAATTTATTCATATCCTTCAGCACCTGAACCGATATGCTGACCGATGTTGCACTAAGAATGACACCCATAAACATTGCATTATGATAAGCAAAACCAAACATTTCTCCGATGGCGAATCCACCCAGAAAAGGTAAAATAATTCCTCCGACGGCTACTGCAAAAGCTGACTTCCAGTTCTTGCGCAGTTGATCCAGATCTGTCTCAAGCCCTGCTATAAACATTAACAATAGAACACCGATCTCCGAAAAATAATGAATAAATTCTCCATTTTGAATCCAACCCAGTACCGCAGGACCCAGTATAATACCGACAATTAGCTTACCCAGTACCGACGGTTGTCCCAATCGTACAGATAAATCACCAGCTAGCTTGGTGAATAGTATAATCAGCATAAGATAAAGAACAAACTCCATGTTTCATCCACTCCCTTGTTGTATATAAGAACTGCCAACTAGGGACTTCTCCAAGCCAAAAAAAGACAAAGAGGAGCCCTTGTTGACAGGCTCCTCCAAAAATCAAAAAATTATTCAATTTAACATTATTAAATATATTATAACCGTAATATAAAAGACTGTAAACAAGATACGCCGATAATATACAATATGCAAATTTTTATCAGTAAAGAATCTTCTTCTCTATTTTAGATAAAACACCTCGCGTAAAGGCAACATTGGCACCTCATCATTGAAATCAAATGACCCTTCAACCATCTTTGAGGTAATGGCATTCCATCGGTTGCAGGCGTCGCTTTTGGCAATATAATTGAAAGCTGCTTCCGTGTCCTCACATTCAAAGCAATAAAAAAACTGATTGCCATTCTGAAAGATAGAATAGTTAGAAATACCAGCCTTACTGTGCTCCTCCAAAACTTCTGGCCAAGGATTTAAATGCATCGCTACATACTCTTCAAGACATTCTTCCTTCACCCGCCATGTCCAAGCCAATTTATTGCTGCTCATCTGTCCATCCTCCTAGAAATATCCTCTATTGTACCTGAAGGTAACAGCCCAAGCTATGAATATCTAGCCTTAGCTTTCTAAGCATTGATTCCCGCTTCACTTGGGCGGAGAATGGCAGAACCAATCGCCAGCAGCACAGCAGCCATAAGACCTAAGATGGCAAACGGTAACCACAACTCATTCCAGCCCCCACCGGTAGCAGCGATGTCGACGGCTTGGATAGCCCATTTTTGCGGAACAAAGTTAGCCGCCTTCTGCATATAGTCCGGCATGATGGATAAAGGCCAGAAGCAGCCTCCAAGCATACAAGTCGGTGTGATAATAAGGGAATTCAGCATACCCGCATTATTAGGATTACGAATTAATCCTGCCACTGTACTCGCGATCCCCATAGACACCAGCATAAATGCCGCAAGAACAAGGAAATATAGATAGATTGGAACTTCATAATCATAGTGCAGCACCCAGCGACCTAAGGCGAGCACTACGACGATCTGAATCAGTCCGACCATGAAGCTGCCCAGAAAATTACCAATCGCAATTTCATAAGAACGAACCGGAGCACTGAACATCCGCATCATGGTCCGCCCTTTTCGATCATCCATAATCAGAGACACAGAACTCGTGACCAGTGTCATGAGGAACATTAGCGTTAAGCCCGTAACGACTCCCAGTCCCTCCCGAGGATATAGATTATAATCAGTTCGAATGCTGCCTATACTGTGCTGTTCCGCTCTTTGCATAACCGTAGTGAACTGTGCGTCAACGTCGCTAGATCCGTCATTAACTGCTCCTATGATCGCGGCCGTACTCCTCATTTCATCAGCAATTGCGCTCGCTTTTAATTTAATCATAACGGAAGTTTCATTCGTCTTCAGCTCATACACACTAATTTGTGGTTCTTCTCCAGCAAGTAGTGCCGAAGTGAAGCCTGCTGGAATTAGAATCCCCGCTTCTCCATTCTGATCGACAACACCTTCTCTTAAAGCAGTCTCGTCAGTCTTTTCTACAAATTTATATTCTCCGGAATTCTTTAGTTCAGTGAGCAAATGCTTACCTGCTGCCCCGTTATCCATATTCGAATACAGCACAACAGCTGGGTTCTCTCCCATCGTTCCAGTAACGGAAACAATACCTGCAAGTACAATACAAGGAAGCAGAATATAGATGAGCACCCCCTTCCTAGTACCAATGGTTCGTTTCACCATGTTCCAAGCAATCGTTAAGATTTTATCCATGATAACCCACCTTCCGGTACGAAATAGCCGCTGCACTGAACAACACAAGACAGATCAGCGATAATACTCCCAAATTCGGCATGATTTGCGATACATCGGCATGTAACATCATTTTCAAGATAGCCTGCATTGCCCAATGGTTTATCGTAAACGCCCCTATAGAATTCACCCACGATTCAGGAAGAGGTGCCATCCCACCACTAATGAAGGTCATACTCACAGTGAGTACTGTAACTACACTTCTTGCGCTTGCTCCAGTCTTGCTGAACATAGAAATAACGATAGATAATGTCATCGAAGCTACAATCATCAGCAGGCAAAATAGGAGTAACATGCCCGGCCGATTTCCCCAATTTACGCCGAAGAGTACATTCGTTAAAATAATAATCGCTGCACACTGCACTATACTTACAACACCTACGCCAAGCATTTTACCAATGAATAGCTCAGATCCTTTAACGGGCATTGCATTGATCCGGAAAAGGGTATGATTTTCTTTTTCATTAAAAAGAGAAGTACATACCGTCAAGCCGCTATATAGCAGGAACATCAGCATCATGGACACCGCATAGAACTGGGAAGAAGTATATGAATATCCTCCCTCGCTCAGTTCTCCAAGCTTTACGGAAGGCTCATTACTGGTGGAACTAGGTGCCATAACGTTCAAAGCTTCTGGACCCAGTGTCATCGCCACAGACTGTTTATAATTAAGATTCCTCAGAAAATTATCGAAGACCGTCCCTGCCACCCTGTTATCTGTACTTTTTTGGCCCAGTATAAATTCCAGCTGTGCGGCTTCTCCGCTCTGTACCTTACTATCAAAGCCTGGAGGAACAACAACCGCATAACCATATTTCCCTGTTCGCAGACCGCTTTCTGCCGCCTCTCGACTTTCTAACATAATTGGAGTAATGATATCTTTAAGCTCAGTTAACTTCAAAAAGCTGTCCATCATCACCGAGCTCTCATAGCCCTCGCCAGAAGGATTAACAACCGCCACTCGCACAACATCAATAGTAGAAGAGCCTTTGTCACCAACGACACCAGATAGCGAAGCACCTAAGAGAAAGATCAATAACAGGGGCAGCAAAAACATATTTAATATCATAGAACGTGAGCTAAATAACCTCCGCAGCTCATAGATCATAATCGTCCAAGTGTTCATCAGAATAATCCCCCTCTCTTAATCTCGTAAGGTCCGTCCGGTCAAGTTTAGAAACAACGTCTCCAGATCAGGTTCTTCAATATTTAGCGAGCCGATAACCCCTTTATGCTTGGCAAAAATAAAAAGGATATCTTGTAGCTCCCCTTGTGAAGAAGGCAGATACAGCTCGACTACTTCATCCTTTGCTTCTACGCGTCTGATTCTAGGGTGAAGGGTCAGCTCTTGGACAAGCTCCGGTGTGATATTAGCAGCTTTAATGATGATTTTTTCTTCCTTGGCAACCCGTTCTCGTAGTTCTTTTTCTGTGCCGCAAGCAATGATATGCCCTTTATCCATAATGGCTACCCGATCGCAAATGGCCGCAACCTCCTCCATATAGTGACTGGTATAGATAATCGTTGAGCCGAGTCGATTGAGCTCCTTAACGGATTCAAGGATATGATTACGAGATTGCGGATCAATCCCCACGGTAGGTTCATCCATAATAATCAGCTTCGGACGATGCATAATAGCGCAGGCAATGTTCAGACGTCTCTTCATCCCTCCGGAGAAGGTTGAGGGTTTCTCTTTAGCACGGTCGCTAAGGCCTGTGAACGCAAGAGCTTCTTCTACCCGTTCCTTTAAGAGCTTGCCACGCAAACCATATAATCTTCCGAAAAAGGTAACGTTATCCGCCGCTGTCATCGTGTCGTATAAGGCTAATTCCTGTGGAACCAAACCAATTCTTTTCTTCACCTCAAGTGATTTCGAGGTCACGGGCAGACCGTCGATTACAATGTCTCCCCCGTCAATCTTAAGCAAGCCGCAGATCATACTGATCGTTGTACTTTTACCCGCTCCGTTCGGGCCTAGCAAGCCAAAGATTTCTCCTTCTTCTATCGTCATATTCACATGATCCACTGTTAATTTACCTTCATATCGTTTCACCACATCGGTTAATACGGCGATCGCCATCTTTTTATCGCTCCTGTCTCTGCGCTTCTATATTTACAATTTTAGCTTAAAGGGATTGACCACGGAGGTACGAAAAGTCATCTTTTGAAGGTGACTTAAGTCATCTCCTGAAGAAGTAGGCGAATATGCTAAAATTAGAAGAAACTCTATAAAGGATGTCTTAGGCGTGACTAGAGAGCTGACCCTATTGCGATACCTACTCATTATAATTCCTGCTTGTATTAGCATTTACATCTATCCATATGCCGACTATGGAATCTTCACGTTGCATATTCTGATGCTTCTATTCCTTGTGGTCATGGTGCCAAAACTACCCCGTTCCTTTCATGCCTTAATAAGCATTGTGGAAATACTGTTCACTGCCTGGTTATGTTACCAGTACGGCAGCATAATGATTTTCCCGGCGATTTCAGCATTACTTTATTATTCTAGACTTCAGCCCCAAGCAGTACCTCTCGTGTTTACGGTTGTGCATCTGATTACCTTGAACATAGCGCTCTGGGATTCTCCAAAGCTTATAATCACTTTTATTAACATTACTTTTCTGCTCATCGCCTATCTCAACGAATTGCTGCAGAGAGCTGGTCGGGGCCGTGAGAACACCCTCCATCTATACGATGAGCTGCGAAAAAAGCATTTCGAGCTGGATGAAGCCCGCAACCGATTGCTGGAGTTTAACGCCCAAATAGAAGATGCAGCCCAGTCCAAAGAACGGGTGCGCATCTCTCGCCAGCTCCATGATGATATCGGCCACCGCCTCATTCGTATTAAAATGATGATGGAAGCCGCGCTGCTCACCTTACCCACCTCCCCTGAAAGCGGAATGCAGATGATGGAGCTCATTCGAGATCAATTGTCAGCCAGCATGGACGATATGCGCTCTGCAGTGAAGCGTATCAACTATACGCCACAATTAGAGGGAGCTTATGCGTTAGACCGTCTGCTAGAAGAGATCGGCCGCGATACGGGAATCGAGACCTCATACCAAGTGCATGGGATACCTTACCCGCTATATCCTAGTATTCAGGTGATCTTGTATAAGAACGCCCGAGAAGCCATAACCAATGCCCTACGTCACGGAAATGCAACGGCGATTTCGATTAAAGTCTACTTTAGTGATACTGGAGTTACGATGGGGGTCAGCAACAACGGAACACTTCCCGAAGGCAATAAACTAACCAAACTGCCAGAAAGTGGAGGGGTCGGGATGAAAGGAATGTTCGAACGAACACATCTGATCGGCGGAACCTTGGAATGGCGGCAGGAGCCTCAATTCACCATTGTTACGCGTTTGCCCATTTATAAGCAGGGCGAGATTGTATAGGGAGCGTAGAACTTGAAGTAAAGAAGAAATCTATATTATGAAGAAGGAGCCACACTAATGATTAAGGTGATGATTGTAGATGACGATCCTTTTATTCGTCAAAGTCTGCAGGTACTGATAGGGATGGACCCCGATATTGAAGTGATCGGAGCTGCTAGTGACGGAAACGAGGCCTTGAATTTGCTCCAAGCGGGAGATATGGCGGATGTGATTCTGATGGATATTCGGATGCCAGGCTGCGGGGGTGTTGAAGGGACAGAGAAAATTAAGCAGGCTTTTCCTCAGGTTTCGATACTGATGCTGACTACCTTCGATGACGATGAGTATATCATTGAGGCGCTGCGAAACGGAGCCAGCGGATATTTGCTCAAAAACATACCGCCTGACCGTATCATACAAGGTGTCAAAACAGTTAATGAAGGCAACATGCTAATCCACCCTGATATCGCGCGCAAACTAGCCACCTTTCTACAGCCCGCGGCCCGTCCTGAATCTCCACAGGTACAGCCACTGGAATCTTTTGGACTAACCAAAATGGAACTAGCCGTTGTCGCCTCCATCGCTGAGGGGCATACCAACAAAGAAATCGCCGGACAGCTGTTCCTAAGCGAGGGTACGGTCAAAAATTACATAACGGATATTCTAAGTAAATTAGAGCTGCGAGATCGTACGCAAATCGCTATTTTTTATTTGAAGGGTGGGCGGGGATAACTTCCTGTTTCACAGAGGTGACTAATATAGCTTCAGGTTGAATTACACCAGCAAGATAATGCCTCTCCCTTGCAAGCCATACTACAACAAAGCCCGGACTCTATTTCCAGAGTCCGGGCTTAACTTTAGTTATCCTTCCGCCGATTCCTTTTTGGTTTCAGCGGCTTTGTTCCGTTTGAGTCGGCCGTTCGGATGATTCCGGCTGCGAGTTCCTGTCTTCATTGCGATGATGCTGAAGATACTGGATGGCTTCGCCTCCGCAGTAACCGCTCCATCTGTCTCCGGTACCAGAATAATACCAAGCTGATGATGGTCCCCGTCGTAGATCGGGCTCTGAAGGTATTTGCTCTCCCCTTCACGGTTCTGTACCTCCAGCTTGCAGAACGCCGGATTCATGCGCAGCGCCTCATGTAGCTGCGCGGCATCGGTCAACAGAACCCCGTTGACCTTCAGTAAAATCTCGCCGGGCAGAATGCCCAGCTCCTGTCCGGGACTGCCCGGCAGCACGGCCAGCACCTTGCGGCCGCGCGGTGGATGCACGAAGATGGGGCTGATGCTGCGCTCTTCCAGAGCGCTGTACCAGCTTAACCCTTCGTGCAGCACCATCGCTGCGAGCGCCGCGAGCAGGGTCAGCGGGCTCCACCAAGCGGCAAGCAGGCTTAAGCCGAGCAGGACGATGCTGTACATCAGCAGCCGTCCTGAAGTGCGGGCCGCCTTGCGCCCGGGCAGCATGCCCTGCGTCATCTCGCTGAAGCCGATGATGACGGGCAAAGAGACAATGCCAAGCCCGCCGCCCAGCAGCGGCTGCCATGGCAGATCCGTTCCTGCGCCCGAAGGGATCAGCAGGAACAGCGGCAGCGGCCAGAAGGCCTGCAGCTGATAGCCGCCGACAACCATGCCGCGCTTGCCCTTCAAGAAGAGGGGCGTCGCAAGCTTCGCCCCTTGCCAGCGGGCCAGCAGCGCCTCCGCCATGTGCAGTAGCGCAGCTAGCACTAGCAATGCGGGAATATCCATCTCCCGTATGGCTGTTGTAATATTTCCGACCGTTCCGTTATGTAAGGCATCCGGAAAGAAAGACAGTACAAATTGAATCACGCCTAGCAGACCTATAGAATAAGCAAAGCACAAATACCGTACACGCAATAGCGATAACAGCACACTGACCACCCAAATGCAGGCCACAGCTGTACCTGATAAGGATACTCCTAACAATATGGCTGCAATAGAAACCACTAGTCCCATTACCAGCCCGCTCCACACCGTTCGCCACGTTTCTTGACCCCAGCTATGTAACTTCACATGAATTAGCTTACGTTCTAATGCCACCTGCCGACGGTAATACAACGCAATAAATATAATAGCAATATAGTAATATGGCTGGATCAATAAGTGTAAGAACGCAGTGCCCAAGCTTCCTAACCATTCCTGAATCACATTCAAACTGTTCGTCACACTCCTTCCTACTCTACAAAAAAACTTTCATGAACCCCTGTTCACATACAAGAATGAAATTGTTCATCCCTCTTATTCATTCATACCTTTCACTTTGGCTAAATCAGAGAAAGCCTGTAAAAGTGTAGCATTTTGTACAGATATCCTCTTCATTAGGAGCGAATACTGCAAATGTACAGGAATAACCTCACTTATAGCTCGAAAGCTCCCCATGGAGCAAGTATTACTGCAGGTTCGCAGGAATTATCGCTTCGGCCATCTTCGTACCATAAAAAAATGTATTATTGCAGGTTTATTCGACGGTTATCCTTACTAAGTAGTTAACCATCAGCAGCTTTAAGCTACACCATGCGTGTGCTATACCTTTGATCGATTCTTATATCTAGAAAAAAAAGAAGGCTGAATTCAGCCTTCTTACTTTTTCGACGCTGCCGCCTTAATTTCCTTCTGAATTTCAGCAATCCCTCTATTCCGTTGGTTGTCGTTGGCAGGGTCCTGAATCACTTTGATCAGTGCCACCTCCAGCGCCTCCGCAGTCTTGGCATCAATCATGCCTGTGACTTGAAGTTTCGCTTCACTCTGGAATTTCTTCACTGCATTCTTAGTGCCAGTATCGAAATAGCCATCTTTGCGACCAGGCTTGTAGCCTAAGCCATCCAGCATCGTCTGTGCACTCTTTACATCACCGTTGTTCATGTTATATTGCAGCGTCACGCTCTTGTTAATCGGAGCCACTGAGAAGTAATCCGGCTGCGCTACCGCGATATCCGGTTTAATTCCCTTTCCGTGGATCCATGTGCCGTCCGGTGTAAGCCATTTAGCAATGGTAACCTTCAGCAAGCTGCCATCTCCAAGCTGTTTGTCAAAGCTTGTCTGCACCGTGCCTTTACCAAATGAATTATCACCAATTAGCTTGGCTCCCGCTGACTGCTGCAGGGCACCCGCCAATATTTCCGAGGCGCTCGCGCTACCTTTATTCATCAGCACTACCACTGGATAAGCTTTGCTTGATCCTTTGGAGGTGCTAACTTCGCGTTTTTTATCTTTGTACTCTATTTGAACTATGTTTTTGCCAGCTGGAACGAACTCTTCAGCCATTTCAATAACAATCGGGAGAACACCACCTGGATCATTGCGGACATCAATGACAAGTCCCTTCATCCCTTGCTTCTCCAGCTTCCCAAGCTCTTCCTTGAATCGTTCTGCAGTATTCAGGGAGAATTGGGTAACCTCGATAACACCTACTCCGTCTTTTTCCATCTTAGAGTAGACCGTCTCGAGCTTCACATCATCCCGGGTAAGAACGAACTCGAGAGGCTCTACAGAGCCGGAACGTTGTATTTTCAAGGTAGCTTTACTGCCCTTAGGACCACGGATCTTGGCAACAGCTGCATTAAGCTCCTTGCCTTCGAGCGATTCGCCGTTAACGGAAAGGATGACGTCTTTGGCCTGAATCCCAGCTTTCTCAGCAGGCGAGCCCTTGATCGGGGAGACCACGACTACCTTACCATTATCCGAAGAGACCTCCGCACCGATACCTGAAAAGGAACCTTCAATGCTTTCTTCGAATTTCTCAGCTGTTTCTTTACCCATATAGTTGGAATAGGGATCGCCTAGCGCTTCCATCATACCGTTGACAGCACCATCTATCAGCTTCTCCCGATCTACCGTCTCGTAGTAATTGCTCTCAATCAAACTGAGAGCAGTCCCAAGCTTCTGGGATTCCTTCTGCTGTAGACCTGCAACCTGCAACGCAGAGGCTAATCCTTGTCCTGCAGCTTGTCCAAAGACATGAGTATAACCCGTCACGCCCAAGGTTACTAAACTACCGCATAGCAGGGCGGCGATAATCATAAACGCCGCGGTGCTTTTTTTTAACATGATGTTCCCACCGTCCCTTCTTGTCCATCTTGTAAACAACATCCTAAGTCCGTCCTGAAAGGTACGGTATCTCTTCCAGTATATGCCGTACAATCAAATAATATGAGTTATAAGTTCGTTAAAAATTAGAGATAAGGCATAGGATTCACTGTCTTACCATCAATCCGCACTTCAAAATGAAGGTGAGGACCCGTTGAATTACCTGTGGAACCAGATTCAGCAATCACATCTCCGCGATTAACTTTATCCCCAGAACTAACCCTAATACCGCCTTTGCGTATATGTCCGTAGAGGGTCCAAACCCCGCCTCCATGATCAATAATTACACAATAACCATAGCCGCTATACCATTCAGCTACGATTACTGTTCCGGAATCAGCTGCATGAATACTGGTTCCTTGTGGAACCGCAAAATCGACCCCGGTGTGTACTTTACCCCTCTCACCTGTGATCGGATGTGTCCGTGGTCCATAAGAGGACGAGATCCTTGCGGATCCTACAGGAAGTAGAAACGGTCCATCTCCGCCTGAATATCCCGTTTCACTAGAGCTATAGCTAGAACTACTGCTCCCCTTACTAGCTGCAGCTGCAGCCTTTTTGGCAGCCGCCGCAGCTCTACGAGCCGCTTCCGCCTTAGCCGCTGCTGCTCTGCGAGCGGCTTCCTCTGCCTTAATCTTATCCTTTTGCGTTTCCAGCGCAGAACGTTCGCTTGCCAGTTTGACCAGCTTTTCATTCTGCTCTTCACTTAAATCATCACTTTCTTGAATTTGCTTATCATAGAATGCGATAAGCTCCTGTTTCTCAGATTCTTTCTCCTTCAGCAGACTTCTCTGTTGTTCCAAAGAAGTGTACAGCTGCTTGGCTTGGGCATATTGCCCTTCAAGCTCTTGTTTCTTCTCTATCACCGTCTGCTTGTCCAGCTTATGTTGCACTAGCAGCTCCTGATCCTGATCCACAATCATCTTAAGTGAATCCGCGCGATCTAGAAAATCAGCGAAGCTTGTCGATGAGAGCAAAACATCCAAGTAAGAAACCGCTCCATCGGTATACATTAACCGAACACGAGATCCTAAGACTTCCTCTCTAGAGGCGACTCGTGCTTCTGCTTTATCCAATTCCGTTGCCGTAACATTCAGAGATTGTTCTGTATCGGAAATTTTTGTAGAGATTTCGGTCATTTTGCCCTTAACTTGATCCACTTGCTGTAAGACATACTGCAGATTGAGATTCGTTTTATTCTTATAATGCTGTGCTTCCTGCGTTTGGGACGCCGCTTTCTCCTGTTGCGCCTTAGCGTCCTGCACCTCTTTTTGCAGCTGCTTTAGCTGCTTGTCGATTTCGGCAACACTTGTTTTTTTGGCATATCCGTCAGAGGGCTGGAATATAGTGACAGCTAGTAACATTACGGCTAGTCCGGCGGCAATCTTCTTCAACTTGCACTCCCCATCCTTCACTTTTTAATATTAAACTTTCAAGAACCTACGAATAGAAACCGTACTTCCCCAGACGCCGATCAGCACGCCAAGTCCAACTAGTACACCAACGACCAGCACCCAAATACTATCGAACGGAATTAGCTGCAATTGGAGCATAGGATCTCCCTGTACAGTCGATTCCAACATGCTGTAACCCACATACAAGACGACGGAGGTAATGAGCGATCCGATCAGACCGATCAATGCCCCTTCTATAAAGAAAGGCCAGCGAATAAAATAATTTGTCGCGCCTACGAGCTTCATAATGCCAATCTCCTTACGACGGGCAAGTATCGTAACCCGAATCGTATTAGAGATGAGGAACATAGACATGAGCCCCAGACCTGCTACAAAAATAAAACCAATGTTTCGTACAGCGCGTGTTATTTTGAACAAGGTTTCTATCGAGCCCTTGCCATATTTCACTTTGTAAATGGGCTGATCAGTATGTGTCTTGTTGAGTGCTTCAATCTTCTCAGCCACAAATGCTACCGTAGTAGGTTCGACAACTTCTACCTTAAGCGTATCTGGGAGAGGGTTATTGTCTTCATCGAACCCTTCCAGAAGCTCAGCCGCGTCCTCACCCATATCTGCACGGAGATCTTTAAGTCCTTGATCCTTAGAGATGAATGTAATCTTGCTGACCTCCGGCATATTGCCAATTTCAGTCTGCAAAGTCTCACGCAACTTCTGATCTACATTTAGTGCCAAATGTACATTAATCTGTACCTGGCTGTCTGCCTCATCCGCTACAGCATTCACATTAAGAACAAGAAGAATAAATACACCTAGGACAAAAAGAGAGACGACGATGGAAGTGATCGAAGCAATCGACATCCAGCCATTACGGAATACGCTTTTGAAGCCTTCCCGCAAGTGTCGCAAGAAGGTCTTAAAACTCATAGCCATATTCCCCTCTCGCCTGGTCTCTCACAATGTTTCCGTTCTCAATCGCAAGCACCCGCTTGCGCATTTTATTCACGATATCTCTATTATGGGTAGCCATTACAATTGTTGTTCCACGAAAATTAATTTCGTCCAGCAGCTGCATAATGCCCCATGAAGTCTCAGGGTCCAAGTTACCTGTAGGCTCGTCCGCAATAATAACAGATGGGTTATTAACGATAGCCCGAGCAATTGCAATACGCTGCTGTTCTCCACCTGAGAGCTGTGAGGGCTCACGATTCGCTTTATTTTTGAGTCCAACCAGATCGAGAACTTCATTCACACGTTTCTTGATGACCTTCTTCGGTGCTTCAATAACTTCCATGGCAAAGGCAACATTCTCATACGCCGTCATCCTTGGCAATAACCGGAAATCTTGAAACACAACGCCGATATTACGGCGCACATATGGGATTTTACGTTGTTTAAGCTTCCCTATGTTAAAGCCTCCCACAGAAATTTGACCTTTAGTTGGCACTTCTTCTCTATAAATCAATTTCATAAAAGTAGATTTACCCGCGCCGGATGGACCGACAACATACACAAATTCATTGCGGTCAATTTTTACTGAAACTCCTTGCAGTGCGTGAGTTCCGTTAGGATACGTCTTCCATACATCTTGCATTTCAATCATTTTCTCACTTCCCAATTATGACATTTTCCACTTGTGTGAATCGACAGGGTACAGCTTAAGTTTCCATAAACTTCAATATTTCCGCAATGTATCTATTGTAACAAATCTGTAACCGATTGAGTACCCCGTAACTGCCCCACTATTCGAAAGTTTTGTAATGTCTGTACATATACATATAAAAAGCACCTACGGTGCCGCTCGCAGAGGCCATCCAGGAAGGAGATTATTCATGAAAAAAATCCATCTTACCCTCATAATAGTCATTGCACTCATTCTTATCGGCTCATTAATCTATGGGGGACTTCAACTATATGGCCATAAAAACACGCTTCCAAAAGGTACAACCCTCGCCGGATGGGAGGTGGGCGGGCTGAATATCTCAGAGGTACGTTCCGAACTGGAGAAGAAGCTACAGGCCCTTGAATCTATCCCCCTTGTATTGAAGTTCAAAGAGAATTCTGAGCTTACCCTCAAGCTTAAACAGGCTGGAATGACCTATGAAGCCACGGATTTTGAACAAGGCCTACAAGATCTCACAGAAGGGCGGCTATGGGATCGGGTTAAAGCCCGGTACAACTTCCCCCAGAATTGGAGTCTTGAAGCCCATCTGGAGATTGCCCAATTACAGACCATCCTAAGTCCTGCTTGGGAGAGAGAATCCTTTGGTGATCCCGTAGATGCTACGCGGCGAATTACCGGGGATGATCGTATAGTGTATACGTCCGAGAAGACTTCCCTTGAGGTGGATTGGACAGGAATGGTGACCTCACTATGGGCCGCTGCCCCCACTCGTTTTAGTCGTCTACTCTCGCTGCAAGAGAAGGGGATCACTTTGGAGGTTCCATTAACCATATTACAGCCGGACATCACTCTAAACGCTCTAAAAGAGCAAGGCATTGAGCGAAAAATCATGCAATTCAGCACCTCTCTCGGCGCAAGTGGACCTGGGCGAATCTACAACGTTGAATCAGCGGCTAAAGCTGTGAACGGAACCGTGCTCCCACCTGGCGCCGTTTTTGACTATGGCAAAGCTATTGAAAAAGCAAAAATAGAATACGGCTTCCGCGAAGCGCCAGTCATTGTGAACGGTAAGCTACAAGCCGGCGTCGGCGGCGGAATCTGCCAAGTTTCCAGTACGCTGTACAACGCTGCTCTGCGCACCGGACTGGAGATCGTGGAGCGCCGCAACCACTCCTTGCCTGTCAACTATCTACCCAAAGGCCAGGATGCGACGTTCGCTGAAGGCTATATCAACTTCCGTTTTCGCAATACGACTGGCAAATATCTAGTCATTAAAGCGGCTGTGCAAGGTCGATCACTAACGATTAAGCTCTTCGGTACCTTTCCGCAAAATGTCACTTATAAGGTCCATTCACAAATCGTAGAGGTGCTGCCTCCAGTCGACAAGTACGTAAACGACCCTTCCCTCCCTCGCGGAGGCTCACGCGTTATAAAAAGTGGGAAAACCGGATATGTTGTTGAGACTTACAGCACCCGGTTTGTTGACGGTAAATCCATTGAGGTGAAGAAATTATCCCGCGATGTGTATTACGCACAAAAACGATTAATCGCCATAAATCGTGGGAGCGCAAGCAAATCTGTTATTCCAGAAGCACCTAGAAAGCAGTTGGTAGAGGATGGCGTTCGAAGTGAATAGATTACCTACAAAAAAAACGGTCAGACCTCGTGAGG
Organism: Paenibacillus pseudetheri; assembly: GCF_924513355.1. Classification (NCBI taxonomy): domain Bacteria; kingdom Bacillati; phylum Bacillota; class Bacilli; order Caryophanales; family Paenibacillaceae; genus Paenibacillus; species Paenibacillus pseudetheri. The sequence continues at coordinate 39,159 of NZ_CAKMAB010000002.1, forward strand.
TTCGGACCGTTTTTGCTTGTGAAACTATTTTACCTGTAGATGACCTTTCTCGCCTTTAAAATTTACGATTCGGGGGTACATTAGAAATAGACCTATAATCAGAAAGGATGAACACCATGTCAACAGCTCTTGTAAATGATCTCTCTAATATTGTCCGCAGTGCACCTGCTATTTTTGCCTCACGTACTTGCAGAGAAGCCCTTCGCGTAATGTTCCAGCATCCAGAATCTAAATGCATCGTCGTCTGTAACGCCACGAATGAGCCGCTTGGATTGTTAATGAGCGAACGTTTCTTTTTAAAAGCCACAGGAAGATCAGGAGTAGATCTGTTCTACAAAGAACCTGCCATGAAGCTTATGAACAAAACGCCACTCATTTTTGATATCTCCACTCCACTTGAATCCGTATTAGCTACTGCTATGAGCCGCCCAGATCCTATGAAGAATGACTGTGTCATTATTACCCGTAAAGGCAAATTCGCTGGTGTTGTTTATATCTCTGACCTGAAGCGCAGTTAGTTCATAGCCCCTGCCATCTTCTTTCCTCCAATACCTTCCCCTTTCCTTAGAAAAGAATATCCGGTGACGTGTCGATTCTCCAGTATCCCTCCACTTTCTTCAGCTTCACATACACCGACTCACTGCTTTCTTGCGCATCTGGATAAGGAACAGTCAGTTCAAATTCAGCGGTTGTCGCAGTTTTGGAGAGCATGCGGGCGGTGGCTTTTTCATACATTAATAAATTGCCCACATCTGCATTAACCTGTGACATCCTTCCGTTATACTCCAAAAATTGAGTCTGCACATAATATGCCGCTGCATTGTGAGTGTAGGCTTTTTTTATGTAATTCATCAGCTTCGTTTTTGTGCCAATGTCACTGGAAAGATAACGGTACTCCTGCGCTTTATACATGAAGGTTTCTATCGGGAAGATGTTTCCGCCTCGATTACTATAGAAATAAAGAGCTCTTGCATGGACTACCAGCGGAATGATGCTTTTCACCGTCAAATTATTGATGGTAGCAGGGCCCTCTTTCCCAGGTGCAGACACAGCCACCTTCTTGATTGCCGTACTTCCTGCTGACGGTGAAGCTGCCATAGCTCCCCCACTTGCTGAGATCAGGCCTATGGAAAGGGCCAACGAACCAATCATCCACTTTTTGTTCATTCGAAATTCCTCCTTTGTTATCCAAGCTAAAACGCCTTCGGCGTCCTTAAAGGACGGTAAGCGTTTATGCGAGAAATATAAAGATAATGTAACGCGTGAAACTTATACTTTTTATATTTTGAAAAATACAGGCGATAGCCACTGTTCCAGCTTATGCACCCCGCAAGCTAAAATACCCAATAAACTGAGGGATGAAAACGCATTTATATTTTTTAGTAACAAATAAACTCCACCCTCCTGATTTACAGGAAAAGTGGAGTCGTAAAATAGTGTTATTACAACGGTGTGAGACTTAATTCGAAGATGGAGTAACAACCTCATAATAAGCTGTGAAAGCTACGTTAGCAGTCAAGATACTTTCAGGAATATCCTTAGATCGCTCTTCATAGGATTGTTGGAAATTAAACGAGTCTACATTCACGATACGGGCCAGCGTTTGTAGCTCATCCATCCACTGCCGTATGCTTGTATAGGTGCCCTCTACTACAGCAGTCATTTTGATTTGTTTAACCGTCGGGAACAACACCTCAGCCGAACCAGTCATTTGCTGAATCGGATTAGCCTCATCCAAAATAAAGCTGACATCCTTTAAGCGTGCCTGTGAGGACATCCCAAGCGCTCGTAAATCATCAATCAATCCTTCGCTATCATCGCCTTTCGGGAGTGCTGCCAGAAGTTCCTGTTGTTCAGAATCTAAAGAAGTAGCGCTGCTTTTTAGCTCGTTAATTTTAGTTTGAAGAATCTCTGCTTCTTTTTCCAGCTGGCTGATCTTGGCGTTCTGTGCGGATATTTCCTTATTTGTCGGTTGAACACCCAGCATATAAAAGGCAAACAACATCAAGAACAGAATCAATACACCCAGTACGATTGGAGAGCGATACTTATTGAACTGTTCCATCGCTGTTCACCTCCTCTTGGCTTGCATCCGTTCCATTTGTCTGTTGATTATTTGCTACTAAGCTTACTTTATAAATGGCTGTATACATATTTAAGGAAGTGGCTGCATTCGTTGGCCCCGCACTCTGATCCACAGTTCCTTCGGTCAGCTTCGAAATTGACGCGTCCACTGTAAAAGTCATCTGACGCAGTTGTCTTAAATAGTTAGAGGCATCTACCATAGTAGGTACATTTACAGTCAGGTCAATCGATGTCCGGTGGGTGTAGTTAATGTCACGGAGCAGAGAACCCGGTGGTAACCCTTCGACTAATTCATCTAGAATAGGAACAGCAAATACTTTATTGTTCTGAATCTCTGCTATTGCCGTCTTCCGATCTAACTGCCCAGGTCCGCTGTTCTTAAGTTTCCCAAGCTCTACCTGTAGCATTAAACTGCGATCCTGTAAGCCTTGCAGCTCCTCTTTACCATTAGAGATTTGACCCTTATTAGCCGAAAAATAAATCCCCGTCCCAATCGTTCCCACCAGCCAGATCGCCACAAGACCCATGGTCACATAGGGGAATAATAACGTCTCCCGATCTTCTCTTGGCAATAGGTCAATCGTGTCCACGCTGATGATGCTTTTTAGAGCTGTCCCTGCTGCTACTCGGTAATCATTTAGCTCAAGATCAGATACAGCATCTTTTCCCATCTGATCTAGGCTTATCGGTGTAATGTCGAGTTCTGCCAGCGACTGCTGAAGCTCTAGATCTAGCTGTTTACGAATGGAGGGGGTACCTGTTATGACTAAGTTTTTGATACGAGTCGAGCCATCGTGCAAGCTGTATTGGTAGAAGCTGAGCATCCGCGAGATTTCTGCAGTGATCTCCACCATTTGCTCCGGTGATAATTGCTCTTCCACAGCAACTGCTGTTTCTGCCAAAACCTCACTGTCTGCCATAAATTCCAATGCCGTCGCAACATTTCTACCTTTATGCAGATCAAGCAAGTTAATCGTACGAATGAACACCGGATTCCCGTTTCTGAACATATAAACGTCCATGACGGATGACTCTAGATTAATCAGCATCGTTTCCGCAAAGCTTTCCCCATGTCCAGTTGCTATACTTCGCGCCAAAGCGGTTGCCGAAATTTCAACACTGCTAATTCGAAGACCCGCACGCTCCAGAATTTCCACATAATCCTGTATCGATTTCCGCGGTGCGGCAAATACGAGCAAATGGCTGTGCTCCTCATCCACTTCGAGCGTCACATAGTCATAAACAGGATTTTCAAATGGCAAATGCAGCCCCGTCTCCACTTCGAGCTTTACGAGCTGCTCTACTTGCTTATCGTTGGTACTTGGGATACTCATTTTGCGGATAATGATCTGCGAAGGTGGAATGGATAAGGAAACCTTGCTGCCTCTTAGCCCTTCCTTCTTCACCCACTGCCTTACACGATCATAAAGCGCCTCGCTATCCGCCACCTGATTCTCAATGATCATGCCTGGAAGGAGCGGGAGATACCGTTTTTTGCGGACTTCCCATGACTGTTTATTCTTAAAACTAATATAGCGAATTCCGGTAGCTTCAATTGAAAGCCCGGCCACTTTAGGGCCTAATCCAAGCATATGTCGATGTCCTCCTATCCGATGAGCGAGAAATACGCGCCAATGATGTGTGAACCATATCCGTAACTAATTAAAGCACCTATTGTTAACCATGGACCAAAAGGAACCGGTTGTTTGCGTTTGATGATTCCGAGCAGCATTAGCAGTCCTCCGACCACACTTCCAAGCAGACAAGCCATCAGAAAAGCCAAAATCACATTCGGAAATCCGATGACCAAGCCCAGCAGCGCAAATAGCTTCACATCCCCGGCACCCATCCCTCCTAACAGAACAAAGGGGATAAGAATCCCTCCCCCAAGCACAGCTCCCAGCAAGTGATGCCATAACGGCCCCTCTGCAAAGAGCAGTACGAGAATAAGCAGTATCGGCAAAAAGAATAGCAATACCTTGTTCGGAATCAGCATGTACTTCAAATCTGCAACCGTCACAATAACCGCCAGACTCACCAGAATGAATCCGAGAATCCCCTTCCCCGTCAGCCCAAATTGCAAGTACACCCATAGAAAAAGCAAACCCGTTACCGCTTCTCCTAGTGGATATAAAGGCGACACCCTTGTGCCGCAGTAACGACACTTGCCTCCTGACAGCAGGAAGCTTATCACCGGAAACAAATCCCGCGCCTTTAGCCGAGTATTACAGTTAGGGCAATGGGACGGCGGGTTGAGCAAAGATTCCTTTGCTGGCACGCGCAGTGCCACTACGTTATAAAAGGAGCCTAGAATCAGGCCCAGTAAGGTGATGTAACTTGCGATGAATATCGTCATGAATTTCCTCTGTTGGCTTTCTGGATTTTAAAAAAGGAATCGGGAAGTCCGATTCCTTAGGGGTTGATATCAAGTAGATACTATTCTTGTTTCAAAACCTTAGCACCATCATAAGTCAACGCTGTACTCCCAGTTGGGTTATCACTGTTGTAAAACGCAACTGATACTAGAACACCTTTATCATTAAATTTAACAATTCCACCAGTTATCTCTTTTTTATTACTCGGTAAATAAATTGTACTTTCCAAGTAACCATTTTGAGTCAGATCTTTTGTCGAAGTATCTGCATCTTTAATAACTATGTCTTGGCTGATGAAATTCCCATTATTTTCAGCTGTTACAAACAATCTTGCAGCATCATAAACTTGACGTGCAGTTGCTAAATCAGAATCAGCTTTAGACTTAGTAATGATATTACCAATCATCGGTATCGCAATAACCGCAATAATCCCCAAAATAACGATAACCGCCAATAACTCGATCAGCGTAAACCCTTTTTGATTTTCCTCTTTGCTCAATCTTCTCTTAATCGCTTGTGCTAACATTTAATTTCCCCCTCTAAGTGATGTGTGATGATAACGCATGTATCTTGGATTTCCGTGAATCCCACTACACTAAACATCCACGTCCAGCGCCAGCAAAAGCTCTGTGCCTCTGCCCCGCTGCCCCCGGGCGTCACCCCTCTCAATATCTTCAAGAAACCACAAGGTTCACATATTACCGTACAGACTGAACATCGGCAGCATAATGGCGGCCACAATCACACCTACAACACCTGCTAGAAAAGCAATCAGCAATGGTTCAAGCAGTGACTTCAAACGATCAACGGTATTTTCTACGTCCATCTCATAGAAATCAGCTACCTTAGACAACATCGTGTCGAGCGCCCCCGTCTCTTCGCCAATTGCAATCATCTGTGTAACAAGCGGTGGGAAAACCCAGGCTTTTTTTAGAGGTTCAGAAAGTGGGTTTCCTTGTCTCAGCGAATCACCTGCACTTCGGATAAATCCCCCAATGACCTTATTTCCTGCTACCTCTTCTACAATCACCAAGGATTGCAGGATCGGAACTGAGCTGGCATATAGAGATGAAAAAGTACGCGTAAACTGAGCAATCGAGCCTTTTTGATTCAGCTTGCCGAACACCGGAACCTTCAGCTTGGCATAATCGAGTGCGTAGGCACCCTTTTCTGTGCGTTTTGTAATCTGAAAAGCTATCACTAGGAGAAGAACTCCGAGTATCCAGAAATACCATTGGCCTTGAATGCTTTTACTAAGTGCCAATACCATCTTTGTAATCGCCGGAAGCTCTGCATTCATCGATTCGAACATCGTTACAAACTGTGGAACTATAGCCCAGAGGAGGTATATAACCGCTCCAATTGCCATAACCCCGACGGTGATCGGGTAAGTGAGCGCAGATTTAATTTTCTCCGTCGTGGAATGCTGCTTCTCAAAAAACATCGCCAATCTGTCGAGCGTCCCCTCAATATCACCGGATTCCTCACCGGCCCGGATCATGCTGACGAATAGCTGCGGGAAGATTTTTTTATGATCCTGAACAGCTTGTGAGAACGAGATCCCGCGCATCAGGCTTGAATTCACTTCCACAAGTGCTTTACGGAGCGGTTTGCTCTCAGTCTGCTCGGCCAAAATACGCGTCGCATCCACAATTGACACCCCAGCACGCATTAGCGTGGCAAACTGCCTGCAATAAATGATGAAATGAAGCGGTTTGACTGGATTGCCAATATAAATATCCATTGAAAGAATCGTTGTTTTGCGTTCGATCAGCGAGAATACCGTAAGGCCCCGCTTGCGTAACTCCTCCATTGCCGTAGGCTTATCTGTTGCGGTTAGCTTTCCTTTAATGGATTTACCTGCGGTTGTCTTTACTTGATATTCAAAAAGAGGCATCAGCCGCTCACCTCCGCCATAAATGCTTTTGCTGCAGCCGGATGTATGAGTTCCTGTGATAAATACTCACGGATACTCATTTCCAACGTATGCATGCCTTGCGAGCGTCCGGTTTGCATCACATTTTTAATCTGATGTGTCTTTTCGGTCCGAATAAGATTGGCTATGGCTGGTGTATTCACTAATATCTCCGTTGCACATATCCGCCCGCGTCCTCCAGCTCTTGGAAACAACCGCTGACTCACAACTGCCAGTAATACTGAGGCTAGCTGTGAACGAATCTGTCCCTGCTGATGACCCGGAAAAGCGTCAATAATTCGATCAATCGTCTGTGGTGCATCTGTTGTATGTAAGGTTGCCATCACAAGATGACCTGTCTCCGCGGCAGTAACTGCTGCTGTAATGGTCTCCAGATCCCGCATCTCTCCAACGAGAATAACATCCGGATCCTGACGTAACGCGGCACGTAATCCGCTCGCAAAGCTAGCTGTGTCGCTGCCCACTTCACGTTGATCCACTAGACAGGTTCCATGACTATGCAGAAATTCTATAGGATCTTCAAGTGTCACAATATGCTTGCTTTCGGTCTTGTTAATGTAATTCAGCATAGCTGCTAACGTAGAGGATTTACCGCTGCCCGTAGGCCCTGTAACTAGTATCAAACCCTGTGGTTTAAGTGACAAAGTGGACAAAATTGGAGGCATCGACAGCTGTTCTAGACTTGGAATCTCTGCTGGAATTGCCCGGGCAGCTATACTAATCTCGCCCCGTTGACGATAGACATTCACCCGAAATCTTACACCGCCATCCAGCGGATAAGAGAAATCCACCTCACCTGTATTCCGAAACACTTCGTTTCGTTCACTGCCAAGCAGCGCTTCTGCCATTTCTGCAGCTTCATCGGCTGTTACTGGTGCACCCTCAAGTGGGTGAAGCGTTCCATCCATACGTATCACCGGAGGCGATCCTACAGAGATATGTAAGTCGGAAGCTTTGGAGGAGTAAGCCGTCTGCAAAAGCTGTCTAATATCCCGCGTATACGTTGGCATCCGCTGCTCCCCCTATTTTAAAATGAAAAACACCTAATAGATTCTAATGTGAGACCGTCTCGCGCATTACTTCTTGAAGCGTTGTAATCCCTTGACTAACTTTGAATAAGCCATCATCCATCAGTTGAACAAGTCCACGCGCTTTACCTGCGACACGGAGTTCTTCTACTGAAGCAGTGTTCGTAATAAGCTGCCGCAAATGATCGTCAATGCTGAGTACCTCATGAATCGCTATTCGGCCTCGATAACCAGAACTGCTACAGCTACCGCAACCTCGGCCACGATGCAATTCATCTGCTGGCAACCCCAAGCTACGTAACATAATCGCTTCCTGCTCAGACGGTTTGTAGGTTTCTTTACAGTCGGTACAGATTTTACGAACGAGCCGCTGCGCTACCACACCAATCAGTGAAGAGGCAATCAGATAAGGCTCTACCCCCATATCTCGCAATCGAGAGACGGAGCTAATCGCATCGTTTGTATGTAAAGTAGACAACACTAGATGGCCCGTTAATGAGGCGCGAACCGCAATTTCAGCAGTTTCCGCATCCCGTATCTCACCGACCATTACAATATTCGGATCTTGTCGGAGAATCGAACGTAGTCCCGCCGCAAAGGTTAACCCAATAGCCGAGTTTACGTGTACCTGGTTTACACCCTCAAGCTGGTATTCCACTGGATCTTCAACCGTGATAATATTTGCACTTTCTACATTGAGTTGATTCAGCGCTGAATATAAAGTCGTTGTTTTTCCACTACCTGTAGGTCCAGTGATTAGCAGAATTCCATAAGGACGAGCAATCATTTCCTTAAAAGCTTCCGCATTCCCCTCACTGAATCCCAAAGCATCTACAGATTTAACCCCAGTACTCAAATCTAGCAATCGCAGCACAATCTTCTCTCCGTGCATCGTCGGCAATGAGGACACACGAATATCTACCATTTTGTAATCAAACTGCATTTTGATTCGGCCGTCCTGCGGCAAACGTCGTTCTGCGATATTCAGTCGGGCCATTATTTTCAGACGAGCGGTGATAAAGCCCTGCATCTGCTTAGGAATAATCCGCTCTGTCCGTAAGGTTCCATCAATGCGGTAGCGGATCGTTAGATTATTCTCACCTGGATCCATATGTATATCAGATGCCCGTAGCGCAACAGCCTGCTGAATCATCTGATTGACCAAACGAACAATTGGAGAATCCTCGTCTGTAATCTCCGTTTCTTCTATTTCTTCTTGTGTCGGGAGCTCTACTAGCATTTGATTCATAGAATCACGCATACCATAATGACGAGCAATCGCCCGCTGCAGCTCATCTCTGGTAGAAATAGCAGGTTCGATCCGGAACCCTGTACTCATTCGCAAATCTTCTATCGCAAAATAATCCAGCGGATCGGCCATCGCAACCATCAGCTTACCGCCTTCTTTTAAGAAGGGAAGTACTTGATAACGCTTAGCCATACTTTCAGGGATAATCTGCGTAATCGCAGGATCAATCTGATATTTAAATAAACTGACATGCGGAATGCCGAGCTGGAATTCAAGCACTTCAATCAGCTGCTGCTCCGTGATATAGCCTTGAGAGATTAGCAGATCGCCAAGCTTACGCTTGCTCTTACGCTGTTCCGCAAGTGCTTCAAGCAGTTGTTCCTGCGAAATAATACTATTTTCTACCAGCAAATCTCCAAGTCTCTTTTTCGCGATGGCCATGTCCGTTCAGCTCCGTATGCCGTTATTGGTTATACTTTTACACTGACCTGAATAATGGATAATACTAGGAATAACCAAAGATAAATTACCAGTTCTATTTCTGCAAAATATGAAAATTATTTTTTCCATAATTAAGGATCCATCAAATTTGTCAAACTAGCGTATTTTTCAACATACTCGGGACTTTAGTAATAAATTTATAGGTATATTTCAATAGATTTATGTTGTCTATCAATGCTGAATGTCCTAGAATGTATATAACATAGATTGGATAATTTTACAACGAATTCAGCTGAAAAAACTGTCGGAAACTAGCATATACGACCTCCAATGCGACCATATCTGCCAATAGTTAACAATCAGGGAGAGATGACCATGAAATTTGCCAACAACAAAAGGATCTATCTTTTTACAGTAACCCTTCTGCTTCTCCTTCTGCTTGTTCTACCACTCAAAAATCACTTCACGAATGTCGAAGCCAGTTCAAGTGATTACCAGATTCGAATGCTGGAGGTTACGGAAAGTGGGGTTAGTGAGCTTGCTTCTTTAACCTCAGGATTAGCTAATTTTACGATTGATACGATGAGTATGAAACGCTTTGTGGCGCTGCGGGATGATCTGGACGGGAGATACGATGCGATTTACATCGGGAAGGGGACTTACAGTCCTGCACAGGTGAGTGATCAGAGACCAGCCTCAGAGGAGAATAGAGCTAAGGCACTGGACACCAAAAGCATGAAGAACGATATCACTCAGCTGAAGGCCGATCAAATTACGAAGGAATTTATCGACAAGGGGTTATATGTTTTCTTTCATAGTCAGCCCTTCATAGACAAGCCTATAAAACCACAGGCTCAACAAGGTATATTGTACAGCTCTTTTAACAGCTACCGTCTTTCCTCATCCAACCCAAAAGTTAAGTTTGTGGATGATACTGGACTCGCAAATATCTTTACCGATTTAAAACAACAGGACTCTAAATACATAAACGATCTGAAGCAACGCCCTCGTCTTCAAATTACGAACAGAATTCCCAACTATGACCCTGATGCAACTAACAGCAAAATCTATGTTCCTGGGGAGAAGCTTTCTTTTAATTTCAGTATCACCAACGCACCTGAATTACAAAGCTCTCCGCTCTCAGTCAAACTATATATCGGTCTTGATAAGTCCACACAAATGGGAGAAAAACAGGTCGTTGCTGAAACAGAACTTAACACATCCAGTGGAACTATCGAATACGCTTTGCCAAAAACGTACTCCGGGTTACTCTACTGGAAGCTAGAAATCAATGATTATCATGGTTCGCAATTAAAGGACTTCGATAGTGGCGTAATTCGTTACCGTGGAGAAAAGACTATCGTAAATATTCTTCAAGTTATGCCTGACACTTTAACGGAAAGCAGCCTCTTATATACTAGTAATATGGATCCGCTGTTTTTGAATACAACTGATTATCAACTTAATATAGCAGTCAAAACTATGTCCCAATTTAACACATATGTGAATGAAAAATATGCTGCAACACAAAGCTACGGACTAAATGGGACCTATGACATGCTCATCTTTGGATTTGTAGACGAATACTACAAAAAATCTAATTTAAACACTAATGCGATCAACGCTATTACACAATTTACTAGCACCTTTAAACAAAGCGCCTTGTTCACTCACGATACCATCATTAATTTAGATGCGAATAAAAAGAACTGGATCAATAATTTCATGGGCATCACTGGCCAGATGAACCCCGAGACCAACTTAGGCCACAATGCCATCAATCTTTCCACAAAAGTTAAGCCGGTGAATGACGGGCTTTTGATGCAATATCCTTTTTATCTGAGAAAGAGGGACGACAGTAACAAGCAGATCGATATCATTCAGCCACAAATTGCCCCAACACATAACCAGTACTTTACGCTTAATCTGGAAGATCCTGAGGTGGTCTCCTGGTATAACATTGAGAGTATGCCTCAAGGCACCTCAATTAAACCAAATGGAGAATATAATAAATACCAGCGCGACACCGATGATAGCTGGAATCAATATTACACCTATTCGAAGGGGAACATTACCTACTCAGGTACAGGTCACTTTTTTGGAGTAAGTGATATTCCAGCCAATCTAAAAAGATTCCCTGTCTGGGAACAACAATTGTTCGTTAACACCATGTATCGTGCTTTTATCGGTGCCAATCATGCTCCTGAGATTACCGTGCATACACCGACCAATAATTCATCTATTCCTTCTTATCAAAAAACATTGCTTGTCGACTACACAGTAACTGACTTGGACTTTAACGATCGGGATCTGACTACTGAAGTCCGTTTCAAAACAAATGGTAAGTATTTGGATGCGCCAGTAGTGAGCAAAACGAGCATTAAATCAGGCCAAAATATTTATCAATCATTTAACAATCCACTTCCGGAGGGTGGTGCACTTGATATTGAGATTAACGCATGGGACCAAAACGGTGCGCTCTCAAGTAAAACGATCAGAGTAAATGTCCTGCAAATAAACTCTAACTTGAGTGTGACACGATCTCTTTCTGAGAAGGCTACTATAACTGGAAAAGTAGAGCGGGGAGAAAATGTAACCCTTAGTTATTCCATTACACCAAAACCTGTACCTTTTGAAAACGTCAGCACCGCCAATCAGGCCTACAACACACAACTGATATCGGATATTGTATTTACCGAGAACTTTCCACCTAACCTGGAGATTGCAGGAGAACTACCTGCCGGTACGATCGTCACGGGGAATGTGAATAGCGGATATAGATTGACACGTAATCTAAGTAACATAACTTATTCATTAAAAACGGAGAATGGCAAACAGATCTATAAACCTGACTCTGAGCAACCCATAACGTTCCAAATTACGGTTACTCCGACTCAGACCCAGACTTATACTTTAAATGATTCCAAGCTTACTTATGTCGATATTCATGCTACATTGCCACCGCTGGCAATCACAAATGAATACAACGCATTTATCCTTCAGACAACCTCACTTCGTGGAGGAACTATCAAGGGACCACTAGCTTCCGGGGGCACAGTCAACTTCAACAACGCTGGGATTGATGTAAATGGACGATACAAAGGCAGTGTCCCATACGGTATTGTCACGGGTGGAGATGTTAATCTTCCTGAAGGTACAGTTTACGGAAACGTATTGTATGCTGGAAAAGTTCTGAATCTAAAAAATGGTTCTATTCAAGATGGTAAGCCAATACAAGGAACTCTTTTAGATTTCAGTAAGCATGGCGATTATTTTCGTGGACTCTCAGATGCCATTGCTAATTTGCCTGCCAACGGTTCGGCGATTCCAGATGGATACGGATCAATCACCTTATCAGGTAACTCATCCATTAACATCTTTGATATCAAAGTCGCCGACCTTAGCAAACTTACGAGTTCAAGACTTACTGTTCCGGCAGGATCAACAGTAATTGTTAATGTGAAAGATGATAAAGACACTGAGTCGTTCTTACATTTCCCACTCGGAGATGACGGCAGCCGTGTGCTATTCAACTTCCCTAAGTCTACTTCTGAAAGTTTTGCTAAGCTTAGGATTTCTCAAGCCAACGTATACGGGACTATTCTAGCACCACGGTCTGCTATAACATTCGATGGAGGACAGGTGTATGGAACAATCATTGGTGCTTCAATGACTATGAGTTCAGCAACTTTATTCCATTATCCTTTTACCGGTAACCTACCAGCAGAGATCTATCCGCTACCTGTCCCAGCACCAACAGATCCTTCATCAGCTAATTTATCGCGTACTACGATTTCGTTTGAGACCTTAACCTTTACAGCAGAATATAAAATTAATGCTCTGCAATTAGAAAGCAGGACCATCTATGTCGGAGAAGGAATGCGTTTAATTCCTACAGTCGTACCTTCAGATATCCCTGATCAGGCGTTTTTGTGGACAACTACCGATACTAATTATGTACAGTTGGATTCAAGCTGTGGTTACATCACAGGTCTCGCCAAAGGCACAGCAACTGTCCATGTATCTACACTAGATGGTAGCGGCAAACAGGCTACAGCAACTATAACAGTAGCTGAACGAACTCCACGATCCTTAACGATTGACGGAGATGAGACTGGTGAAGTTAACGATTCTATTCCTTTAAGCGCTATCTATGTGCAAGACAATCTAAACAATCAGGGACCAGAGACCAATATAACCTATACCTGGTCCGTCACCAATGTCACCACTGGAGCAAGCACTGCTGTAATTAATACCAATCCAGACTACCCAGGTAATGACACCAGAAAGGTATTCAGTGCTACACAGTCAGGAACTTACTCAGTGAAACTCATTGTAAATTCTAGTAATCGTAATCCAATCACTGCAGAAAAGACAATCGTAATTACTAACCCGATAACCTCACTGTTAATCGACGGACCAACGACAGTATTAATAGGGGGGCAAATCGATCTAAGCGCAATTAGAAATCCTACGGATGCTGATCCAGCAACACTAAGCTGGAGATTCGTGAAATCAACGGATCCTAAGATTACAGATGACACCATTACGAATGAGCACATTGCTACGCTTACGCCTTCTAGTGATGGTTCAACCGCTAAATTGACGGCTGGTAATACCGCTAAAGATGGTCTGCTGATTGAGGTTTCATTCAATGAAATTACTTCAACCCACACGGTAAACATTGTCTATGCTTTGACAGGGTTAAGATTTAGTGATCAGTCCATCACGCTAGAGGTAGGCAATACTTATCCATTAACAAATATTTTATGGGCATTCCCAACCTCTATCTCAATCGATCAAATCAAAGAACACTTGAGTTGGGTAAGCGACAATTCGGCAATCGCCAGTGTCGATAATGGAACCAATATTGATACCAGAGGAATTGTTACAGGCGTTAAAAAGGGATCATCAATCATCACAGTAACCTATACCGGAAGCACAGGTAAAACCGTACAAGCAGATATTACGGTTAAGGTTGTAGAACCCCAGAATGACGATCGTTACTAAACTTCACATTTTTAAAAAAGAAACATCCAACAAAAAACAGGGTATCCCTAAGCAGTCGCTTACGGATACCCTGTTTTCAACTAGTCTTAATGACTTACAAGTTCCAGAGGCCCGACATTTACGTTCACCTGCTGCACGCGCGGGAGGCTAGACTGCTGATGAGTAAAAACATCCTGATTATATTGAATCTGAAAACGGTGACCTAGATGATATCGATCCTCATCCTGATTATCGAAATTAAAGCCGAGTGCCGGATCTAAGGGCTTAGTTACTCCTCCTAATACTGCGTTTACTGTAAGATCTCCTTTGGCAAAGAAGCCTCCGTTTAACCAAAAGATCGATCCAACTCCGTACAAATTAGCATCACTATCCGTGTAAAAAAAAGCTTTCATATAAAAAGAGTCCTGCTCATCCTTTTTCTTAGGTGGGTTAGTAAAAGTATCAATCCGGTTAATGAGCACATCTCCCTGAGATATGAGGACTAATTCCTTACTACTTAAACCTTGAATCACAGCGTCCTCTACTTTCGTTTCTCCTAAAACAAACATAGTAGCGTTGAATTTCACTTGGCCTTTAATAGTAACATTACCTGTAACGAGAATATTAGCTTGAATCTCCAAAAATTTAGTACTATCTGGGCTAAAGTTATTTACCTCCAGATCACCATTAACTAAAATCCATTTAGGCTTATTAGAAGGATTACCTGTTTTAGCTTCATCACTAAACTTTAACTGTTTGTAATTAATTCCATCGATAAGCAGATTACCGTTATAAATCGTAGATTTATTCAAATCCTTATCCAACAAGGAGTTCTGATATATTTGCAATTGTTCTAAGTATTTGCTGTGCTCTAGTTTGTAATTATCCTTCTCTTCTTCTGTTGGATCATCTTCAAGTACTGGCTCAGTGTAGGGTGGATTCTCATCGGGTAATCTATCTAATGTGGTTGTACTTAAGTAATTACCCAATTGCTTACCTTTAATAGCCTGCTCAAGTTCAGCCTTTTTCCCAGTCAACCCTGTCGCTTCCTCCACTTTATCAAGAAACGATTCCAGCACATTAATCTGCACAAACTTTTTTTGCGGGTTGATGAACACCTGCTCTTTATTAACTCCCAGTATGTTAGGAAGAATAATTGAGGCATTGTTTTTATTTACTGCTGCGTTAATAATTCCATTTCCAGAATATTTAATACTTTCAAGTGATTGCACATGCACTTCAGGAAGAGGTTCCGTAGATGCTGGACTGACAGGTTCTTTTAGTAATTCTACTTTAGGATATTGAGTCTTTTCTTTAAGATCTTTCACTCCCTTATATGTATAAACAGCCGTATCACTGATGTTTAGTTGTTCACCCGCATATATATTGCCGTGAAGACCAGGCGCTCCGTTTAATGTTAATACTTTTTCTGATCCGAAAGCGTATTTGAGAAAATCAGGATAGGTATCAATGACGATCTTTTGTCTCAACTGTCTTTTCACACCATTTACTGTGGCTTGCGCTTCAATATTGACATAATATTTTTGCTTATCCTGTTTCTCATAGGTGATGCTCTTGATCGTACCATCTGCTCCCGATAATCCCGTACTTACACCATTGTTGACTCCGACAATTTTGGTGGTCACCTCATCGACAATACCTTTAATCTCATCTTCCATATGATCAGGATCTATATCCGTACGACCATCCAGCTTCGTCTGTATATAAGCGACTGCTTCGTCCAGCCCCTTCTGCGCAAGGTGTAAACTTTGCACATCATTCTCTCTGGTTTCCGTTCGTTGTGCCCCGCCCATCGTTGCCCCAAGCACAGCTAGTCCAAGTATCGTAAGTAGAAGAGCAACAAACATAACCAATACTAGAGCCGACCCTCTTTCGTTATTCCTCATCCCTCCTACTCCTCCTAGAATCCGAATTTGCTTTTCAACTCCAATGGGTAATCCCTTCCGCCGTAGCTCTGAACTAGCGATAAATCTATGGATATTAGACCACTATCACAAGGAATGCTATTCTGACATTCTAGAGTAATAGCAGAACCTTGTGCTAACCTAGAAGTAATCTTAGTTCTTGTGTCCGCTGGAGGGTCAATCACATCGGGTGGAGTTATCGTAAGAATGCCATTAGCAATACGAATCCGCGATTTGGTGCCGTCCTGGCGCTCTAACGTAATGAAGCTATCAATAATCTGGGTCTTATCAGCATTTTGGATCAACGTTGGGGTAACTTTATCAGGCGCAAAGGTATATAACTCCGTAATTATTGCGGACATTAACAAATCCCCTTCATCCCGCAAAGAATTTTCAATCGATATTTTATGATAGCTGCGTAAGCCTAACATCGTTATCCCTGAAATAATTCCTGCGGCAACTGTAAACAACGATAGGGCCACAATTAGCTCCACTAAAGTAAATCCACCCTCCCTGCGGAGAAGGTTAGCGAATTTTTTCATCGGTAATATATCCCTCCACAACAGGTTCACTTTGGGGTCCTCCGGAAGAATCCGCTCTGCTGACTTTGACCAACACTGGCAACAAATATGCTGCCATCTTCTGTTTCTCCGGATCACTAGAGTTTAAGCTTTGATTATGTAGATCACGCTGATATTCAATTTCTATTTGATAGTTCACCCCATTGATAGCAGGGTTTAAAACTTGGCTTAAGGTTTCTGTATCTTGAACAAGCACTATGTAATCATCGCATTTCGGAGATTCCGCTGTATCCTGTTTGCATTTCGATGCCTCTATCGCATCGTTGCCCTTCGTTATGAAATAATCCTTCATCTTGTCAAAATCCTGCTTCTCCACATAAAACAGCGCGTTCCGTGCCAGATTGACCATAATCGTCTTGTTCTGGTTCGATTTAGAGTAACTCATAGCGTTTGTAAAGTAAGACGTAAGTACCAGTGAAACTATCGATAAGATCACAATAGCGGCCAGCACTTCGATCAATGTAAATCCTTTTTCCTGCTTTAGGCCTGATTTCATCCTACTTTCTTCCTCCCGCCTACGAGAATGCTTTCATATTTGCACGTTTTTTCCTTAATTTTCTACTTCCATTATATTCTCTCATATCCAGCTACAGCAATCCTCAAAACCCTTATAATTCAGATATTTCTACAATATCTCTCACTTTTGCTCTGTGCTATCATTTGGAAAGAGAGGGGATGGATGAAATGGCTTTAATAGAGTGCAAATTTTATTCGGAAGTACTAGGATTGAATACCTCAATGACTGTAATTTTGCCGCAAAAAACAACCACACAAATCGGGATGAGCAACGTAACTAGAGGCGAACTTCACCCTACGCTGTATTTGCTGCACGGTTTGTCAGACGATGATTCGATCTGGCTTCGCCGGACTTCTATAGAACGATATGTAGCAGAGATGGGAATAGCTGTAGTTATGCCGAATGTACATCGCAGTTTCTACACGGATATGGCGGTTGGCGGCCGTTATTGGACCTTTATTAGTGAAGAGTTGCCAATGCTTGCGCGCTCGTTTTTCCCACTGTCCGATAAACGTGAGGAGAACTTTGTAGCTGGACTATCGATGGGTGGTTACGGGGCGATCAAGCTGGGACTGCGTAAACCCGAATCTTTTGCAGCAGCAGCGAGTTTGTCGGGAGCACTGGATATGGCGCATCGTTTCATGAACTGGGAAAATCCTCCCGTCAAAACCAAAGAATTCGATATGATCTTCGGAAAAGAAGATATCACCGGAACGCCCGAAGATCTACTATGGCTTCTTGAGGAAGCAGACCGCTCTACGGGACCAAAACCAGCGTTGTATCAATGCTGTGGCACCGAAGATTTCCTGTATAGCGATAACCTGAAATTCCGCGATGCGTGCCGAGCAACCTCCCTTGATTTCACCTACGCTGAAGGTCCTGGCAACCATGAATGGGGCTATTGGGATGCCAAAATCCGCGATGTGCTGGCATGGCTGCCTTTGAAGAGTAATTAACTGCTTTGAAAAGACAAGAAAAAGGTGCAGCCATAAGCTACACCTTAATATATGCTCTACCTTAGAGCCCTCTTCGGAGGGTTCTTTTGTTGTCTTCGACCTTTTATTTTGTAATTCTTTTAAATAATCCTGTCTGTTCCATAATCCCCTTTTCAGCAGCAAATCTTTCAATACTGGATGCACCAAAGAATCCATCTATGCCTTCTGTCCGTTCAATTACATACGCCGCATCTTCTGGTTCAGCAATCGGTCCACCGTGGCAAATCACCATAATATCGGGATTCACTGCTTTCCCTGCTTTAATAATCGCTTCAATTCTTTCTACACAATCATCTAAAGTAAGAGCTGTCTTAGCTCCAATTGTACCCTTAGTAGTTAAGCCCATATGCGCCACCAAAATATCTGCACCTGCTTCTGCCATAGCCTCAGCTTGCTCAGGATCAAACACATAAGGAGTTGTGAGCATATCCAATTCATGTGCTGCTCTAATCATTTCTACTTCTAAACCATATCCCATCCCTGTCTCTTCCAGGTTCTGTCTGAATACGCCATCGATCAAACCAACGGTTGGGAAGTTTTGTACGCCACTGAAACCTTGTTCCTTAAGCCCCTTCAAATAAACCTCCATCACTCTAAAAGGATCTGTTCCACATACGCCTGCTAATACGGGAGTATTTTTCACAACAGGTAATACCTCTGAACCCATTTCGACTACGATTTGGTTGGCATCCCCATAAGATAATAACCCCGCGAGTGATCCACGACCTGCCATTCTGTATCTTCCTGAATTATAAACAATCAGCATATCTGCTCCGCCAGCTTCACTGCTTTTTGCAGTAATCCCTGTACCAGCCCCAACACCTAAAAGAATCTTTCCATTTGCCACTTCTTCTCTAAACTTCGCCATGATTTCTGTTCTTGTATTTTTGTTCATGTGTAACGCCTCCATCATTATTAAAATGTTCTGTGATTAGTGTTATTTGCTCATGAGATCTATTAGCTTCTGCGCTGCGGCTTCTGCAAACTCTACATCATTAATGGCACAATCCATTTCGATAACCTCGACAACATTTCTGTTCACACCATTTCTCAAGGTATCAAATAACATTTGATCTTCCTCTACGCCATAAAAAGCTTCCCCTGCAACATCAATGCCGGATATCCCTTTAAGAGGCAACATTAATACCGTTTTCTCTTTGGCCATATTTAATTTCTCGACAAGCTTTTTGCCGATAGCTTCATTTTCTTCTACCGTTGTTCTCATCAAAGTAACTGTAGGGTTATGCTTATAGAACTTATGTCCAGCAAATTTCTCGGGTACCGTATCATAAGGGCCAAAGTTGCACATATCAAGCGCGCCTACCGATACAACCTGTGGAATATGATGTTTTCCAGCAGCTTCTAACCGATGAGGTCCAGCATTTAGCACACCACCAATAATTTCGTCCGCCCATTCTGTTGTGGTCAGATCCAATACGCCTTCAATAAAACCAGCCTCGATTAGCGCTTCCATGGACTGGCCACCTACACCTGTAGCATGGAATACAAGCACTTCATATCCTCTAGCTTCAAGATAGTTACGGGCTGCCGTTACACAAGGTGTTGTTACCCCAAACATTGTTGTAGCTACTAGTGGCTTTTTCTCTATCACTTGTTTATTCTCAAATTTAAGCATACCGGCGATGGCGAAGGCTGCATTGGTAAAAATCTTTGTTGAAATGGAGTTCAGTCCTGCAACATCTACTACGGATGGCATCATGACAATATCACTAGTGCCTACATATGGAGCAGTATTCCCTGAAGCTACGGTCGAAACCATCACTTTTGGTACACCAATAGGCAATGCCCGCATACCAGGGGTTACAAGTGAAGTCCCTCCAGTGCCCCCAAAGGAGATAATTCCATCAAATTTGCCTTGCTTGTATAATTCAGGTACTAATTTTTCCATACCTTTAGATAATAATTCTGTTGCTAGTGCTCTATCTTTCTTGGCAACGAGCTCATCTATACTTACACCCGCGGCTGCTGCTACTTCTCGGTTAGAGATATCCGGTGTAAAAGTGGGTTCAAACACACCCGTATGAATCGTGAACGTACCCAGTTCCAAGCTTTCCAGCAAATTTTTAATGTAGAGATATTCTTCACCCTTGGTGTCAAAAGTTCCGGCAATGGCAATCGTCTTCATTTCTTCAACCTCCTCTTCAAATATCTGCAACAAGTATAAATGCCTTCGGCGTCCTTTCGAGGACGGCAAGCGTTTAAACGAGAAATATAAGGATAATGTATAATGTGAAACTTATACTTTCTTATATTTCAAAAAAGCATGATCAACTTATGAGTTAATCATACTTCTTTGATTTATGAATGAAAACGCTTTTATGTCCTATGTTTTTGTGTTTATGTTAGATTTATATTGTTTTGGAGAGAACCCTTTATACTTCTTAAACATTTTGCTAAACTGCGCATAGTCTTGGTACCCAACTAATGGCGCTAGCTCAGATAACTGGATATGGTCTCTATGTAATATTTCCGCTGCCTTATCCATCCGAAATTGTACGAGATACGTTTGAAAGCTGCAGCCTACTTTTTTGGTAAACAAACTACTTAAGTAACTTCGGGATACATGCGCCACCTTAGCTAAATCTGCAAACAAGATCTCATTCATATAATTTTGAGCTACGTATTCTTTTACAAATTCAACATAATCATAGTGCTTTGTGATGCCATCTAACATTTTGACCATAAAATCATCTTCATCCAGCGTCCCCGACACTTTAAAAGCTTTGGTTATATTAGTAATCGACTTCTCCGATGGAATTCTTTCAAAAGCAGAGCCCCCGATGTACCCCATCAAGTTTTGATTATTGCTGTACATATACTGCACATCAATTGGCGTTTTCACGGGACCACCATAAACTAATTTAATTAAATCTGGCTTTAGCGCATTGCATGTATTAAAAATCTTGTCCGCCTTAGCCTTGGCAGCTTCCAGAGAGAATACTTTTTTGGCTCCTAATAATCCCCCTTCAGTTAAGCCTAAATGTGCACAAATAATATCTGCTCCTGCCTCGATCATCTGAGCAGCTTGAATTTCGTCAAATACAAAAGCAATGGTAAACAAATCCTTTTCATGGGCGATCCTTATAGCTTCTACTTCGAGTAGATAACCATTACCTTCTTCTCCGAGCGCTTCTCCAAATTGACCATCTATTAATCCAACTGTGGGGTAGTTATTAATTCCGGAAAATCCCTTATTCTTTATCTCACTAATGTAGGTTTCCATATCTTTTGTCGGATCGGTTGCATTAAGGCCAAAAATAATAGGAATATCTCTTACCAAAGGGATGATTTCCCTAGACGCGAAGTCCATCACCATATCATTACTATTGCAAAATGGCAAAATCCCAGCGAGAGAGCTCCTCCCCATCTGCCGGAATTTACCCGAGTTTAACATCAGAAGGAAGTCTGCTCCCCCCTGCTTCGCATACTTTGCCGTTATTCCCGCACCTGTGGCTACTCCAATAATATGATTCCCCAGTTCTAATTGCGATCTAAGCTCGTCTAGGATCTGCTCTCTACTCATACTTACGCCCCTCCTAACCCTCCTCTAAGGATAACCGTAAAGAACACTGTGAATCCAGTCGTGTTGAAATTAGAGCCCCTTTAGATAAAAAAAATCTCGCCTACGACCTATTAAAGTCTGAGGCGAGATTTGATATTGATACGGTTTACAATATAGCGTCACCGTGTTTTACAACCCATTCATTAGCTTCGTGCAGTGCCTGCTCCGCGCGTTCGATTGCAGCTTTCACCTGAACGGTGGCTGTGCCGCCATAAACATTGCGGGCGTTAACTACAGCTTCCGGTTGAAGAACCGCATAGATATTCTCGTCGAACAGCGGTGAGAATTGCATGAACTCTTCCAACGTCAGATCCAGCAGGAACTTGCCTTCGTTAATGCAGTAGAGCACTGTTTTTCCGATTACTTCATGTGCTTGGCGGAAAGGAAGACCTTTGCCTACCAAGAAGTCGGCAATATCCGTTGCATTCGAGAAGTCCGTGTTCACGGCTTCACGCATACGTCCCTTGTTCACCTTCATGGTGGAGATCATCGGCGCGAACAATTGCAGCGCACCAGTCAACGTAGTAACAGTATCGAACATGCCCTCTTTATCTTCCTGCATATCCTTGTTGTACGCTAGTGGCAGAGATTTCAGAACAGTTAGCAAGCCAATCAGGTTGCCGTATACGCGACCTGTTTTGCCCCGTACCAATTCTGGAACGTCAGGGTTCTTCTTCTGTGGCATAATGCTGCTGCCTGTGCAGAATGCATCATCCAGTTCCACAAAGCTGAACTCCGTGCTGCTCCACAACACTAGTTCCTCGCTGAGTCTGGATAGGTGAGTCATTACAAGCGCAGCATTTGCCAGAAACTCAACGATGAAATCGCGGTCGCTGACAGCATCCAGGCTGTTCTCGTACACACTGTCAAAGCCCAATTGCTCTGCTACAAAATGGCGGTCAATCGGGAAGGTCGTTCCCGCAAGCGCTCCTGCTCCGAGTGGCAGAACGTTGATCCGTTTGTAGCTGTCCGTCAAACGCTCCGCATCGCGGCGGAACATGGATACGTAAGCCAACAAGTGATGAGCAAACAGGATCGGTTGTGCCCGCTGCAAATGCGTGTAACCAGGGATGATCGTCTCCACATTATCTTTGGCCTGCTCGATCAAAGCTTCCTGCAATTCATGCAGCAAGCTAACTAGCTCAACTACACGGCCCCGTAGGTAAAGGTGCATATCCGTTGCCACCTGATCGTTACGGCTACGTCCTGTGTGCAGTTTACCACCGACCGGACCGATTTCCTCGATCAGATGTTTTTCAATATTCATATGGATGTCTTCATCCGCTACGGAGAAAACAACCTCTCCAGCGTTAACCTTGTCCAATACTTTGTTCAGACCTTGCTTAATCATCTCCACATCTTCTTGTGGAAGGATTCCGCATTTGCCCAGCATCGTAACATGCGCCAGACTGCCTTGTACATCTTCTTTGGCCAAAGCTTTATCAAATCCAATAGAAGCCGTATATTCTTCCACCAGCCTGTTTGTTCCTTTAGTAAACCGTCCGCCCCAAAGCTTGCTCACCTGTAGTTTCCTCCTCTTGGACGCCAGAGGGCCGCTCCTATCCTGACGGGAGGAACGGCCTTCGGGGTTGCCCGTTTAAATTTATGTTATCGTACTATTTCGAAGCTCCATTTACGCCTGTAGAAACTTTAAGGCGCAATGCGTTCAAGTGGATAAAACCAGTTGCATCCCCTTGATCATAAGCTTGTGTAGGATCAGCTTCCATCGTTGCAATTTCAGGGTTGTACAGGCTGACTGGGCTCTTCACTCCAGCGCCGATGATGTTGCCTTTGTACAGTTTAAGACGAACAGTACCCGTTACATTTTGCTGGCTCTGTGTTACAAGAGCTTGCAGTGCAATACGCTCTGGTGCGAACCAGAAACCGTTATACACCAAAGTGCTGTAACGAGTGATCAGGCTGTCACGCAGGTTCATCACTTCACGGTCCATCGTGATGGACTCCATTTTGCGATGAGCAACAAACAGAATCGTTCCACCTGGGGTCTCATACACTCCACGGCTCTTCATGCCGACAAAACGGTTCTCAACCATATCCACGCGTCCGATACCGTGTTTACCACCTAGCTCATTCAGTTTCTCCATCACTTGAAGTGGGGATAAGGATTCACCATTCAGGGCTACGCAGTCTCCCTTAACGAAATCGAGTTCCAAATATTCCGCTTCATCCGGAGCATCCTCAGGAGCGTTGCTCAGTAGGAACATTCCTTTGTTCTCTGGTGCACTTGGATCGAACCAAGGATCTTCCAATACGCCGCTCTCATAGCTGATGTGCAGCAGGTTACGGTCCATCGAATACGGCTTCGCCGCAGATGCTTGTACCGGAATATCATTAGCTTCCGCATAAGCGATCATTTCCGCACGACCCGGGAATTGATTGCGGAACTCTTCCAAACGCCAAGGCGCAATTACTTTAATGTTTGGTGCTAGAGCAGCTACGCCAAGTTCAAAACGCACTTGGTCGTTCCCTTTACCTGTCGCGCCGTGCGCGATAGCCGTGGCGCCTTCAGCGATGGCGATATCCACCATACGCTTAGCGATCAGTGGACGAGCAATACTAGTTCCGAGCAAGTATTGGCCTTCGTAAAGCGCGCCGGATTGGAACATTGGGTAGATGAATTCGCTAGCGAATTCATCACGCAGATCGTCGACGTATACTTTCGATGCGCCAGTAGCGAGTGCCTTTTCTTCCAGACCATCGAGCTCTTCCTTTTGGCCGATATCGGCTGTAAAGGCAATGATCTCAGCATCATAAGTTTCTTTAAGCCATTTCAAAATAACGGATGTATCTAGTCCGCCGGAATAGGCGAGTACAATTTTTTCTTTAGCCATGGTGTGGCAACTTCCTTTCGTGTGGGGGGTATAAATTAGAATAAACGTGCCTTTGCTAGCACTCTGACGATAAATCGCAATTACACTGAACGTTTGAACTTCCGGTCGTTGTTATCATCAGATTTCTTTTATTTCAAACCGCATTATGCGGATGAAATCTGATGATAGCTTATGCTTTCGAAGTGAGCTTTCCTCCGGAAAGCTTTTAGGCGAACGCTACGCTCCTACAGTTCCAAAAATTCCGCTCCATTACTCCATCGTCCAAAACCTAACTTCGCTCAACATTAATTCAATTTATATAGTGATTTATATAATTCGACTTAGATTAAGCTTCTGTGATCATCAAATTCAAACATTGGATCTAAAGCAACAACTAGATATCGAAATATTGTATTGAATATTTATTGCTGGGCACAATGCGATATGCGGAAAATCTCCCTATAATAAGCTGATTATTACACAAAGATTCAGGTTTATAGGGAATTCCTCCCTATATAATTCTGTATTCGTACCATTTCCACTCAAACCAGCCAATTTACAGGGGGTTTTTCCCTATAGTCCATTTTAAAGACAATAAATCAATTCTTTATAGGGAGGTTTTCCATATAGTTCCCTATTTTGGTAAGTTAAGTTTTATCCTAATATTCTATTACTCTATAAATTTTTCCTTAACTCATTAGGGCAGCCATTAAAGCTTTTTGCGCATGCAGGCGGTTCTCAGCCTGATCAAAGATGACCGAGTTAGGACCATCAATCACGCCTGTGCTGACCTCTTCCTCACGGTGGGCTGGCAGGCAGTGCAGGAAGAGATAATCGCTCTTCGCGCCTTTTACAAGCTCCTCGTTGACCTGATAGTCCTTGAATGCCGCTTCACGCGCCTTTTGCTCCTCTTCGAAGCCCATGCTCGCCCACACATCGGTGTAGATGACGTCAGCGTCTTGTACAGCTTCTTGCGGGCTGCGAGTGACCACAATCTTTGCTCCGGTTTTTTTAGCGATCTCACGGGCTTCTGCTACAACCGCTGCATCCGGCTCATAACCTTCCGGTCCAGCGATAGATACATCCACGCCCAGCTTAGCTCCGCCAATCATCAGGGAATGCGCCATATTGTTGCCATCGCCGATATAAGCCAGCTTCAGGCCTTTAAGTTTCCCTTTGTGCTCATAAATAGTCTGGTAATCCGCCAGCACTTGGCAAGGATGTGCCAGGTCGCTCAGGCCGTTGATTACTGGAATAGAAGCATAACGAGCCAGATCCTCTACTTTGTCATGGCCGAAGGTACGGATCATAATTCCGTCGAGGTAACGTGACATTACTTGTGCTGTATCGCCAACCGTTTCACCACGTCCAAGCTGAATGTCATTTTTGCTCAAGAAAAGGGCATGCCCTCCCAGCTGATACATTCCAACTTCAAACGACACGCGCGTACGAGTAGAGGATTTTTCAAAAATAAGACCAATCGTTTTCCCCTTCAACGGCTGAAATTCTTCGCCATTTTTCTGCTTCTTCTTCAGCTCAATCGCCGAATCAATCAGATACGTAATTTCCTCCGGGCTGTAATCGTTCAGCTCCAGTAAATCACGGCCTTTCAGTTGCTGCGCAATGGTGATCTTGTTACTCTGTACGCCCTGACTCATGAGCTTACCTCCCCGTTTGCTTGTTTAGCATAAGTATGAATGAGTTCGGAGACGATGTCTACCGCTTGGTCGATCTCCTCTTTACTTACATATAGATTAGGCAGCAAGCGAAGGACATTAGGACCTGCTGTCACGAACAACAGACCTTTCTTTTGTCCAGCCAAAACAATATCGCCCGCTGGTGATTGACATTCAATCCCGATCAATAGCCCTTTACCACGGATATCCTTCACAAACGAACAGTCCGCCAGCTTCTCTTTCAAAAGACCTGTCAGATACTTACCCATTTCTTCGGCACGCTGTGGAAGCTCATCCTCCAGCATCGTCTCAATCGTCGCTGCCATAACCGCTGTTGCGAGCGGTGTTCCTCCGAAGGTGGACGCATGGCTGCCCGGTGAAAAAGCTTCACGCAAATACCCTTTGCCAAGCATTAAGCCCGCTGGGAACCCACTAGCAATCCCTTTAGCCAAAGTGAAAATATCTGGTTCAATTCCATAATGCTGATGAGCGAACAACTTGCCTGTACGTCCCATACCTGTCTGTACCTCATCTACAATCAGAAGCAATCCGTGTTTCTTGCACAGTGCCACTACAGCGTTCAAAAACTCAGGCTCTACCTCAAGCACGCCACCCTCTGCAAGCACCATCTCTAGCATGATAGCAGCGGTATGATCCCCGATAGCAGCTTCTAACGCTGGCAGATCATGTAAGGGTACAGTCTTGAAGCCTGCTGGAAGCGGCAGGAAACCTTCTTTTACCTTTTGCTGACCTGTAGCTGTTAGTGTGGCTAGTGTACGTCCATGGAAGGATTGTTCGAATGTGATGATTTCATAACGGTCGACACCTTTTACCTTCTGGTGATAACGACGAGCCAGCTTAATAGCAGCCTCATTCGCTTCTGCCCCACTATTGCAGAAAAACACTTGATCAGCGCAGCTATTCTCTGTCAAAAGGTTTGCAACTTTGTCCTGTCCAGGAATATGGAACAGGTTCGAGACATGCCAGAGCGTATCAATCTGATCCTTTAGCTTCGCACCGACTTTTTCAGGAGCATGACCTAGACTGGTCACAGCTAATCCACTTGTGAAATCAAGATACTTGTTGCCCTTATCATCCCATACCCAGGTGCCCTTGCCTTTCACTAAGCTGAGATCATATCTGGCGTAAGAAGGGAATACCGCGCTCAGCTTGCCTGCTGCAACATCCGGTGTACCTGATCCTACTGTATCGGTCTGCTGTGCCCCTGCTTGCGGATCCAATTCAGCTTGTGTAAGCTTGCTCATTCTAAGTCACTCTCCCATCTTGTGCTCCTGTGTACCAGGCTGCACCTCTAAATGATATTCATCTATGATTCTACGAACGAATAATACGTGTGCCTATTGCTTCACCTTGTAGTACTCGGCTAAGCACCCGCGGTTCTTTTCCATCCACAATGATAACCTCTGAAACGCTGCCTTGAATGCAATCGATAGCTGCCCGTACTTTAGGGATCATGCCGCCGTAGATTTCTCCACTTTCAATTAAAGCTTCGATTTCCTGTACGGTAACGGATGGAAGCACAATCTTTTGACCCTCCACCGTACTCATGATACCAGGTACATCTGTGACTACAATCATTTGGGGAGACTGTACATAAGAAGCGACTGCCCCTGCTGCTGTATCTGCATTAATATTGTAGCGCTGACCTGCAGCATCTACACCGATCGGTGCAATGACAGGAATATAACCCATCCCAACAATACCAGTTACAATCTCAGCTTTTACTTCCGTTACTTCTCCTACCAAACCTACTTCAGCGCTATTAGCTACGGGTCTAGCAGTAATCATATTTCCATCGATGCCGGATAGTCCTAGAGCTAGACCACCACTTCCTTGAATTCGTCTTACAATCGCCTTGTTGATACTCCCTGCCAGCGTCATCTCTACGACATCTAGTACTGCCTCGGTGGTTACTCGCAGACCGTTCACGAAGCTGCTTTCAATGCCCAGCTTTGCTAGATTCTCTGAAATGGCTGGCCCTCCGCCATGAACAATCACAGGCTGAATGCCTTCCTGCTGCAAATCTCGTAAATCTTCGAAAAAAGAATCAGGAAGAGCAGCCAACGTACTGCCCCCGCATTTCATCACAAACAATCCACTACCATCTAATGCATCTATAAGTTCAAGCTCGCTATTTAGCGTCATATGTTCGGTATCCTTCCCTTGTGGGCTTAATCACGCCACAAATTAGGTACGATATGCAGCGTTAATACGCACATAATCGTAAGTTAGGTCACAGCCCCAAGCTGTAGCCTTTCCGGTTCCATCATGCAAATCTACAGTGATCAGCACAGTTTCACTTTTTTGCAAATAGGCCAAAGCCTTCTCCTCATCAAAAGCAACCGGCTTCGAGTGCAGTAGCACCTCAATATCACCTAAAGAAATGTTTACACGTTCAGGCGATACCGGAACACCCGCGCGTCCAACCGCAGCAATGATCCGTCCCCAGTTCGCATCCGCTCCAAAAATAGCAGATTTCACTAGACTAGAACCCACCACTGTCTTGGCAATCGCTGCAGCAGCTTCGTCATGAACAGCACCATTCACTTGAACCTCAATCAGGTGAGTTGCACCTTCTCCATCACGAGCAATCGCTTTGGCAAGCGTCTGGCAGACATACGTGAATCCTGCAGCAAAAGCGTCCCAATCCGGATGCAATCGGGTCAGCTTCTCATTACCTGCAAGCCCACTAGCCATCGACACTAACATATCATTGGTGCTAGTATCTCCATCCACTGTAATCATATTGAAAGTAACATTGGTAGCAGAACGAAGTAGACTGTGTAAATCCTCCGCTGAAATATCAGCATCTGTTGTCATAAATCCAAGCATGGTAGCCATGTTAGGATGAATCATCCCAGAGCCCTTCGCGGCTCCAGCAATAGTAACTTCTACACCGCCAACAAGCACCTTCACGGCAACCTCTTTTTTAACTAAATCAGTTGTAAGTATGGCCTGACAAAATTCTTCCGCTCCAGCAGCCCCACCGTCCAGCTTCTCTGGCAATGCAGCAATACCGCTACGTACGCAATCCATCTTCAGCAGCTCACCGATCACACCAGTCGAAGCAACAGCAACATCATTAACCTCTACACCCAAATGTTGAGCCGCAGCAGCGCGCATCTCATAAGCATCGGCCTCGCCTTGTTCACCTGTGCAGGCATTAGCATTCCCGCTGTTCACGACTACCGCCTGCAACGTTCCGTTCACAATACTTTCTCGCGTCACCTTCAGCGGAGCCGCCTGAAAAACATTTGTCGTATACACGGCAGCAGCCGTAGCTGGAACCTCACAAAGAATCACTCCGAGATCGTTGCGGTCTGTTTTTTTCAATCCACAGTGCAGTCCTCCGGACTTAAATCCTTTAGGTGAAGTAATGCTTCCACCTTCCAAGGCAGTAAACAATTCAATCTCGCTCATGTTATTTGTACCGCTGATCCTTATGGATACACAGGTGTGTAGCCGAGGCCAAGGGTTTCCTCCCATCCCATCATCAAATTAAGGTTCTGTATTGCCTGACCTGCCGCACCTTTTACAACGTTATCAATGACGGAGACTATGGTCACCCGCCCTGTACGAGCATCTGTCGCAAATCCGATATCACAATAATTAGAGCCGCTAACTTCTTTTGTCGCTGGAATCACACCTACATCGCGCACCCGCACATAAGGTCTGCCCGCATAATATTCACGATATAAATCCACAAAATCCTGATCCGTATAATTGCCCTTCATTCCTGCATACATCGTACTCATAATTCCTCGGCTCATCGGCACGAGATGTGTGGTGAACGTTACGGTTACCTTTTCTCCAGCAATCTCCGTGAGTGTCTGCTCGATTTCTGGTATATGTTGATGTTTATTTATTTTATAAGTTTTTAAGTTCTCGTTTATCTCTGCATAATGCACCATCAGGCTCGTTCCGCGTCCTGCACCGGTAACCCCGGATTTAGCATCAATAATAATACTGTCATGTTTAATCCAGCCTGCCTGAATCGCAGGAATTAGTCCAAGAAGTGTAGCCGTAGGATAACAGCCTGGATTAGATATAAAATCAACCCCAGCCGCACGCTCTCCGAACACCTCGCAAAGTCCGTATACAGCCTGCTCTAGATATTCATCAGCCGGAGCCGGATGTTTATACCAGTGCTCATACTCTGAACCGTCCTTTAATCGAAAGTCACCGGACAGATCCACTACCTTAAGTCCAGCTTCCAGCAGCTGCGGCACCAGCTTGGCACTTACACCAGACGGCGTAGCCGTAAAAACCACATCCGCCCGCTCAGCCATCTGCGCCGGATCAACGCCATCCAGCCTTCGGTCAATAATGCCCGTCAAATGAGGAAACCCTTCCTCTATCGCATCCCCTGCACTAGATGAGGAAATTACCGAAGTAATCTCTACTTTTGGATGACTTTGTAGTAGCCGAATCAGCTCTACGCCTCCATAACCCGTTGATCCAACAATCGCCGTCCTCAGCTTGCCTTCCACTGTCATCCCCACTTCCTGCTTATCATGAATATATTATTTAATATAATGCATTCCGTCTTAGAAATATGTATTATTATACATCCCTATTAATATAAATACAACACATTGTGTGAACTTTATTATCCCTAAATATAACCTTATTTACAAAAAAAGAGAAGCATCGCCTCCCACTTAGGAGAGATTACGCTTCTCTTTTAAACCCTTCACCTAACACTTCATGTGCTTCGGTAATAACAACAAATGCACTTGTATCTACAGATTGGACTATCGCCTTTAGCCTTGATACTTCATTCTGGCCTACCACTACCATCAGAACGGTACGTGCATCGCCGGTATACCCGCCATGTGCATCCAGCTTCGTCAAACCACGATCCAAATCATTTAATATCGCTTCAGATATTTCTTCCGTCTTGTCAGAGATTATGTACGCAACCTTCGTATAGCGGAAGCCGACTTCTATCGCGTTAATGGCCTTCCCTGTCACAAACAATCCGATCAGTGCATATAACGCTTGCTCCATACCGAGTATAAAGGCAGCCAGCGCAATGACTGTACCATCCAGCAGCACTACGGAAATCGAGAAGCTAAGACCGGATAGCTTTTGAATAATCTGCGCCAAAATCGTAAGGCCACCTGTCGAGCCCCGTCCCCGGAACACAAGTCCCAGCCCCACCCCGACACAGATACCGCCATAAATGGAGGCTAAGAGTGGATTGGTTGTAGGTGCAGGTAAATCTTTTGTCACAAGGATAAACAACGGCAGCACAAAGCTCCCAAGTAGCGAGCGCACTCCATATTGCTTACCTAAGAAAATTACCCCGAGTACAAACAGCGGAATATTAAGCGCCCATTGCGTATACGCTGGTTCAGCTCCAAACCAGGCTTCAGCCAAAACAGACAGACCAGACACACCACCAGAAGCAATATGATTCGGCAGAAAAAAGAGATTAAACCCCAGCGCTGTCACTAACGAGCCAAGCAGGATTAGTGTCGTATCCACTACATGTCGGAGTGGCCCATTAAGAGGAATCAGTGGGGGCTTATTACGTGAATTGATTTTTTGCATTTCATGGCGCTCCTTAAAGTGTCATCTTGCTCTACGTAAGAAGAAACGGCTATTCCATCCATATCAAAGAATGGTATCCGTTTCCCCTTAAAAAATATAAAGATAAAGTATGGAGTAAGCTTATACTTTCCTATATTCTCGAAAAAACCCCTTAATCCGCCTCAACCTTGATCTGGCTACGCAAGTACCCATCAATGAATGCATCAATATCTCCGTCCATCACAGAACCCACATTCCCCGTTTCCACGGAAGTACGGTGATCTTTAACCATGTTGTACGGATGGAATACGTAAGAACGAATCTGACTGCCCCAAGCAATGTCTGATTGCTCGCCGCGAATCTCATCCAAATGCTGTTGCTGTTCTTGCAGTTTGCGCTCATAGAGCTTGGAACGCAGCATCTTCATCGCCTGCTCGCGGTTTTTGATCTGTGAACGTTCGTTCTGACAGGTTACCACCACGCCCGAGGGCAAGTGAGTAATCCGTACCGCAGAGTCCGTGGTATTAATATGCTGTCCACCGGCGCCGCTCGCCCGATACGTATCGATTTTCAGATCCTCAGTACGAATCTCAACGTCTACATCATCGGCAATTTCCGGAACGACATCACAGGATACAAAAGAAGTATGCCTTCTGCCCGAAGAGTCAAACGGAGAGATCCGTACAAGCCGATGGACACCCTTCTCAGCTTTTAGGTATCCGTAGGCGTTGAAGCCTTTAATAAGTAGCGTGACACTCTTAATTCCTGCTTCATCACCCGGTAAATAGTCCAACACCTCAACCTTGAATCCACGTTTTTCAGCCCAGCGCGTGTACATACGTAGCAGCATTTGTCCCCAGTCTTGGGATTCCGTTCCGCCAGCACCCGGATGAAGCTCAAGAATTGCATTCAGCTTGTCATACGGCTGGTTAAGCAGCAATTGCAGCTCAAATTCGTCCACTTTACGGCCTAAGCCGCTGATTGTTTCCCCAATTTCCGCTGCCAGATCCGCATCGCCCTCTTCATCAGCGAGCTCTGCCATCATCGCAGCATCATCGTATTCCTGTTGAAGCTTCTCGTATTGATCTACGGAAGATTTCACAGCGTTCATCTCGGCAATTACGCTTTGCGCTTGCTCACTATTATCCCAGAATCCTGGAGCCGCCATTTTCTCTTCAAAGTTAGAAATCATCTCTTGCTTAAGATCTAAGTCAAAGAGACCCCCTAAGGTCAGTTAGTTTCTTGCCTATTTCACGCAGATCCTGCTTTACATTTGGTTCTATCATAGGTCACTTCACCTTTCAAAATAGGTTGATACGGTCTTTGCTCTAATGGATAGTTAGTGGGTGAGTGAATGTTCAGCCATTCCGAGAAGGATTGGACTTCCGATCGCTGTTATCCTCAGATTCCTTGATTAGATAACCGCACTTGCGGTTGGAATCTGAAGATAAAGGCGAGCGCTACGCTTCTCCAGTTCCAAACTTTCTCTCCATTCCACATTCACTCAAGTGCTAAAGATCCAAAAAAGCGACTGGGCCGTAAACGGGGGATACCCCCGGGCCCAGCCGCTCTTTATGGTTAGTATACCCATGGAAGCGATAATAAGGACTAGATGAGAGGCAAGAACAAAGAAAACCACATTCCAATGCCAACCTCATCTATCCTTAGAACGCTAAATATGTGTATTCCTAAACGTTTGTCTTATGCGTTTTGACCGTGGCAATTCTTGTACTTCTTGCCGCTTCCGCAAGGGCAAAGATCGTTACGGCCAGTCACAGCCTCAACATGAACCGGACGTTTCTCAACAGGTTCGCTGTTTGTAGAGATCTTGTCTTCATCAATAACGGATTGACGTTCCTGATTCGCCTCGATGTGTGCCTTCATAATATAAGTAGCTACTTCTTCTTGAATCGTAGCAGTCATAGTATTAAACATCTCAAAACCTTCGAATTGATACTCACGAAGTGGATCCGTACCACCGTAAGCACGCAAGTGAATCCCTTGACGCAATTGATCCATTGCATCAATATGATCCATCCATTTGCTATCTACGGAACGAAGCACGATTACCTTCTCGAATTCACGAACAAGTTCTGAACCCAGACGTTCTTCACGTGCAGCATATTTCTCAAGCACACGTGCGAAAATGAACTCAATGATCTCCTCTGCTTCCTTACCCCATAGAATATCACGGGTCAAAGCACCTTCTTCAAGCAGCTTGCTGTTTACGTAATCAGCAACTTCTTGCAGTTCCCAGTTCTCAGGAATATCATCGCTACAGTGTGCGAGAACGATACGCTCAATCACAGGCTTGATCATTTCAAGCACGATATCTTTAATATTATCGGACTCCAGAATCTCACGGCGTTGTTTATAAATAATTTCACGCTGTTGATTCATCACGTCATCATATTGCAATACGACTTTACGGATATCAAAGTTATTGCCTTCAACACGTTTCTGAGCAGATTCTACAGCACGTGTGATCATGCGGCTCTCAATCGGCTGATCTTCCTCGAATCCGAGACGATCCATCATAGTCAGAACGTTGTCAGCACCAAAACGCTTCATGAGCTCATCGCCAAGCGACAAGTAGAATTGTGTAGAACCAGGGTCACCTTGACGACCCGCACGACCGCGCAGCTGGTTATCAATCCGGCGCGATTCATGACGCTCTGTACCAATGATATGCAGACCTCCAAGATCCGTCACACCTTCACCCAGAACGATGTCCGTACCACGTCCAGCCATGTTGGTAGCAATCGTAACTGTACCTGGCTGACCTGCATGGGTAATGATTTCTGCTTCCGCAGCATGATGCTTCGCGTTAAGTACTTGGTGTCTAACACCTTTGCGCTTCAGCATTTCAGATACGAGCTCTGAATTCTCGATCGACACTGTACCAACCAGGACAGGCTGGTTCTTTTTGTGACGTTCTACAATTTCTTCCACAACAGCCTTGAACTTACCGTTCTCACTCTTGTAGACAACATCCGGCATATCATCGCGCTTGTTCGGCTTATTGGTAGGAACCTGAAGAACCTCAAGACCATAAATCTTCTTGAATTCTTCTTCCTCAGTCTTCGCTGTACCTGTCATACCGCCCAGTTTGCGATACATACGGAAGTAGTTCTGGAAAGTAATCGTAGCAAGCGTCATACTCTCGTTCTGTACTTCGATTTCTTCCTTCGCTTCAATCGCTTGGTGCAACCCATCGCTATAGCGACGACCCGACATTAGGCGTCCCGTAAATTCATCAACAATAACGACCTCACCCTCATTCACAACGTAATCTACGTCACGACGCATAATTACATTTGCTTTCAGGGCTTGGACGATATGGTGATTCAAGGTTACATGACTGTGATCATACAAGTTCTCGATACCAAAAGCGCGCTCAGCAGTAGCTACACCTTTTTCAGTCAAGGCTACAGACTTCACTTTAATATCTACCGTATAGTCTTCTTCAGCCTTAAGCTTCTTCACGAAACGGTCTGCTGAAAAATACAATTCTGTAGACTTCTCAGCTTGTCCGGAAATAATAAGAGGTGTACGTGCTTCATCAATAAGAATAGAGTCCACTTCATCAATAATACAGAAATACAGAGGGCGCTGAACCATTTGCTCTTTATAAAGCACCATGTTGTCACGCAAATAATCGAAACCAAATTCGTTGTTCGTGCCATACGTAATATCGCAGGCATAAGCAGCTTGTTTATCAGCATGGTCCATACCGCTTAGGTTAACCCCAACCGTCATGCCCAGGAAGTTATAGATTTGTGCCATTTGTGCGCTGTCGCGCTGAGCCAAATAGTCATTGACCGTTACTACGTGTACGCCTTTACCTAGCAAAGCATTCAAATACACTGGCAATGTACCTACTAGTGTCTTACCTTCACCAGTTTTCATCTCGGAGATTCGGCCTTCATGCAGAGCCATACCACCAATTAACTGCACATCAAAATGCCGCATACCCAGTGTCCGCTTGGAAGCTTCACGTACGGTTGCAAATGCCTCAGGAAGAATTTCTTCCAGAGTTTCGCCTTTTTCAATACGGGTACGGAATTCTGCTGTCTTAGCTTGTAACTGTTCATCAGATAGCTTTACAAATTCCGGTTCCAATCCATTAATTACATCGACTGTCTTCATGAGACGTTTAACGTCACGATCGTTGGTGTCTCCGAATATTTTCTTTACAAGTCCTAGCATGGTTAACCCCTTTCATGCAACACAGATGGTGGAACCGAGCCCATCCTCACAAAATTGAAAGGGCCATTTATAAATTCGATTCCGCTGCTTCATAAATTGTAACAGTTTGTAAGAGATGCCGCAATACAAGGTGTATCAGCCACATTTTTCAATATAGTCACTTATACGCACAAGAGCCCTATTCGCTTGCAGCGAATAGGGGCTCGGTTTAAATTTCTTAGGTTCTGACTAACTCTCGAGGCCCTTTATACTTAGAGCATAACTGGCATCATTGTAACTTAGCCCTGTTCAATCAGTCCATATTTACCATCATCACGTTTGTAAACTACGCTCACTTCAGAGGTGTCGATATTGGAAAACACAAAGAAATTATGCCCTACCATGTTCATTTGAAGAATTGCTTCTTCCACATCCATCGGTTTCATCGTAAAGCGTTTGTTCCGCACAACTTCTAAATCATCATAATCTTGTTCTTCTACAGCAACAGCGGTACTAGCTCCATCCACAAACAGCGTCTTGAGTCCCTCTTGACGGAACTTACGGTTGATCTTCGTTTTGTGTTTGCGAATTTGACGTTCCAGCTTGTCCACAACGGCATCTATGGAAGCATACATGTCATCGCTGCGGTCTTCGGCACGAAGCGTCACGCCAGCAAGCGGAATGGTTACTTCCACCGTATGAAGGCCGCGAACTACGCCAAGCGTCACAGACCCTTCAGAGGTAGGGGGTGCTTCGAAATACTTCTCAAGTTTGCTGAGCTTCTTATCAACATATTCTCTCAAAGCGTCGGTCACGTCAATTTGTTGACCTCGAATGGTGAATTGCATGGCCACTCCTCCTTTAGTTACACCTTCATTATACCAAATTGTTAAGGCTAAGTAAAAAGTAATTCCTTACAGCCCTTACAATTAGATAACAAATATTGTCGTAGTGTTCACAAATAAAACAAGTCCGGTAAGAGCAACTATTCGCCTCACCGGACCAAGAGTAAACCTGTCGTTATTATAGAACGAATTCCATTCTTATATTCCCAAACTGAGACAGTATAAGATTAAGTTACTTAGTATGAATTCGGATGATTTCTACAGGTGACAATTGTGTACCTGATCCTGTAATAACGTATACCTTATAGGCAGTATTCGCAGTCAATCCAGTCAAAGTATGCTTATGCTTTACACCAGGAGCAAAAGTAAGTGTGTCCGTCCATGGAGCAGTCAATGCTGTACCAGCACTATTCTGACCTAAAGAAATTTGCGCTGCACTAGGCGCTTTTTCATTAGCAGGCAATACTACATATCTTACTGGGGTGGGAGCGGCACCTGTCAAACCATATTTAACATATACATCTGCTGTAACTGTACCTACTTGTCCTGGTTCAAAAAGCGTAATCGAGTTTGCAGTTGCCTGAGCAGTAGTTAATCGGACTGTAGTTACATCAGAAAGTTTACCTGAAGCATCAGCTACTGCAATGTAAGTCGCATACTCCGTACCAGGATTCAATCCGTAAACCGAGAATGTAACCTTAGTATTACCTACAGCAGCAGCGCTACCATGATATACGCTTGCAGTTCCGTCACTAAGTTGTCCTTTTTCTACTTGCAGGGCACTTGGTGCACTTACATTAGTAGTATAAGGAGCTACAACATAGTACACTAAGCCTGTTACCGAAGATGTCAGGTATACATCGGCTGTTACCGAACCAACGTTACCATAGGTTGCCCCAGTTACGGTTGGTTTTGTTTCATTTTCTCCGCCACCGTTACCGCCGCCAGATCCACCACCAGTACTGCCACCTGGAGTAGCTGTTGGCGTTGGGGTAGCTGTTGGAGTCGGAGTAGCCGTTGGCGTTGGGGTAGGAATTACTCCACCGCCTGTGCCGCTACCTGGGTAATAGATGACTGAGGTATTGATGATACCTACAGCCTCTGCACGTGTTAACGATCTCTTAGGACCGAAGGTTCCATCCGGATAACCGTTAATAATCTTCTTATCCGCTGCAGCGGCTACTGCACCTTTTGCCCATGCTGCAATTTGTGCATTGTCTTTAAATTTGCTAGTAGTGCTATTGGTGCTCAATTTAAGTAATTTCGCAGCCATTACTGCTGCCTCTTGTCTTGTGAGCGGACTATTAGGACGGAACGTATTGTCCTCGTATCCTCCGATATAGCCAGCTTCCACGGCTTTAGCCACTTCACTGTAGTTCCAGTTTGTGCTTTTCATATCTTTAAAGCTTACAGTTGCTTTTTCTTTAAAACCGAACAGGCGATTTACCAGAGTCACATACTCTCCACGTGTAATTGCCTTGTTGGGTTTAACTGTACCATCTGGGTATCCTCCAAGGTATCCACTATCTAACCATTCCTGTAGCTGAGCTTGGGCCCAGTGACCTTGAATATCCTTAGGTACGGAGGCAGCAGATACGCTGCCAAGAGATCCTAATAACATGCTAACTCCTAAAACTCCGGTCATGAGACCGCGCAACTTCTTTTTCATCCTGCTAATCATCCTCCTAAAAGTTTTGATAGCATAGGCTATATGAATCTCTCATGGAAGTATTGGCCTAGGCTAACATAGTGTGCGTCGAGGCAAGATAAACAGCTCAACGTAAAGCTATTACCCACATTTCGGAGAGTTCTAACATTTTCCATATTAAAAATTTACAAAGTACGCTATTTTCTTTCTATTAACTGCCTTGATAGAGGCTTATGAGCACACAAAATATCCCCACAAAGAGAAGCTTTACTTCGATGCATACTCAGGTACTTTGCGGGGGCCCCAAACACATAAAAAAAGGACCTTGGGAGAATTCCCAAGATCCTTGCTAGCGCTGTCTAAATTGCTAACCATCTACTTATATGTAGGTCGGCTTAGCCGTATGATTATAATTTGATTACGTTAGCTGCTTGTGGTCCGCGTGCGCCTTCAACGATATCGAACTCTACGGATTGGCCTTCATCCAAAGTCTTGAAACCGTCAGTTTGAATCGCGGAAAAGTGTACGAATACGTCGCCACCGTCTGCAGTCTCGATAAAACCATAACCTTTTTCTGCGTTAAACCATTTTACTTTACCTTCCATTGATTAAACATTCCCTTCGTCATCAGATGAACGTGAGTCTTGCTCACAAATCGACTATACCACCGTAACTTCTTCATTGTCAATTGGAAAAGTAAATGTTTACATGCAATAATTTACCACGTAGAATAGGACGTTTAATTTACCATAATCAAGAAATGGCTGAGGCGTAAGGATCAAAAAAAGAGCAGACGGTATTTAATACCCGTCTACTCCTATAGCGAAACACTGAAATATATTATTTTCTGCGATCCATTAGAAAGCTATCTGGAGTGTAAGCAGCCTCGTATGCGCTGCGCTGTGCTTTGGCTTGATTGCGCTTCTGCAACCAGTCCAGAGCCTCGAGGCAAAGAGTGTTCATGCGAGCAGTGATTTCTGAATCGTGATGCAAAATTCGTTCAATTTCGACCTTTTGCGCTTCCGTTGCAGGAACCAACGAGAACTGTCGGATAATGTCATCAATCAATTTCTGACGCTCGTCCACGAAAGACTCTAACTCTTCAAATTCGACTTCGTATAACCGCTCCATTATATTCTGCGTCAATTGCTTCAACTCTACAACAAGCTTATCTTTATCCATTTGCACTTTCCGTAGATAACGGCTCTAGCCCCTGAGTTGTCGCGATCTTCGAAGCCTGTAGCCAAGTTTCTCGCAATTCCGTTAAGTAGCCCAACGCTTCTTCTGCCTTAACTAGATCTTTACGAATATTAGCCTCAACCAGCAGAAAATTCGTATATTCATACATTGAGTATAAATTTTTTGATATTTCATAAGTATAATCAAGGGTACTCATTAACTCGCTGATAATAGTCTGAGCTTTGCCAAGGTTAAGATTAGTCTTCTCCAAATCATGCTTTCTCAGCCCGTCCATTGCCGTTCTCACGAAACGAATTGCACCGTCATACAACATTACAACCAACTGTGCAGGCGTGGAAGTTTGGATAGATGATTGTCGGTATTTCTCATAAGGAGATGTAAGCAAGATTGTCTCACCCTTTATTTTAAGATAGTCCCAAGCTGGACATCAGGCTGGAGGACTGTGTCGTCAGTTTGTTCATTGCACTTTCCATCGCTGAGAATTGCTTGTAGTAACGATTTTCTACCATTTGAAGGTTTTTCTGCATAGTAGTGATTCGACTATTATAACTTTTAAGTTGTTTCCCAATAATACTTTCCTCTTTAAAGGTACTATTTAAATCCATTGAGAATTTGTTGGTACCAGCACGATCAGAGATCATATCTAAGGTGCTCGTAATGTTATTTGCTATTTTATTAAAGATACCTGATTGTGGAGCATTTGCGGTACCTTGAAATAAATCAATAGCGAGCTGTGGATTTGCACTTAAAGCATTTTTCAACTTCGTCTCATCCGATATAACTAACTTACCGTTCTCCATATAATTCCCTGTGGTTATACCAATTGCATTAAGGCTTCCAAGCTTCTCCGTTATCGCTTCTCTCATTTTTGATAGAAGACTAGTGACAATGTCGTTGTTTTTGAACAAACCACTTTTGGCTTTTTCAGTCCAACTATCAATTTCTCCTTCTTTCATTTCCTTTTTCTGCTCATCTGATAGTGGTTTAAAGTCACGATACTTAGTTTCATTAACTTTGCTATTAAGTGCTTTTATTAGAGCGTTATAGTCCTCCATAAACCCCTTGATGGTTTCCAGCGCTTTATCTGGATCACTTTGAGTTTTAACATTGGTAGGAATGTCTGTACCGCTGCTATTGGTCACATCCAGTAATGTTAGTTGAACCCCATTGATAGTGAAGACGTTGCTGGTAACGTTTTTGATAGCCTCTCCATTAATCGTGACTTCTGCATTCTCACCCTTAGTAACCTCTTTGATCGCATCCGCGCCTTCTGCAAAAGGTACTGCTCCTTTGAATAGGCCTAAAAATTCATAGGAGGCTCCACTCATTTTCACCTCTCCAGCGGAATTACCGGTAATCGTTAGTTTACCATCTACAAAACTTGCCGTCACGTTGACATCTGGTTTTGTATTTATCGCTGTCACAACATCTGCTATTGTGGTGGAGGCTTTAAATGAAAAGCTCTTCCCGTTAATATTAAAACTATAATATTTCACCGGAGCAGCCGGATCAGGTTCTTTCCCATCCAACATTTTTTGCAAATCAGCGAGTGTTTTATCACTTGTGACACCTATGCCTGCCCCGTTAGTTTCCACCACTGTTTTCTTTGAAAAAAGTGCCAGTAATGAATTGCTACCAGCTGGGGTCTCAACTTTAACTGTCCCTTCTGCACCACCAATTTTAGAGGCGATTGATAACTTCCCTGTAATCTCATCATAACTTGCAACAGCATTAGCCTTTGTATTAGAATTGATCGCTGCTACCAGAGAAGATATAGAAGTGAGACCATTAAACAGAGAATTACCCGCGCTATCCTTAAAACTCACTCCATTAATAGTGATGTCAAATCCTTTCTTAAGATATGCAGCCTCTTCTTCTTCAGAAAGCTCTGACAAATCCACCCCATCTAACTGTGCCAATGAAGTTGAACTGGGTATACCTTGACCTAAGCCGATGGTTTGAAGAGTAGTTGTGGTAGCAAGTTTAGTCACACTTACCTTCATATCAACTTTAGTTGCATTTGCAGTGGCTTCGGCCTTCACTGCAGTTGTATTCCCCGTGGTCACAGCTTTATTCACATTTAAGGAATCGGACTTTTTATATTTATCATTTAATTTATTTGTACGAAAATCATAGAGCACACTGTTCAGCTCTCGGTATCCTTCTCTAGTCCACTGTAATACTTGCTTATCCTGATTGAGTTTATCCAGTGGTACACGCTTAGTTGCCATCATGCTCTTGACCATACTATCAATATCCATACCCGAAAATCCATTGATTCTTGTAACCAAATCAGCACCTCCAAATGTTAGATTTTCTCGTCTACAAGTATGCCTGCAATTTCCATCATTTTAGCAACGAGATCCAGCGTTTTTTCTGGTGGAACTTCACGAATTAATTCACCAGTATCTTTATTAAGTACCTTTACCATAATATCATGCGTCTTCTCGTGGATACTGATCTCCAACGTAGTCTGAGGTCCTTGTAGAGATTTCACTGCTCGCTCAATGGTTCGAATAAGCTGTTCTTCAGCAACAGATACGTTCACACCTTGCTTCTCTCTCAAGCTCATCTCCTTAGTATTTTGAATTGGAGTGAGTGATTTTATCTGTGGCGTAGACTCTGTGCTGTGATTGCTCTCTGTACCGCTAGGTCTGTTTAACGTAGAACTGGCAGTGAGTGAAAACTGTACATTCATTATCCTGGCCTCCAGCAACGCTATTTATATTGTATATATCGGTTTCATTTAGGGATAATTTAGGATTTGATACCTGTCAAGAAAAAAAAGAAAAAAAGCCCCGGGTTTCCCCGGGGCTTTGGTCAAACAAGAAGAAATTAACGAAGCAATTGTAGAACACCTTGTGGTTGTTGGTTAGCTTGAGCCAACATAGCTTGTGAAGCTTGAGCAAGAATGTTGTTTTTCGTTTGTTGCATCATTTCTTTAGCCATGTCAACGTCACGAATACGGGACTCAGCTGCACTCAAGTTCTCGGAAGCAGCACCCAAGTTGTTGATGGTGTGTTCCAAACGGTTTTGCATAGCACCCAGACTACTACGTTGGGAAGAAACTTTTTGCATAGCGTTTTGAACGGTTTCGATTGCAGTAGCCGCACCAAACTTGCTGGAAATATCAATGGTTTTTACGCCAAGAGCTTCTGCACGCATATCTCCCATGGAAATAAATGCGGTTTGACCAGCATTCGCACCAATTTGTGTCATAATGGAGTCATCCAATTTATCATTAGCAGCTTCATCTTTACCAAATACAAAAGTCATACTTTCTCCGACTTTCATAGCGTTCATACTAGTAACAGCTAAAGATGCAGCACCAGCAAGAATATCTGTTCCAAATGCAACAGCAGTATCTGTAATTGTGATGTTAGTAGCAGCAGTCGTTATTTCTTTACCATTTGGTCCAATAATTTTGTAATCAGTAGCATCAAATGCTCCTGCAGCCCCATTAGTACCAGTTCTTACAATCATGTAAGCACCGTCAACATTAGATTTTGTAGCAGCTGTACCAGCTTTTGTATTCAAAGCAGTTATTTCTGAAGCAGCAATTTTGACACCAGAGTTATTGTTAACTTTAGCAGTACCAGCTACTGCTTCAGTTACACCCTTTGCAGAACCATCCAACAACTTCTTGGTATTGAACTCAGTAGTGTTACCAATACGGTCCAATTCAGTAACCAATTGTTTTACTTCGGATTGAAGTTCTTTACGGTCAGCATCTGTATTAGTATCATTGGAGGATTGAACAGACAGCTCACGCATACGTTGCAGGATGCTGTGGGATTCGTTCAATGCGCCTTCAGCGGTTTGAATCAAAGAGATCGCATCTTGTGAGTTCTTGGAAGCCATATCCAAACCACGGATTTGACCACGCATTTTTTCGGAGATTGCCAGACCGGCAGCATCGTCACCGGCACGGTTGATACGAAGACCGGAAGACAATTTCTCGATATTTTTGTTAGTGTTAGCTGTGTTTGCAGTCAGTTGACGGTGAGTGTTCATCGCCGCGATATTGTGGTTGATAATCATTTGATATTTCCTCCCTGAAATTAAGTTAGTTCCACATCCATGTGGTAAACGCCGATCCATTAAGGTCGGCCGCCCTGCCGGCTCAGCGTCTAATACATATATCGACGGCATGCACCCAACTGTTTAGAGCAATTCGAAGTTTTTTTTAAATTTCTTGGTTAAATTCTCCAAAATAAAACAAAAAACCTGAATCTGCGTTTAAACAGTCCCAGGTTCTACATTATATATGCGAAATATGTTAATTAATCATTCTTATTTACACCACGAAGTCGATTGATCAATGCGTTAAGATCAGTCTGCTGTGGAGCAACAGACTCACGGTTAGCCTCTTGAATCGAGAGGTATACCTCTTTACGAAAAATATCGACATGCTTGGGTGCAGAAATCCCAACCTTTACTGTGTCACCATCCACGCTTAAAATTGTCAGCTCGATCTGATCTTGAATGA
This sequence comes from Paenibacillus pseudetheri, assembly GCF_924513355.1. Lineage (NCBI taxonomy): Bacteria > Bacillati > Bacillota > Bacilli > Caryophanales > Paenibacillaceae > Paenibacillus > Paenibacillus pseudetheri. The sequence continues at coordinate 83,296 of NZ_CAKMAB010000002.1, forward strand.
CGATGGACTCCCCTTTTTTGCGGGAAAGTACGAGCATATCATCCACCGTCCTTTCCATCGATAACCAACTGCTCTTGCAGTAGGCTATGCTTCGTATGATAAGGTGCTTTATGCAGCACGATTTGTTTGCCAGAATGCCCTACAGGATTCAGTACAATAGGAGCTAAAAGGTTAATCGTGGACAGCTCGACTTGTTCCTTCAATGTAATAACACACCGAACAATAACCTCATTGTCTATACCTAGTTCTTCAGCTTCTTCATTCAGTAACTCAAACTCATAGGACGGATAAAAAACAAATGGATCACCCAAAAGAAAAGATAGTCCTTTATTTTTAATTGACTGCAGATACCAAAAGGGTGTCTCCGCCATCGCGATCAAAGCAAAGTCTGTTTCTTCATCAAAACCAGGTAGTCCCTTGGGAAAATGATATACTTGCTCCTCATTTACTTCCAGTTTGCCCCAAGATAGTGTTTCTATATTCAAATTATTCACTCCTCAAAAGTTTTGCATCGCAAAACTAACTTCTTACAAAATCCTAGTACATTATATATAGCACAAAAGCTATAGAGGCGCTTGGCACATCTATAGCTTAAGAAGCTACAATTGAACATTCAATTCTGGTGGAATAAACTGAATCGAAGCGTATTGCTGCATATAAATATTTAACTTGCCACGGGTATATTCAATTTCCGGATTATGTATCTCCACCTGAATATCCACTTTTGCGGCTCGATAATCAATTTGCGGGGCTCTCGTTTCAATGTGAATATCCACATTATCGTATGATGCCGGGCCGCGAATCTCAGGAAAAGAATTTGGTTCGGTATCTGTACCGTACACTTCTGCAATCGTATTACCCGGTCTAAAAAACTCAGCCATCCGATTCCCTTGCTCAACCTTTCGGGCAATGCCCTGAAGGTATAACTGCTGAATGCCAGAATAAATCCGTTTGTTCATATCCAGCATCTTTCCACCGTTATAAGCCTCCCAAGCACGGGACTGATCTATTGTCAGCTCGGGCCTAGTGGATTGAACTGTTAGTTCACCCGGAGTAGTTGTTACACTAAACTCCGCCTTAGGCTGAGCGATCGAATATGCGCCCGGATCAGCGTCAATACCTAACAGAGCAGGAGTCTGACGAATTTGCAACATCGGCTGTATCAATGAGAATCCACCTCTTCTATCTAATAAAGTCTACAAGAGTGGTAGATATAATTTTTGCACCTACAGACAGAGAGGCATTATAGATATTCTCTTGAATCTTTGAATTCATAATCAAACCTTCGTAGTCGGCATCTTCGGTCTTGGCTTGAAGATCCGTTAGGTTTACATTCAAATCACTAAGCCGATCCTGCATCAGCTCTACGCGATTAGTTTTGGCCCCTATTTCAGAGCGAGCCGTAAGAATTTTTTCCATCCTTGTATCAATTGAACCAAGCTGTGCCGATATGCCTGTGAAATTACCTGACTTTAACGCACCTGATAATTGATTAATAATTGCAAACAGATTATCCGCATCCCCAGTGTTACCGAATACGTCATTACCTGTCGTACTAATAGGCATACGCACATCTTCACCTACAATAAACTGAATCTGCCCGGCATCTGTTGTAATCGGCTTAGATACATCATATGTACCATCTGCACCTTTAACGAAATCATAAGGTTTCGTGTTATATTGCTCGCCATTAAAGATATACTTGCCATTAAGCGTACTGTTAGCTATATCCACAAGTTGGCCTTTTAACTGCAACACTTCTGCATTGATACTGTCTAGTGCTGACTGCGGATTAGTACCTGTCGAAGCTTGTACTGTCAACTCACGAATCTTCTGAACAACGTCCCCAGCTTGACCTAGGACGGTATCATTATAATCCAGCCATGAAAGAGCGCTGTCTACATTCTTAGTATATTGCTCATTAGATGAAAGCTCCGCACGGTAGCGTAGGGAATACGTAATCCCTACCGGATCATCGGAAGGCTTATTGATTTTGCGACCACTTGAAAGCTGTAGCTGTGTGTCGTTCATCGTACGTGCATTACGGTTTAGGTTAAGCAGAAGCTGTGAATTCATCATGTTAGAGGTTACTCTCAACATATGCTATATCTCCTTTTATCTGCCGACTGTGCCGGTGGAATTAATCAATTTGTCGAGCAGTTCATCAAAAGTAGTCATAAAACGCGCAGCGGCACTATAAGCGTGCTGGAACACGAGCATATTCGACATTTCTTCATCTAGCGATACTCCGCTAACAGATTGACGACGAGAATTAACTTGCTCTACAAGATAATCTGAGTTATCAGTTTGACGTGCAGCCTCTTGTGATTGAATACCTAGCTGACCCACCATGGAGCCAAGAAGTCCACCAACAGTATTGCTAATGCTACCGTCCGGCGTTGTAAATTTACTATCCTTGAGGTTCGTCAGTAATAATGCCAAGGTGTTATTTCCTTTTACGACTTGCGTATTCCCAGCTGCATCTACAGTAGTGCGCAACGAGGTTGCGAATAAGTTAACATCTGCAGCAATTTCCGGATTCAATTTGATCGTTCCAGCATCACCAGAAGTTACAAAGAAATCACGACCAGAGCTTCCATCCATCGCATAACCTAATTTGTGAAGTCCGTTCAAGCCTTTGACAATGGTCTTAGCGTCCTCATACATCGTTGCTCCCTTAGGCATTGCTTGACCAGCGGCCAAAGTAACTACGGTGCCATCTGCTTGAGTAATCTTAGCATCATTAGTCAACACCGTACCCTCAGGAAGATTAGAACCTGCCGGTATTGTAACTTCAACGTTACCAGTAGCAATCGTACTAGCCATATCGTTGAGTTGTTTCTTGTAGTCGGTCACATACGTATTTTTGGAGAAAATCATTCCGTAAGCTTCGCCGCCCTTCAAAGTTCCAGCGGCATAAGCATTATTAAGAAATGCACTATCTACGTTTGCAGTAACTTCTCCACCCTCTACCAGTGGCTGTCCACCCAGAGAAACGTTATAACCAGCTTCTGTCTCCACGACGGTAATATTAGCAATCTTGGATAGCTTGTCCGCCATCAGATCACGTTGATCGCGTAGATCATTCGCCTGATCACCCATACCTTCGATCTTATAGATCGATTTATTCAAGTCTGCGATAGCGGTCAGGTAGCCCTGAGCCTCTTTTGCTTTAACCTCAATATTAGTAGTTAGATCCCGATCAAGATTATCTAATTGCTTGCTCATATAATTCATGGCATCAGTCAAAGATTGTGCAGTTTGTACTACAATCTTACGAGCAGTAGGATCTTCCGGGTTCTTACTAAGATCTGACCATGATTTCCAGAAATTATCCAGAACTGTACGAATACCTGTATCCGATGGCTCGTTAACAATCGCTTCCAGCTTAGAGAGTGTGTCTGCTTGAAGTTTCCAGTTTCCAAATGCAGAATTCTCACCACGGTACTGATCATCCAGAAACATTTCCCGAATCCGATCGATAGATGAGAATTCCACCCCTGTACCCATTTGACCAGGAACGGTAGATTTATTAAATCCGTACGCTTCAATAGGTAAAGCGGCCTTCATATTAACACGTTGACGAGTATAACCCTCGGTATTCGCATTTGCGATATTGTGTCCAGTCGTATTAAGAGCTGCAGTCTGAGTAAAAAGGCTGCGTCTCGCGGTCTCTATCGAGTGAAATGTGGATGTCATGCTTCTTACTCCTCCTTATGTTCTGCTCCAGCAGAACACTTCATCAGTACAATTCTAGCCTCGTGCATCAAAAATCCCCGACCGATTTACGCCATTGCCCTTATCGGACGGATGATGATATGTGATATCCTGATTCGGTCTTCCGACTAGCAGATCCAAAGAATAATCTATAAAAGTAAGCGACTGCTCTATCAGCTTCTGATTAAGCTCATTTGCTTCTTTCAAGCGGTGCAAAGTGCCAGAAAGCTTCTGCTGAATATGCAGCAGTCGTGCCTTGTCTTCAGGGTCAAATATAAGTCTGGACAGCTCAGTTAGGTTCAGGTTCAAGTTGGAACGAATACCCACGCCTTGCAGAACTGTATATGCTGCCGCGATCCGCTGTTCCTCGAGCTGTCCAATCAGCTTCATTAGCTTGGACTCACGGTTCAGGATGTCGATTAATCCATCCACCTTGTTGTCCATAATCGTCTGTTTTTTCTCAGCGGCCAGCTCCAGCATTTGGTTATGCACTTCGTCCAGCCGCTCCAATAGTTCTATTAATGTCGTCAATGCCATGGATGGTTTCACCTAATTCTCGGAGGATCGCTTAAAGTAAGGGGCGAGTTTCTCTGCTAGCTTAGCTGCATCTACTTGATAGGTACCTGCGGAGACCTGTTGCTTCAAACTGTCGATCTTAAGTGCACGTTCAGCATCATTACCAGAATTCTGTGCTTGCAAGAGCTGAATTGCTTCATCAGAGATCGAAACCTCATCCTTGCGTGAACTTTTCTTCATTTGTTCCTGCCTTTGCGCATCCGCGCTGCGTTGATACGGATTCATCGCGTTAATTCGTCCGGTCTCGTTAATTTTCATAACTTCACCTTCCTTCTAATATAAAAAAGCCGATAATCTTTACTAAGTTTATCGGCGTAGACTGAAACATACTTTATAGCTGCAAACGTTTTTTTGCAGATTTTATAGGTCACGCAACTTATCTATGGCGCGATATGCACCGTCTGTTGTCTTTTTGGTAGAATCCTCAGCAGCACTTTCCTTGGCGGCATTCGTGAGATCTTTCCTTAGCCGAGAACGGCAGCTATCACACATATGCCCATCGCGAATCAGCGTTCCACACACCTCGCAGGGATACATCATATTAGGAGCATTAGCTATAGATATCCGGCCCTCTCGAATAAAGCGGGTGATCTCCTTAATCGAAATTCCCGTAGCATCGGACAGCTCTTGAATGTTGGTTCCTTTGTTCTCCCGCAAATAATCGACGCAGATCTCATATTCATGCTCCAGCTCTTTGATGCAAGGCTGGCACAAACCCATAAGATTCTTAACAAACAACCGGCCGCACCTTGGACAATTGTCTAGATTCATAACAAGCAGCCGCTCCTCTCCGTACATTCTGTACAACGCATAATATTCTTATGCTCCTAGATTACATGATTGCAGGGAATTCGTCTATGGGACGGAAGAAACCCTATTAAGTGTATGTTTCTCTTAAAAATTGAATGGAGCTGTTCACAATCATGCATTTTTGCTCCTCTTAGGAACGTGCCCAAGTTAAGCTATACACCTCTACCGCATAACCATAATCTGAACCCATTTGTTGTATTATTTCAGCGCACGCACGAATGGTACTGCCCGTCGTATAAATATCATCAACAATAATAATCCGAACAGGACGATTTAGAGGTACCTCCCTTTTCATCCAATCCGCAAATTGTGTTGTTACTGCCGGATTCTCTGCAAAAGCGTGCTTCATATCTGTTAGTCGTTCCGCTCGGCTCTTAAAGCTCTGTTTCCCCGTATGGTGTGTGCGAATCAGCAACGGAAGCTGTGGAACCTTCCTACGTCTAGATAACACATCCGCCAATCTTTCCGCTTGATTAAACCCCCGCTCCATAAGCCGGGAATTACTGACAGGCACCGGCACTAACAAATCAGCAGACCAAGAGCGATGGATTATGGATGGTTTTCGGGATAAAAGAGCACTATGCTTCTCTTCTTTCAAAGTTAGATACGCTCTATCCAGCATGAGGCCAAGTAAAGGTGCATATCTTTCATTTCCGCGATATTTATACTGACCCAGCCATTCTCTCATAACGCTAGTGTAGGCCACTGCACTCCGGTTACAAATAATCGGTGACGGTTCACTACTACGGGCACAGTCGGGACAGCCCACATGCCGACCACATTTCAGGCAACGAGGGGAACGTATCCAAGGAATGGATTCTACGCATATTCTGCAAACTCCAGGAAATTGTGAGGATCCAGGATTACGCTTGCCACAGGTTAAGCATGGAGTTACGGAAGGGGACAAGAGTGCCCGAGATTTGGTTAACCATGAGAACAGGGAGCTCATCTCGGCGCCTCCTTGCTAATGTATCCTTTACGGCGAGCGATGATGTTCATAGTACGTATCTGGGAGATCGCTCCTCGCTGTGATCGGGTCCACTGGGGAGAGGCAAATACAACACGCCCAGCAGGATCATCCTTAGATCGCCCGGCACGACCCGCCATCTGAACCAAGGAGGCTTCGTCAAAGAGATCGCTATCCGCATCCAAAATAAATACATCGCTGCGTGGCACTGTAACTCCTCGTTCCAGAATTGTAGTGGTTACTAATAGGGAGATAGCACGGTTGCGAAAAGCAGTTACCTTTTCCGCCCGGAAGGGATCTTTGGAGGAAGTACCCTCGATAACTACGCCAGGAAAGCTCCGACGAAGCAGCACCAGTAATCCTTCAATATGAGCAATACGAGATACAAAGCAAAAGATTTGCGCCTCGCGCTCGAGCGACTTACGAAGCGTATGTATGAGAGATCTAGGTAAAATCCCACGCTTTAGGCATGTTTGAACGGATGTCATGGTCAGATGCTGCGGTACAGGCAAAGGATGACCATGGAAGCGGACAGGCACTCTGGCATGTGGAAGTCTACCTGAGCGTACCAACCGCTGCATTTCTTGCGGTGGTGTGGCTGATAAGTAGATAAAAGAACCATCTACCTTACAAGCTTGTTCTGCGGCATAAGCCAGCATAGGATCATTGTGGTAAGGAAATGCGTCCAGCTCGTCTATGATAACGAGATCAAAGGCTCGATGGAAGCGCAGCAGCTGATGGGTGGTCGCGAGCGTTAAGCGACCACTCACCCAGCGTTCTGTGCTGCCGCCATAAAGCACGGCGAGAATCTCCGCCGGGAAAGCCTTCGCGAGCCGCGGGGCGAGCTCGAGTACGACGTCGCGGCGCGGCGTCGCTACGAGCGCCCGCCCACCGGCGGCGAGCACGGCCTCTAGGAGCGGGAAGATCATCTCCGTCTTCCCGGCTCCCGTCACCGCCCAGAGCAGGAAACGCTCTGGGCACATTTTGGCGGAGCGCTCGCGCCGCTCCGCCAGAAAACCCAGCGCAGCGCCAGCGGCTCCCGCCTGCGCTGGACTTAACCCCCACCGGCCTGCGGCCACGGTGGGGTCAAGGGCGGCCGTGCATCGCACGGCCGGAAGCGCTGCGCTGCGTAGCAGCAGCGCGCAAGCCCGGCTGCGCCCAAGTGCGAGGCAGGCCTCGCAATAGGCGCAGCCCATAAGGCCGCACGCGGCGCATGCCGTGCGGCCGGTCGGAGCGCTGCCGCAACGCAGGCAGCGCGAAATCGCGCGGCGAGCGACAGCGCCGCGCCACAATACGTGCGGCAGCCTAGCCGCCGCACGCGCCAGAGCGCCAGCGCTCGCAGGGAGCTGGCGGGCCCATGCCCCATGCGCAGCCGGGGCGTGACTACCAACGGCGGCGGCAAACGTAAGCCGCCCCTGCAAATGCGCCAGTTGTGCCGCCTGGCGCCAACGACCTGTCAGCTCTGGCAATCCTTCTGCCAGTAACGCCTCTATTTCCGGCTGCAGCAAAGAGCGGCCGGCCACCGCATGTACGAGTTGTTCTACCTCCGATTCAAGCAAAGCATAATCGAGATCATTTCCTCTGCAATCATTGTTTTTCTTAGACGATTCTATAAATCCCCCCCTTAGTTCAGAAGCCCGCCATAGTGACACCCTCTGACTAAGCCACTCTTCCTCGGCTATTCCTCCTGCTTCCCTCTCTTCCTTCAACTCTGGCTCAAGAACACTGCTTACGTATTGACCCCACTCCTTAGCCCCCCAGTTCCTCATTCCGTCTCTTTGTTTAAAACGATCGCGCAGCTTCACCGCCCAGCCCAGCGGCAGTGCAGGAGATAATAAGACCAGCTTGTCCACCGTCACTAAGTCTCTACCTTGACTCTCCGGCCCAGCGCCAGACCGCCACCATCTATCTACTGTAAGATCTAAAGAAATCCAAGCACTCCAGAACCCTCTACATTCCAAGGCATATACAGCAACTTGCATAAAATCGGCCTCCTTAAGTCTCACCATTAATCGCTCTTGCCCACATCACTTTCCCTGCCTCAAACGCAAAAAGCACACTTCTCCATTTCTTGGAGAGTGTGCTTCACCCGTTACTCACATATTTACTTAAAATCTGTCGCGCTTTGATTCGCATCCCCTACTTCCTGCCATCCCCATAAAAGGCAACGAAACAGACTGCCCTGACAACCGCAAGTCTACCACAATCCCTTGTCGCTGCAACTCTTCTTCACTCACCTGAAAAGTGTACATAGATGTTGCAAGATCGATAGAGCAGCCACTATCAGCCAGCCTGGAAACAATTCCAAGGGTTCCATCGCTCGAGCCATCATCCATGAACGTTACTCGAAATCGTTTTCCAGTTAAAAAAGCTTGAAATGTCAGCGCCCGAATGTACCATTCCACAACAGATGCATGATTGCGGGTAATCAAAATATAATGAATCCATTTCACGGACTGCGGTGTCTGCCGCACCTTCTGCCGATTATGCAGCATATGAATAATCACTGCAGCGGATACATAAACAGCCGCAATCCATATCAACTGGGCTACCATGGAGATGCACCTCCTCTGTATACCAACACTATATGCCGGCTTTAAAAGGTCGGTGACTGCCCAGAGTTCCTATCAAGCATAAACGCCTTCGGCATCCTTGCAAGGACGGTAAACGTTTAAGCTAGAAATATAAGACATAAAGTATGGTGTGAAACTTATACTTTCTTATATTTTCAAGGAACAAGCTGTGCTCTCCTTGATTTCATTCCTATATGTAACGTAAATCTGTAGATATTTTTATAAGGTTACCCAACCATATTTGATCGAATTGATTACGGCTTGCGTACGATCATCCACTTCCATTTTTTGCAAAATACTACTCACATGGTTTTTAACTGTTTTTTCACTAATAAACAAATACTCACCGATCATTTTGTTACTCTTACCTTCCGCCATCAGCCGCAGTACTTCTGCTTCACGACGTGTTAGAGGATTGTTGTCACCGGCCACAAACTTAACACCGGCTTCCTTCACTACCGTATCTGCAGCCACTCCAGTCTCATTAAGGTACGTCATGCGCCGCAATTGATTGATAAGCTTTCCGGTAACCTTTGGATGTATAAAAGCGTGTCCCTCACAGACCGAACGGATCGCATTAATAAGGGATTCAGCCTCCATATCCTTCAATAAATAACCATTAGCACCCTTACGAAGGGTTTCAAACACATAACTCTCATCATCATGAATCGATAAAATAATTACCTTAACCTCCGGGAACATTTCCCGCAGTTTTTGAGTGGCCTCCACGCCATTCTCAATAGGCATATTAATATCCATCAGTACGATGTCTGGTTTAGTTCCATTACAGAACTCTAATACCTGGATACCGTCACCACATTCACCGATGACTTCGATATCCTCCTCCATATTCAAAATACGTTTCAGCCCTTCACGAAAAAGCTGATGATCATCCGCCAAAAGAACTTTAATGGGCGTTTTAGTAGAGTTTAAGTTCTCCATCACATTACTCCTTCCCTTTCTCCACGTTCGTCGGAATGTGGATCACAATTGTTGTCCCCTGATTCTCGGCTGATATGATTTCCATTCTGCCTTCAAGCAGCTCTACACGTTCCCGCATACCTACTAGCCCGAAGCTTTCACGATTGCCCTGCGGATTCTTTAATTTCTGCACATTAAAACCTAATCCATTATCCTTAATCACAATCTTAATTAACTGCGCTTGGTAAGTAATCTCTACCAATACGAAACTCGGGTAGGCGTGTTTAGCTGCATTAGACAAAGCTTCCTGGACCAATCGGTATACCGCTGCCTCCATGGCTGAAGATAGTCGATGTTCCTGACCTCTGGTTTCCAAGGTCGTCCTTAGCTTCGTCTTCTCCTCAAAATCATGTACATATTTCCGCAAAGTCGGAATTAATCCCAAATCATCGAGAGCCATCGGTCGTAAATTAAAGATGACCTTACGCATTTCTTCCAGACTGTATCGAACCTGTCCTTTCAAATCTATTACTTCGTCTTGCACCAACCCAAATTCCTGCTTTACCAGCATTCTTTCTACAATTTCCGTCCTAAGGACTAGATTCGCCAGCATTTGAGCAGGACCATCATGAATTTCCCGGGCAATTCTCTTCCGTTCTTCTTCTTGAGCCAGGATTATCTTGAGTCCTATCATCTGTCTGTTCTTCGCAGATTCGACAATTCTCGTCACCTGACCTAGTTCTCCCGACAAATATTCGAGCACTACGCTCATTTGCGAACCAATGGACTCTGCACGCTCTACAGAATTTTCGACACTGCGCACTCGCATTTGTAATTCATCACGTCTTGATCGAAGATAGACCTCTCGCTCACGCGTCATCATGAGTTCGAGCTGTAGCTCCGTAGCCTTCTCATAGGCAATACGGATATCCTTCTCCGAGTAGCGGACAAAGTCCCGGCTGACCTCTGTCAGCCGGATTCTGGAGCGGTGATACTGCAGCTCCAGCTTGTCTACTTTTTTCAATGTCTCATCCGTTTCGTCCATGACCCGCTGCAGTTCTTTGTTGAGTGCAGCAAGTTCATCACGCGCAACCTGCAATATTTCAAAAATCTGATACTTGCTGCTCTCCATCACGTCGATGGTATTTTTAATGACGCGATCAATCGCATCGGCTTGAAATTCCACGGATGCTTGCCCCTTTTCTATCGAATCGTTATAAAGGTTTTCCTTTATATTAACATATCACGATTCGATAGTTACGGTCTTCGTTTTCTGTTCCCATTTTACAGTTAATCCTAGCTGTTCAGAAACTAGTCTTAATGGCACTAAAGTCCTACCTTGTAAAATGATTGGTGCTACTTCAGCACTCTGACGTTTACCGTTCAGCAGATATTCCTTTTTATTTACGGTAAGGTCCAGTGCCTTGGCTCCGCGTAATACCATGATCTTCTTATTCACCTGATCCCAAGTAGCGCTGCCTCCGAAAGCATCAAGGACATACCGAATTGGCACATAAGTACTGCCGTCTTTTACAATTGGAGCTACATCAATAGCTTTCTTTGTTCCGTTTACGGTCATTGCTTTCGAGCCAATGCTCATGGAAGCCGTACCTTTCGGTAAGCCTGCATCACTAGAAAGCGATGGCATTGTAAACTTGATATTATCAACGGCAACTGTACCCGTCTTCGCCCGTTCATCTTGGCCTTCCTCTACGTTGACTACATAGAGTCTCTTCAGCGTTGCTGGGAATTTAATGCCTGAGCCTGACAAGTCAATGTTAATGTTCTTCCAACCATTCCAATCGATGATCTTCGCAAGATCCACATAAGCTGTAGCTCCACTGTTGTCTACAAATTCAGCACGTAACCAGTTCAAGCTCATATCGCCCATCACATCAACCGACATCGAAGTTGCAAGCGCTGGAACTGTTTTTCCGCTTGTACCATTAAGCTGAGCATAAGCATACATTTTCCCGCTTCCAGCCGTCATATCATAACTGAGTGACAGCACCTTGGAGCCTACTCTTTCAGCCGTTCCATCCACTATTGTTGCAGTACCCTGTACCGCTGGAACATTGGTAGTAAAGTCAATTGGATAGCTTACCTTCTCGAAATCTTCCCATGTTGTAGCTGCTGCTGTTGATAATACTACGACTGCACTAAATCCATCATAACGGGCAATAGCGTAACCTGTAGTAACCCCTGCATCAACGGCGTTTACAGTTAACTTGCCATCTTTTACAGCTCCCTTAAAGCCTACAAACTCCCACTTCAGGGCTGAATCCGGAACATTAATAGTTGTTCCACTCTTCGTAGCTGCCGTAACAGGGACAGACACAGTAGTTCCGGTTGTCAGTGGAGCTGTAGCTGTACCTACACTCATACTGGATAGATCTTCTCCACCCAGAACTGTAACGGTTGTAGAGGCGCTTGCAGCACCGCTTTTAGCTGTTAAGGTGACGGTACCTGGCTTCACTGCTGTTACTTCTCCCGCACTTACAGTTGCGCTTCCGCCGCTTGATACCCAAGTAGGATTACCTGCTGCTACATCAATAGGGTTGTAGTAAGTGTCATAACCTTTTAAAGAATACGTTGCCTTTTGTCCAACCAGCAGTGCGGAACTTCCGCTAATTTTGATCCCTTTCACTTCACCTTGCGGTGCGTTAGTGTAGACACCAAGCCCGTTAACGATGCTACGTTGCTCTGTACCATACTCTGTATTAAAAGTTAGTGTAGTAGAGGTTTCACCGAGGGGCCGGTCTACCATCGTTGTAGAACCACCTCCATCGAGATTAAGACCTTTCCAGACTCCGATATTCGTCATAAATGATTGCAGTTCGGTTAGAGACATCCCTGAACTATTGCCATTTTTCTCAGTAGCTATGATATATACATAACGTCCGTCTTGAGAATATCCTAAAGCCGTACGAGCACGATAGCCTCCAATGCTACTAGTAGAACGAGAGAACGTTGCTGCTTTTCCGTTATTTACTAGAATCGTATGTCCGCCAATCATTGTTTGTAGATTCGCAGGATCTAGCGATTGCTGTGTAGTCTTAGATTTCAGAGAGTACACACTTGTTACAGGTTGTCCTACCGTCAAATGGGCAGTAACATATCGTGCGGCTAAGCCATGTGCCCGCAAAATATAAGCCCCCTTTGGAACTGCCGTAGGGAGTGCAGCATTTTCTGAAATTTGAGTAACTACACCATTCTCAACAAGAACCTCTGTTGGAGTGGTAGAGCTATTTTTAGGGCGGTCGAGTGCAGTCCATACATCTGTGTAGATATACATAGCATTAGCATGACTATAAGTCGAGCTTCCGCCTTCAGGGCTATAAGCACCTTTATTGATACCGGAGATCTCAAACTGTGCGCCATCTGGCGCGGTTACCATCCCCTCAAAGCTGTACTCGTCAATAATAGGTTTGCGATCTTTTGTCACTGCAAAGGCATACATTCCATCCAATTGTGAAGGGGTAGACACCAGTACTCCACCTGATACTTGTCCACCGATCGGAGCACCCTCTCCACCTGTATTAAAATAATCGCCATTTACTGCGGCCACGGCTCCAGTTTCCTTGGCCATCCCGCCAGTACTTTGCCGCGTAGTCAGGTTTCCACCTTTACCAGTCATTACATCTAAAGAAACATATGGATTGTTAAGATCTACACGAATGACATCCGCAAGCCCAGAAGCACTCGCCCCAGAACGTGTAGTAGTATATTTATATTTCATCATAATGGCGCCCGAAGTAATCACTTCTTCTCCCAGCTTACTTACTTTAAAAGGAGCTGTGGCTGCAGCTGCGATTGGTGCAGACCCCTGACCAAACAGCATCATACCTTCACTGCCGATTACCGGCATAATCCATAACACACCAGCCAATGAAGCAGCAATCCACTTTTTAGTGGAAGATAATCTTATTCCCCGTACAACCTCGCTACTCTTCTTCTCCATGAAAACTTCATTCATTTCAACGTAACTCTCCCATCTCTTTTGTACTCTATCAGTCCATATCAATGTCTGGAAACTGGTTCCTATTTTTCTAGTACTCTTTTAATAGACTGAAAACAAGCCAAAAAGTTGCGAAATTGAGAGATTTCAAGCTTTATAGAATCGAAATTGTCATAATTAAACGACAAAAAAAGCCCGGCATAATTGCCGGACTTTACCATTTATTTCGTTGTTTATAAGAGTTGTTTACAAGTAATCTGCCTGTTTCAGCATCCGCTGCAGCATCACGGCAGCTTGTGCACGCGTGGCATTTCCCTGGGGTTGAAATTGACTTGTTGTCATACCCAAGATAATCCCTGATTGCACTGCCTTTGCGACGAACTCCGCACTTTGATTCTGAATCTTTGCCTTGTCCTTGAATTTTGCAAGTGTTGAGGCAGAAGTACCGCTTAGGGTAATAGGATGATTGGTATATTCCATCGCTCGGATCATCATGATCGCCATCTGCTCGCGTGTTATATTATCATTCGGACGGAAGGTACCATCCGTATTCCCTGTAATAATACCTGCCTTAGCCGCTGCGCCAATGTAGTCTCCCGTTTGTGTGGAAGGCTGCACATCCCGGAAACGTTGTGCGGTTTCACGATCTCCTAACAAACCTAGACCTCGACTGAGCATTATAGCAAACTCAGCACGGGTAATTTTTTTCTCCGGATTAAACGTACTACCGTAGCTGCTATCAATAATATTCTTTGCGTTAAGCTCAGCTACGATAGCATTACTCCAATGCTTACCCATATCCGTGAAAGCACGGGTGGATAAGAACGTCCCTAATATCTGATTACCAGCGGTACGAGCACGGATAACCGTATAGTTACCGACCGTACTGACCTTTGTAGGTAGATAAGCCGCATCGTAGTAGGAAAGGTCCAATCTGGCCGCAGATGTCTGCGCACTATTTAATGAAGAAGTAGTACGTACGGTATATTCTCCTGGTACAGTCAGTGCCTTAGCATTCGAATAATTACCGCTAACGATCGCCGTCACCCGAACATCCATAAGACTAGTAATGGTTCGCATACCCATTGTTTGTAGCTTTTGCTCAAAAGGTGTAAATGTACCTGCTGGAACTTTATCCAAGCGGAACACGAGCGAGATATTTTTACTGTCCGAGATCAGGCTGCTCGCCAGCCCATTCATATCAATATCATCGAGCCCTACGCTAAATAGGTTATCTCCATGACGAATCATGAACTTAGTATTTTTATTACGATTTACCGCGTCTAGTAATGGTTTTAGCGGAGCAGTCACAAAAGCTGCTTGCTCCGTGGAAGGAACCTCAAAAGCCAATACATCATTATTCATCTTATACAGATATTCATAACTGGCAGCTATTCGATCTGCGTTTAAAGTATATCTTTTTACAGATTGATTATATACAGAACGGTCATCCACAATTTGCGAGGAATCGCTCTTTAATAGTGCATACTCTTTTCCAAATTCACTCGTTGCAAGTGTTCCCAGATAGGATGGACGATTTCCAGATCCAGTGGTCACGCCGGTTAGATTCTGAACTGATAAAGCTGAGAATGAGGATAGTGTATTCCCACTCAAATCCTTAATCGTCCCGGTACCAGACATATAGGACAGGTCCACTGTTTGACCGGTCTTTACAACCGAGGATAACGTTATTTTTAGAATATTACCTGAGATATAGTAGGATTGCACTCCCAAGCTACTGCCATCTGCTCTAACTCCAAACTGATTGGCGTAGAGGGAACCGGATGCCTGCATATTCTTTGCAAAAGTAACTGTTAACTCGTCACCTGAAACTGTCGCTGAATTAATCTCCGGTATAGTAGTGCCGCTGTTTTCTGAGATGGATACAGGCTGCAGGTTAATATACGCTGCCCGATTCCCATTCAAATCACTTATCCCGGCAGAACCCGGCACATAAGATATGGTCACATTCTGTTTAACCGCGAGCGCTGTCTGAAGCGTTAAAGTAACCTGAGTGCCGCTGGCCGATACATTAGTCACATAATTAGGCGTGCTGCCCACTAACACAGAGAATTGGCTATTCAGTGGGAGATTGGTTGTAGACAAGCCTTCATTATAATTCAGAATGATTTTAGTGCCGCCTCCGGTTGCACTTTGAAACACTGGCGCAATCGTATCGTTACTGTTACGGATATTGAAATCAGTAAAGTCCGCAATATTTTGTCCATAAGAATTCAGCAAAGGATACGAACCTGCATAGTAGGACACCCGAACGTTCTGTCCATTTGATGCTTCACTGCCCAATGTTAAATATACTGTATTGCCACTGGAACTGATCGAGTTGACCCCAAGTGAGCTTCCATCTGCAGTCACTGAGAACTGGTTATGAGCGTAATAAGAAACGGGCTTTAGTGTATCGTTAAAATTTAATACTACTGATCTTCCCGTGATTCTCCCGTCTTTAGGTGTCGGCATGGAGGACTCGATGGAGTTCGTAATCTGTTTAGAGCTAAAAGTGCTCGCTGCATTTCCGCTTGGATCCTGAATCGTCCGCAATCCGCCATTATAGCTGACCTTTACAATCTGCCCAACTGCTACTCCTGTACTCAGCACCAAGTAGGTACTGTCTCCCTGAATATAAACACTTTCTATCGCTCGATTCTCGTCGTTCACCGTAACTCCAAAGCTTGAGGTTAACAGCGCTATGGATGAATTGAGAGACTCATTATATTTCAGACGAATGGTTCGGTTATTCTCAAGCTGTGCTGATGTGAGCTGTGGAGCTGTCTTATCCAGAGACAAGGTCTTGAAGCTCCATGAATTTTTACCACTTAATCCGTCATATAGAACGTTAGCATCACTTGCGTCTACAAAAGCCCCTTTAGCGATATCAATGTAATAAGTTGAATCACTATCTAACGCTACAGAAGGTGTGATTATAAATTCTTTGGCTGTAGTGGTACTCCGAGTAACGTTAACCGGCACCTGAGATCCTCCGCTTTTATATAGAGCCACACCATTGGCCACTGCACTGTTGTAATTCACATCCCGATTAAAAGCGATCGAAAAGGATCTGTTGTTAGCAATAGATTCACTTCGATCAGATGGATTCAAAGCACTTACGCCAAGTCCAGTCAAAGATACCGTTGTGAAGGTCCAAGTGTACGGGCCCGAGGCAGGAAATACATTTCCATCTTGATCATAAAAAGCACCCTGGGGGATCGTAACTGTATATTGTGTGCCGTTTAGCAGAGGTGAGGCTGATGATGCTGGATTCAATGTTATGGTTCTGCTGCTTCCTCCAGTAACGGCTGGGGAGTTCACATTAAGCCATCTTGTTCTAGCATCGTTAGCTGCCCCTGGGGACACCGTAATTACACCTGATGCAGGCATCATAGGACGGTCAAAAGTGAGCTGTAGCGCTCCTGTGGTAGATATACCACCTGCACCGTTAGCCGGTGATGGAGTCATCGGAATTTCAGCTACACCTTTCGTAGAGAAACTCCATACATTCCCGCTAGAAATACCAGCAAACGTCCGATTATCGGCATCCTTAAAAGCGTAGGCATCAATAAGAACATAATAATTCCCTCCGGCTGCCAAAGCCTTATCCAATGATAATTTAACTGTAGTAGAGTTTGCATCCGTTTGAACGTTAACTCTAGTGTCATCATCCTTGATTTTGAACTCTTGCACTGTTGTATTATCTGCTGAGGATAGGATTCGGATAGAGCCCCCACCTTTTAACAGCTGCTTATTTAGTGTCAGGCTAAGTTCCTTTAAACTCCCGGCATCTACTCTTGCATTACTAGCCGGTGAAAAGTTGCCTGCCGTGATAGCCGTATTACTCTCAGGAGCGGTGGTAAATGCCCATGAAGTAAGTCCTGATTCATTACCCTCATTATCTTTGAACAATCCTTTGGGAATTGTGACAGTGTATACCTTATTCGGAGTGAACTGTTGGTTTGGCCCTAATTTAAGCTCGTAGTCTTTTGAACTACCAATTAAACCATAACTACCAATAGGAATCGTGACAAAAGGTGTACTATCACCCTGACCCGTGATCGTAATTTCTCCAGCCTGTGGGTTTACTTGACGATCAAAGCTTAATTTAAGAGATGATCCGATATTTACATAGGTTGCTCCAGGTGCTGGCGACACGCTTATGCCAAACTCTGCTGCAGCATGTACTGCCGATATTCCAATTCCGATAGAAGGATACCCTGCTCCAAGTACCAGTTCTCCCGCTAGAAAAAGTGCCGTCCATATTGAAACTTTTCTTTTCATGCCGTGATAGACTCCTCTCAAACCATACTAACGTCTTTATGTATATTCTTATATTTCGGTTAAAGGGCTTGCAAAGTTTAGTAGTCTACTTTTCTATGATTAGAATCAATCCAAATACTGACCATTATATAAAAATAGCCCGCAGAGCTGACACTAAGTGCCAACTTGCGGGCTTAACGAATTATAAGAACATATAATTAACTACAATCCTGCCTGACCTCTGAGTAATTCCGCTTTATCTACGCGTTCCCAAGGAAGATCAACATCAGTCCGTCCAAAATGGCCGTATGCTGCAGTCTGTCTATAGATCGGTTTACGTAAATCAAGCATGGAGATAATACCCGCAGGGCGAAGATCAAAGTTGTTGCTGATCAGTTGAACCATTTTTTCCTCACTGATTTTACCTGTTCCGTATGTATCCACATTAATCGAGACAGGAGTAGCCACACCAATGGCATAAGCAAGCTGGATCTCACATTTATCAGCTAGACCTGCAGCTACAAGATTCTTCGCCACATAACGAGCTGCATAAGCCGCAGAACGGTCCACTTTAGTTGGATCCTTACCAGAGAATGCACCGCCGCCGTGACGAGCATATCCGCCATACGTATCAACGATAATCTTCCGTCCAGTCAGACCGGCATCCCCTTGAGGACCACCAATCACAAATCGTCCTGTTGGGTTAATAAAATACTTAGTTTCAGCATCGAGCAGTTCCGCAGGAACAACCGGCATAATTACATGCTCTTTAATATCTGCCTGAATTTGTTCAAGAGAAATTTCTTCCGCATGCTGTGTAGATACTACGATAGCATCCACGCGTACAGGCTTCTCATCTTGATACTCGATCGTAACTTGTGTCTTCCCGTCAGGACGCAAATATTCCAAAGTCCCGTTCTTACGAACTTCAGATAAGCGGCGAGCAATACGGTGAGATAAAGCGATCGGTAACGGCATCAGTTCTGGTGTCTCATTCGTAGCAAAACCGAACATCAAGCCTTGATCACCCGCGCCAATATTTGCTGTTTCTTCAGCCAATTGTGCTGGATCACGGTGCTCGAGAGCAGAGTTTACACCTTGAGCAATATCAGCTGACTGTTCATTCAGTGAGCTCAACACTGCACAGGTATTATAATCAAAACCATATTTTGCACGAGTGTAGCCAATTTCTTTAATGGTATTGCGTACGATGGCAGGAATATCTACATACTCAGATTTGGTACTGATTTCCCCGATCACCAAAACAAGACCAGTTGCTACTGCTACTTCGCAGGCTACACGTGCATTTGGATCATTAGCTAAAAATGCATCGAGTACCGCATCGGAAATCTGGTCACAGATTTTATCCGGATGCCCCTCCGTCACGGACTCGGAAGTAAACAAATGACGCCCTTTAATAGACAAGTATAACAACCTCCCTTATGGTTAGTCTGACACTGTATAAGGAGTTCCTTTATAATCACACAGGCCAAATAAAAAAAATATAAAACAAAACAACTCAGAAGCCTGTTTCTTTTTATGAAGGATGATTGCAGTATTTCATGTTTATATTCACTAAACTCTTCAAAAAATGAACCTTTCCCATATGGAAAAGGTCTAAGGCTTTCCTCAAAAGTCATATTATCTTATTTGGGGGGTGGTGTCAATTACTCCGAAGCCCCTCCATCACAGTATAAATATTGATTCCACAGTATTAAAAAGAAATATCAGATAGGATTAATAAGAATTCCTTCACCCTGATATTATTAAAGAAGAGACTGTTCTGCTTGCTTAATGAGTCTCTTCGTGATTTCTCCGCCAACAGAGCCATTATCTCTTGAACTAAGATGTCCAAGATACTGGCTACGGCTAGAACCCCTACCTCCGATTGCTCCTAATTCAGAAGCAAACTCTGTGTCTGCTCCGCCTCCATAATGCGCTCCATATAAACCGAATTCAGCTGCAATTTCATATTGCATTTGCTTCAGCATTGCCCGACTTTCTGGTACCACTGTACGATTATTACGTGCCATGTTACAGCACCTCCTGTGAATTTGTAAGATTACAGGAATATTGTGCGTCCAACATCTACTCTTCAATCGCGCCAATGATTTGTAACTTTGGAAATCAGTTTGAAGGTATGATTAAGTACTTTTACGGGCATTATGAATATATACTATTACAAATTATTTTAGTGTATATCCACCACGAACCATGACAACAAGGCCAAGAGTTTGTCCTGATTGCACAGTAATACCACGACCATCACGAGGGAAAGATAATAAATGGTTAGTCGGCGCAGCTACTCCATTGGCAAGATCTTTACCATCAGTTAAATCAGCAACACCATTTGCATCCTGAGAGTAGATAACCGCTTTACCCGCACGAACGATAAATTCAGCGCCTGCGGAAGCAATTAAGGTTTGTCCTGGTTTCACATCGACAATTACGGATTCATTACTGCTAGTAGTTGGGTTTGTTGTAGCTGTTGGAGCTGAGCTTGGACTCGGAGTAGCTGTAGCTACTGGAGCTGTGCCTGTACCACCTGTAAGTGCCTTCTGAATTTGCTGATCAACATAGCTTTTGGTAACCACTGGATCATCTGCTGTGCCAGGCTGTGAACCCACACCTGCACCTTCAGCAGTAACATTCAGCAGCGAACCAGCCCATACACCACCAGCCAGCAATACAGCTGCTGTTGATACTTTCCATACCGATTTCAATGAAATTCCTCCTCTTATGGGGGTAAATGCCTATAAAAAAAGAATAGCCTCCGAAGAGGCTATTCTGTGCTTCGGTAATCGGAGATTACTTAGCGGAGATTTCTGTTTCACCTTTGATAACATTGTTGTCAGTATCAGTAAGTTTAGCGTCTTTTACGACTTTAATTATGATTCTGTTAACATCATTACTATTAAGATCAAGTACTTCATTTGTAGTTACTTTGTTGTCGATGGCATGTTTCTTGAACTTAACAGACCATTTACCTTTGTCAGAACCATACTCAATCTTAGTGATTGAATAGATATCATTTTGATCAACAGCAGTTGTATCGGAGTTGATGAAGAATTTCAGATCTCTCTTCATATCAACATCAGTAGTCTTCTCGTTCAGATCCTTAGTGAATCCGAGGATCAGTTCAGTAGAACTACCGCTGGATACTACAGCAGAAGTGAAGACTGGAGCAATTCTGCTAGTCAACTTACCTGTTTTCTTAGAAGCGGAACCATCGATTGGGTTGCCCGCTACATCAGTAACACCATTAACTACGAATTCATAGTTATCAGTCTTCTCAACACTGGAGCTTGGAATGTGTACATATGCACGAGCATAAGTTGGGTTAGTTGCACTTTCAATCTTCGCACCACTAGCATTTAAAGTATCGATAGTTACGAAAGATCCATTAGGCAGACCTTTGTTACCTAATGTGTAACTATTAATATCTCTAATGGAAGTACTATTCAAGCCACCTGCATCATACAGATTGACTTCGATTGTGATATCGCTATAAGTTGCTGTTCCTACAGTCAGTTGGCTATCTTTGAACACGATGCCACTATTATCAGCATTGAAGCTGTACAATGCTGGTACAGTAGTATCATTCGAAGCACTACCGATAGAAACAGTCAATACAGTTGCAGTGGACTCATTAGCCGAGAAGGACTTATCTTTGAATAGTCCTTGTGGCAAACGTACAGAGTACGATCCAGCAGGAACATTCACGCCAGTCAATGTAAATGCTTTGCCGCTTCCCACTACGCTACTAGCGCTGTGTGTCAATTTAGTGGATTCACCATTTTTTTCGTTGATCAGGTATACATCACCTTTACCAGCATAAACGACATCTTTGGAGAATTTAAGAACAAGACCTTTATTAGTTGCAGTAGTTGTGTAAGTAGCAGTAGTTACTGTAGGAGCTACTGTATCCTTAGTAAAGGTGATATCTTTTTTAGTTTCAGTACCTAGGATGTTACCCAGAGTATCCTTAACTGTTGCTCCGAAAAGAACTGATCCAGTAAATGTACCAGTGCTAGGGAAGCTGCTCAAAGGAGTTTCCAAAGTGAACTTCTTACCATTGTCAGAAGTAACTACACGGAAAGTACCTTGGCTTTCACCTACAGCGTTAAGCAAACGAACATTACCTACTAGGGAAGCACGCTCAACGTTTTTATCGAATTCAACTTCGACAAATTTGTCGCTGATAGCTGTTACGCTCTTGATTACTGGAGCAGCTACATCAGATACTACAGTAACTGTAGTTTTGATTGGGTTAGGGTTAGCTACATTACCAGCATAGTCAGTAACGTTTGTAAGCGATACGTCATAAGTCTTACCGCTTTCCAAAGTATCTGCAGTCAATTTGAACTCAGTGTAAGTATCATTTTGAACAGATACAGAAGCACTCTTACCATTTACGTAAGCAATAATACCAGTTGTTTTAACCGGCTCGCTGAATTTAACATAAACATCTTTAGTTGTTGCTTTAGCTGTGGAGCTAACAGATGCAACAGTTGGTGCAACTGTATCAGCTACAGTCAACAACGAAGTGAATGCAGGAACCTTTTCGCCAGCACTAGTAGTCACAGCGTCACTTACAACAACTGTGTAGTTACCTTTAAGTGCTTTAACACCCGGCAAAGTAATTACAGCTTCAGTGTTGTCTGCATTGAAAGAAACATTTGCATTAGCAACTTCATCTTCTTTGTTGCCAACCTTAGTTACTTTTACAACGCCTTCGATAACTTTACTGGATTCAGCCAAAGTATCAGTAGCGATCGAACGGTTGAATTTAACTACAACTTGCTTAGCGTTTGGAGCTTCTACAGAAACAACCTTAGGAGCTGCCAAAGTTACTTTTGCAGTGTAATCTTTTTCAAGGTGTTTAAAGTTGATTGTAGTTTCAACACCTGCTACAAGAGCAGTTGTCAATTCAACAGTTGTAGTAGTTTTGTCAGAGAAAGTAACAACTACTTTAGTTGGGCTTACTGCTTCAGCAGATGCTACTGTTGCCTTTTGACCAAGTTGATCAACTGCATAAGCTGTTTCAACTACCAAAGAACGGCTAGCGTTAGCTTTGAAGTTAGTGTCTTTTGCAATCAAACCAGCATTGATTACCGCTTGAGCATAACCTTTAGCCCATGCAGATGCAGTGTTGTCAGTTGTAGCTGGTGTTTCCAGTTTCAAAGCGCGGAACAATACAGCCGCTACTTCTTCAACTGTTACTTTACCGTTGTAGTCGAAGATACCTTTAACAGTATCTTTACCTTGCATCAAGTTAGCTGCAGTAACAGCTTCGATGTAAGGAACTGCCCAGTTCTTAGCGTTGTAACCTTTGTCTTTGTAAGACAATTTGTTAGTTACTTCAGTAAGATCGAACAATTTAGTAACGATCTTCGCGAATTCAGCGCGAGTAAGATCTTTTTCAAGGTGAGCTTGACCATCTGGGTACCCATTGAGAATACCTTTTGCTGCCAAAGCGTCAAATTTTTGTTGCGGAGTTGCTGCTGCGTCACCAAACGCTACAGAGGCAAACATCGAGAATGCCATTGCTGTAGATAATGCTACGGATAAAATTTTCTTCATAACCTTTTTTTCTCCTCCTTGGACGTTCATAAACTGAGATTTTTCTTTAGTTGAGTAGCTCGTGTCACTCATTAGCCGATGCACCCCCTTTCCAGAGTTGAGCAAATTAAGTATAAATAATGTCTGTGACGGGTATCACAGAAACTGGTAAATAATGATCAGGACATGACAATACTAGATTCCTAATTATACCTAAGTATTATACAATGTGCCTCAAGTCACGTAAAGCTAATTTTTCCATTTTGTTAAATTGGCTTTACCACTGGTTAATTTCAACTGCCTGTGTAAGTGACTCTACACCTTAAACGCAGAAGATTTGGAAAAGTTGCGGTTTCTTAAAAAATAATTTCTTTTTTATTTTCCCGATACATTCCCAATAGAAGATACATATGTATGTTCTACTAACTATTGTTAATCTTGGGTTGCTACGGAAAACAGTATACCATAGTCGCTTTCCAATCGTCATTATACAATATTTACTAAGAATCATTAACACTAGTGCTATTTATTTAAACATTCCTACAAATTTTGAGTATGCAGGAGAGGATCTCCCTGTTTCTCAAATCACCGTAAGTCGATTATATGAGGTTCCCCTTCTGAGATTCGCCCCTTAGTTCTAAAGCTGTAATCTAGAAACTTTTTCTTCTAGGTTCAATCTAACATGCTCTTTCTTGGTTAGCCTTCTGTTCCTCTTGCATCGATGATTCGTAAGCTAATGGCTACTACTTACCTTCACGATTCGAAGCTTTCCATACTGATAACATCCATGCTGAACGCAACAAAAAAGCGCCGTTGCCGGCGCTTGCTTCTATTACAGTATGATCTAACGAATCTTCATAGATAACTGGATCAATTCCTGACGCTTTTCAGGACTTGAGTTTACATTGTCATACATTGCATCAATAGCTGCGCGATTCTCGCGGTAGCTCTTCTCATGTTTGATTGTAGTATGAGACCATTCGATCAGAGCGTTCTCAGCAACGACAAGCTCATTGTAAGAATCATGGAATCCTGTAGCCTGCACAAGTTCCTCCATAACCTCCTGTGTAATCTCCTGTAGTACCCGCTTAGCCGCAATTTCCTTTTCTAACACTTTTGCTCTATTCTCAAACATATTCTTGGCTTTCATGTAATCCAACTGTGCTTTTGCTAAAATCGGTTTCATGTTTGGCTTTCACCTTTCAGAAAATAATATTTTCTCAGTTATTGTATCGTAAAACGAAGCAGAATACAAAATATATGTCTCTGGTAAGTTTACACTTTTCTCTAAGTTGACTATTATCCAACTGTAAAAATGAATAATATTAACCATTTAATTGGAATAAAGAACGACCAATCCGCAGATGTTTCTTACGAAATTGGCCGTTTTTTTATTCTAATGCTTTAATTAAAAGTTTTCGGGAAAATACTTGTGCTCTTTTTGAGCAGTTCTACAGCAATCTTACCAGCCTCTGCACGTGTAAGCTTACCTTTTGGATTAAAATTATATACTGGCTTCTTTTGCCCTGTAATCGTCACTGCGCTGCCTTCCATGATCTTAGCCTTGGAAACTGCTTCAATAGCTGGCCGAGAGTAGAAATCCATATTACCGGTGTCTACAAAAGATTTAGATAGACTGGTTAACAACTTATTGTCATTTGTAGACATTTTCAGCTTAAGTGCCCGAGCGATCATCACAGCCGCCTGTTCTCGCGTAACAGGTTGATCCGGACCAAAGAAACCATCGCTTAATCCAGTAATAATACCAGCTCTTGCTGCTGTCTCAATATGTTTGAAGTCCCAAGTTGTAGAAACTGCTTCAGGTACAATATCGAAGAACGTCTGCTGATTATTATTATAATTTAATGGAAGGCTCAAGCCCTTCACTAACAACGTAGCGAATTCTCCACGTGTTGTTGTATTATCGGCACCAAATTGGTCAAAACGCAAATTTTTCATAATGCCTTTAGAGTAAAGACCATTCAAAATATTTCTTGCCCATGGATGATTAGTAATATCAGTATATCCACGACGAAGTTTCATGACAGTGTAATATCCGAATTGATCAAATGGAACAGTAATTGTGTGTTTCTTCGTATCTACTTCCCCGCCAATATTCTCCCATTGCCCTGAATCTGTATAACGGAACACTGTGATTGTGGAACCAACCTCATCAACAATATTTGGATTAAAGGTTAGTGTAAGATCACCTCGCTGAGATGGTACAATTTTGCGTTCAGCTTCAATTTGTGTGAAATTACCTTCTATAGAATAAGGAGCTATCCCATTAGTGGCTGGTTTATAAAGAGCAGTCCCCTTCGTACCTTTCTCTCCAAGTCCACCACTGAGCCAATAGATATCGGAAACACGTGAGAAGTTATTAGTTTCTACTGTTGAGTTAAAACGTAATACAAGATCTGAAGGGATCAACAACGTACTCAAGCCGCCTGGAGTCCGTGCATCAGCATCGACGTTAATAGTATTGCCATAATCATTTTTACGTTCAACAACACCATCCAATGGATCAGCAATACCGAACAATAGTTTTGTATCTGGATAGTACTTAGCTGCACCTGAGGTAGTATAGCCTTTCATAAGTGTACCTTTAGGGAAGCTCAGCTCTAGTCCCTTATTAAACGCACTATACTTCGTTGCAACTTTCTCAGCCATATACTGCGTATCTACTTGAACGGCACTCGCATAATACACGCTTATCTTATCACTGAGAGTAGAATCAGCGCGAACAATTTGAATTTTAATTGTTGTGGCTTTATCTGCTTTTAAACCTACATAATCCAGAGTGAAACGATTCGGCAGATCAGTGCGCTTTTCAGCCTCATATTTATCAATAATGACTTTTGTAGCACCTTCAGCTTCAATATCAAAACGAACAAAGTTTTTGTTAACGACGATCTGTTCACCTACGGTTGCCACCGGGGACAGTACGCGATAGGGAGAAACTTCACGAACAACTTCCAGACGCTGATTCGTACGTGCACCTGTGTCATTGATTAATTCAAGATTATATACAATGCTTCCAGCAGTTTCAGCTGGGATATCACGAATTCGAAGCATAAATTCCGTGCTGTTACCGGAGAAATCATAATAATATTTTTGATTATTATAGGTGAATTCATTTAGCTTCCTGTGTCCAGAGGCATTTCCAGTCAAAACTTCACTACCAAAGGAAAGGAACAGGTCTGATCCTTGGTACAGGTTAAGCTTAGTAGCCGCCCCGCCTCTTAACACCAAATCATATTTAGTTTGGCTAGTAACAAATTTTTCATCCTTATAAATGAACTCAGAAGTCAATCCAAGAATGTCATTAAGCTCTTTATCAGTGTAATCCTTCACTAAATCATGGGTAAAATCGAACCGTCCCTTAGATATAGCCGGATGGAACTGTGACAAATTAGAGACATTCGTATCGATGATATAAATTCGCAGTTCTTTTCGAACTTCCCTTTTATTATTTGCCTTATCCATCGAGGTTCCAACAAACACAATCTTGTTCTCACCATAAACTAGTGGACCTGCGGAGGATATTGGTAAATCAAAGGAAAACTTTGGATTCGTCAGTGTTACATTAAATTCATAGCCATTTGGTTTTGCAGTTGTTTTTATTTTATCGTTCGAAATCCCATTAATAAAGAATTGAGGATTACCGATGCTTTCAAATCCAATATACTCACCAGAAATAGTCATACTATTAGAGCCAGTAGCAGAATTAAAAGTATAGGTCTGTCCATCATTCAAATTAGCTACATAGATATAGTTCTTAGAAACATAGGCGATATCGGCATTATAAAAGGATTGAGACCCCGAAAATTGAAATTTCACCTTTTGCTGGCCATTTGAGAATCCTTCAACTTTATACACCTTTTCATTAGCTTTTAAGCCTGTGACATTAGGCTGTTCTGTCAGGACTAGCGAAGCACCCAGTGGTAGGTAAGAACCCTGCAATATCGCTCCTGCTTTTGGGGCAACATTTGTTTTCACCAAAATGTAGAAATCGGGTTTTTCAACCTGAGAACCATTCAACGCTAGTTTTGAAACGGAAGAAATATCAACACTTGCAGCTTCTTTATATCCTGAAAGATAAAACATATCTGTAATCACAGTCTCATCTTTCAAATATTTATAACTTTCTTTGGTTGAAGTCTCGTAAGAACCATATTTAATGGACAGTACCACGTTGCCAGATCCCGAAGTAAGGGTAAATGGCGATGTAGTTATGAAAGAAACCAGTCGGTATTGAGGAGTCACACCATCTGGACCCGGAATAACTATTTCCTTCTGATCTCCAGCATTACCTTCCACTGGTACATAAACACCATCTGCCGAAATCGTGTATGATTTCAACACTTTAACTGGAACTACCTGATCATTAATCTTGACAGTATGATCAGCTTCAAAGGATTTATCACTTGCGCTATAAGGTAAAAGAACTTGTCCTATGATATTAGCAGTAGTATCTGAAGCAGTCAGTGTAGGAACATTATCAAGAATGTTATGAGCTTTATAGTTCGATCCATCACCATGATA
The DNA here is from genome assembly GCF_924513355.1 of Paenibacillus pseudetheri. Taxonomy (NCBI): domain Bacteria; kingdom Bacillati; phylum Bacillota; class Bacilli; order Caryophanales; family Paenibacillaceae; genus Paenibacillus; species Paenibacillus pseudetheri. The sequence continues at coordinate 111,191 of NZ_CAKMAB010000002.1, forward strand.
GATCTGCAAGTCAGTAAAAGGTCTGTTTGTATTAAAGTAATAAATTGAACGTTTAATAGTAATCGAGTCCGCTGCATTCTGCACAACGATCTCCAACGTGTTTTCCCCTGATTTCAGCGTTAATGCTGGAGTGAAAAATGTACCATCCTCAAGTAGCGAGGTTTGCAGTGATGATCCTCCATTCAATGAAACGCCCACTCGAGTAGCATTGGTCACATTACCTTGTAGCGTAATCTGTTGATTAGGAACAACAACCTTAGTTCCCTCATTCAAATTTATAGCAGAAGGTCCGCCTCCAAGAACTTGCAGAGAGGAAATATAAGGAACCTTATCATAGAGAACATAAAATGATTCTGAGCGTTCTAAAGTACCTTGCATTCCAGAAAAAGTAATCTTATTGTATCCTGTAAACAATGTGAGCCCACTAGCAATAAAACGGTTAGTAGGATTTGTTGTATCAGTGGTTACTGCGCCCGTAGTCGAATGGGTAGCATCTGTAACCCATTTACTACCATTTTGAGTCAATTGCTGTACAGTAACTTTCATTGTAGAAGTTGTTACCTGTGCATACGTACCGGTAATCGAAAAATTCGGATTGCTTGTCTTATAAACGGTTTGTCTTGAAATATTATATTGGGCATTCGGATCGCTATCCGGCACAATCTCCTGTTTCAGCTCAATTGTATTTCGCAGCGTGAGATCATCCGGACTGAAGTATGTCGTGGTAGCCGCTGCCGCTATCGGCGTGTATTTACCTGGGAACATAGAAACGATCAAAGCCGCCAGCATCAGCCAAACGAACGGTCTCTTAAAGCGTTGCATGTGTTATATCTCTCCTTTGAGTATAAGTTCTCGTAAACCTTCACTTTGTTCTTTATCGGTCATATGTATCAATATTTTTAGGGAAAACAACAAAAAACTCATCCGAAATCGGATGAGTTTTGTTAAGTTTAGAAAATTTTAGAATAATTGCTTGGTCGTTTAGGACTTAGAGCCTCTTTCCGGATTAGCCTTCATACGCATTCTTAAAAAGAAATTAATCACTGGACGTTTAGTCTTACCAATCAAGCCTGTAATTTCAGCACCGATTTGCAAGAAGAAGAGCATGATACAGATGACCACGAACGTAACCCAGTTCGCTTCATAAAGAGCTGCGGATGATTGAATGACCGCTAAAATACCGAAAAATGCAGCAATACCATAAATAATAAGTACAGTCTGGCGGTGGCTAAAGCCAAGCTCGCGTAGACAGTGATGCAAGTGACCTTTATCTGGTGCGAAGATTGGTTTCTTCTGCAGCTTACGGCGCACGATCGCAAAGAACGTGTCCGACAATGGTACACCGATAATAAGCAAAGGTGTAATAAACGAAACCACTGCAATCTGTTTAAATCCTAGCAAAGCAAGTAATGCCAAGCAAAAGCCTAAGAACAGCGAACCCGTATCTCCCATGAAAATCTTAGCAGGATGGAAGTTAAAGAACAGGAATCCGATGATGCTGCCCAGAAGCAACAGACACAGCATTGCTACCATGGTGTTTCCCATCACGAAAGCCATTGCCGCAATCGTAGCAATTGCAATTCCTGATACACCAGCCGCGAGCCCGTCCAGCCCGTCGATCAGATTAACGGCATTGGTAACACCGACAATCCAGAAAATCGTAAGCGGGATAGCAATCCAGCTCTCCAGTGAGGAATACGTATTGTTAAATGGAATATTCACAAAGTCTACAGTAATACCAAAACCGAAAACAACGATACAGGCTGCGATAATTTGGCCCAGTAGCTTCACTTTTGCTGATAATTCGAATCGGTCATCGAGTGCACCGATAAGTACAATCAGTCCGCCACCACACAGCAGCGCTTTGATGAAGTTGACCTCCCGCGGAGTGAACTCGTATGGAATAATCGGCAATACGGCAAGCAGGCCTAACACAAACGCTAGAAAAATAGCTAATCCGCCAAGGCGGGGCATAATTTTCGTGTGCACTTTACGAGCATTCGGCACATCTGTTGCACCAATCTTAATGGCGAATTTCTTCACCAAAGGTGTGAGGCCAAGTGCGAGTCCCATGCATACGATAAATCCAGCGATGTATATGATTAACATTTGATCAGTCGACCCCCATTTCTCTACCGCATTGAATTATACGCTGTTACAAAAACAAATTCCAATCCTTTATTTAGGCTATTTTTCTCATTTTCTAGGTGAATATCGGCATTTTGCTAGACTTTTGTTACTTTATCTTTCTCACGCACCACTTTTAATGCGAATTTCGGCAGTGCAAGCATTCGTTTGTACCGTGTAGGTTCTTTTAGGAGACGGTACAACCACTCAATTCTCATTTTTTGGAAGACTAATGGCGCTCTTTTGCTCTTCCCAGAGATTACGTCAAAGCTGCCGCCGACCCCCATCATGATCGGAACGCCCAGTTTGGACTTATATTTAGCAATCCAAGGTTCCTGACTATCCGCACCTCTGGCAACAAATAATAAGTCAGGATTAGCCTTAACAATTCCAGCAATAATCTCTTCATCTGCATCCGGACCAAAATAACCGTCGTGATATCCTGCAATGATAACACCCGGATATTGCAATTGTAACCTTTCAGCGGTTTCCCGAATCACTTCAGGAGTAGAACCAAGGAGATATACCTTCCAGTTATATCTTTCACCCTGTCGCATCAATTCATGTAACAAATCATAGCCTGCTACCCGTTCTGATACCGGCTCATTACAATAATTAGCAGCCCATACAACGCCTGTCCCATCGGGGACAACCAATTCAGCCGATTTCATAATATCCATATAAGCTGGATCTTCCAGTGCAGCCATAACCATAATTGGATTAGCTGTAATCACTTGATGCGGGATACGGGTATGAACAGCCTCCGTCAAATAGGCAACCGTTGCTGCCATATCAACTTTCGAGACTCTAATTCCAAAAATAGGAACTGTAGGTACCGCGCTTTCTGCTTTCACTTTAGATCATCCTTTATGGTGAAAATATTCTACGATTTGCCGAGCTGGTGCCCCTGATTCTTGAATCAACTTGGAAATGACATCTTCCCTAGCTGTTCTCCATTCCTGCCCTGTGTTCAAAAGATGAACAATCTCGGCATCAACATGTTCAGCATCAAGTGTGTTTGTTGCTCCAACAGGATGGCACTGAATTCTATCTAGAAAATGATCGATCTTCGGATCATAAGAAATACCAATCAGTGGAACACGTCTTCCAGCCGCGTAGATCAAGCTATGAAGTCGCATACCAATCAGAACATCGCATTGTCCCACTTCCCGTAGCATCTGCTGCGGGTGAATAGCATCCTCACAAATACTGACCTGCCCACCATGCTCGGTTATACTTCCCTTCAACTTATCCATCACATAACGTGAAGCCTCATTGTCCGAAGGGGTGTGAAAAGGGAGAAATCGCAAATGTAACGGAACCTCACGGTTGGCCTTAATCAAGCCTTGTGCAAGAGCCTCTAGTTCTCTGCGGTCTTGCTCCCAATAACGTACCGATATCCCGATCACCGGAAGTGAATTAGATAATTCTGAGGATCGTGTAGATGCATCCGTGTCCTCTGGCAAAGACAAGCCCATAACCGGATCAGGAACAACTTCTACGTTCTTCTGTTCTAGTCCCATAGATAGGAGTAGCTCGCGGGATTGTTCATCCCGCACAGATATATAGGTACATTTACGAAACACGGATTTGATTAAAGGGTGAAAAAGTTTGCGATTCACTGGCCCGATACCTTGAGCATAGATAAAGGTTGGTCTCCCCATCCACTGCGCAAGCTTGATAATACCTAAATAGTAAGGAATACTCTTGCTGCCTGTGACATCCTGCAGCAAGCTCCCCCCGCCGCTGATCAGACCAGCGCTCTCATAAATAGCTTGACGAACCTCAACAAGCTTCATCCGGTGCACGGATTTCACTCCATATGTGGCGCTGGTCCACTCAGGATCGATGGACAACACTATAGGCTCAATGGATACACCCAAAGCTTGAGATTGTTTCTGCAGTGCAATTAGAATGGACTGCAACACCGCCTCATCTCCACTGTTACGGAAACCATAGTAACCTGAGATAACTATCTTTTTAGGAGTGGCGACCATCGTTTCCAACACCCTTCTGCAATCTGCCATACGATTACGGCAATTACACCAATGATCAGTCCGAGTCCAAGACCGAGCAATCCACGAACCAGCGAGATCAGAACAGGTGAATGAATATGTGCAAAGGTATCCACCATAGAGAGCTGACCAATTACGGCAATGATCATGATAAACGCTGCACTCCGGTACCTAAAGGCTAGGAATGCACCTAGAATTAAGAGTGGATGGGCTAGCAAAAACTCTTTATTACGTGGCCGAACACCGACCGTATTCTCCAGGAATGTTCGGAAGGCCATTTCTAAAGGTGTTACGTTACCACCATTTCCGGTTCGGCTCAAATAATACATACCTACTACTCCAAGAACCGCAGCGGCAATAACCCAAGCCAGTGTAATAGGTGTCCTAAGCAGCTTGCCTGTTTTGTTGAAAACAAATTCCCCACGATACAAAAGTACATATAGTGCCACTAGGCCAATGGGCGCCATATGAAGCAGACTAACACCACGGAACTGGTCCAGCACTAGACTGTAGGTTATGTTGTTGAGCAGTGCGATCACGAATGGCACAGCGCTCAAAGAAATTAATGAAGTCTTCAAATAAAGCACCAGACTATGCGTAAACCGACGTTGCGGGCTCATAGCCTTATAGGTAAGGTTATTGCTCCGTAGAGGAGGTCCCATTTCATTGACCTTACGAATAGCAAGTACAACCGCAAGGGTTGGTGCACTTATTGCAGCCGCTAGCGCCAGGGCCTGCTCAAACAGCTCTGGTTTCAAGACCATGAGGCCTGCACTTCCCAGTAATCCTAGCACCCATGCAGGAATCGTAAGCCATGGAATAAAGTAAGAAATTAGCAGCGCTACTAAAGAGACTGCGCCAACTACCGCAACTAGCTTGAAGTAACGCTGATAAGACGAATCTACAACCTCAAAAGCCGTAGCTTGTCCTAACTTAAACCCATTGTCTTTGATCTGCTCAACGGCACCACCAGGATCACTCAGACTCGTGACAAGATTGTCTAGCGTATCCGTAATCTGTGCCTTAGCTGTATTCCGTGAAGGAATCGTATTTAAATAAATCATGCGGATATTGCGATCCTTTGTCGCCAGCGCGAAACGATCCGAGATCACTTTTGGATCTAGGCCAGAATCCCCTTCGCTAAGGGAATATAACCGTGTTACGTTATAGTCCAGCAAATAAGCAAGCTTGTTAAAGCCCTTCTGCTGTTTCTTAATATTTTCAATCGCTGCAATTCCGATTCCACGTTCCTTAAGGAGATTTGCAAAGTCAGTGATACTAGCCGTATCGGCATCATCATTAAACCCTTTAACGGACTCTCCCTCGAATAGGATTCGTTTAACACCCAATTCTTCATAACGATCCAACAGCTTCTCAACTGTCGCTTTATTATAAGTCAAAGAATCCACAAGACGCGGTACAATGGTGAACCCTTTGTCATGCAGCATCTCCAGTGTAAATGGATCCGGCTGAAGTGGCTTCAGTGTAGCATCTTCTATTGGAGTCTCAATAATAAGACCTTGTTGTCCGCGGAAACTCCATTCCTTCGAAGTAATCCCAAGATTACCGAACGCCTCTTTAATGACAGGCGCCAGGGCCTGGTAGTAATCAGGATTAGTAAAAAGAACATAAGTATAGTTCTCATTCACCGGAATGATTGTATCTGTAAGATTAGCGATATCAGCCGCACCCCACATCATTAGACGACGCGCCTTCCGGTAATCTTCCAACGTGCTTTCGTAAATCGCCATGCTCTGAACACCAGCATCTTTTAAACGATCTAACTGTTCAGAAATATAATCCTGCGGATTTGCACGATAGCTGGCTACTTCAACTAAATCACGATAATCAAATACAAATTCTACTGTCTTGGAAGACTTCTCCGTCTGCAGACGGTCATAGACAACAGGCAAGGCAGCTAAAACGCCAACCACTACTATGATCCACAGCCACTTTCGGGAAGAAATATTCCAACGTTGCCATTTTTGCTGCACTAAAAGTACCTCCTCTTTCACTTTAAAACTCTTTTTACAAAAGTAGAAACGGATCGTCATCCTTTTAGAGACGGTACCCGTTTCTACGCAAGCTTAAACGCCTTCGGCGTCCTCCCAAGGACGGTAAGCGTTTATGCGAGAAATATAAGATATAAAGTATGGCGTGAAACTTATACTTTCTTATATTTTCAAAAATATAATTTCACAATATAGAGCGCGATCTATATTCTTATTTTATTGTTCCCCGTCAACGCGGGCCATAACCTGCTTGGATAGTGTAGCTACCTTGTCCTTAGCATTCTGCAAGGATTCACCCACAACCGCAAAATAAACTTTAATCTTTGGCTCGGTACCTGAAGGACGCAGGCAGAACCATGAACCGTCAGCCAGCAAATACTTTAGTACATTTTCCTTCGGCAGACCATTCAAGCCTAGCGAATAATCCAGCACCTCTGTAACGGCAGATCCCGCAATTTCTTGTGGTGCATTCGTACGCCAATCATTCATGATGCCTTGAATTTGCGCAACGCCATCCTTACCCTTCAATGTACGGGACTCCAGGCTTTCCAAGAAGTATCCGAACTGCTCATACAATTCCTGAAGAACATCATATAATGTTTTGCCTTGAGCTTTGTAATAAGCACCTGCTTCAGCGATCAACATAGCCGCAAGAACGGCGTCCTTATCACGAGCATAGTTACCTGCAAGATAACCATAGCTTTCTTCATAACCGAAAAGATATGTGTAATCTCCGGATTGTTCGAATTGAGTCATTTTTTCCCCAATATATTTGAATCCCGTTAGCGTATTAAATACAGTTGCACCATAATGAGAGGCTACAGCTGCCCCCATCTCGCTCGTCACGATAGTCTTCACAACTGCACCATTGCTAGGTAACTTACCTTGTTCCTGTAAACGGCTCAAATAATAATGAATCATCAAAGCTCCGGATTGATTGCCTGATAAAACAACAAATTTACCTTCATTGTCACGAACTACTGCACCCATACGGTCTGCATCGGGATCTGTGCCAATTAAAAGGTCTGCACTCAACTCTTCGCCCAGCTTCATAGCCAGTGTAAAGGCTTCGCGTTCTTCTGGGTTCGGTGATTTTACAGTGGAAAATTCGGAATCTGGTTGTTCTTGCTCAGGCACAACATGCACCTGTGTGAAACCTATTTTCTCAAGCACACGACGAACTGGCAGGTTACCAGTACCATGTAGCGGGGTGTATACGATTTTGAAGTCTTTTCCAAGCGTATAGGCGATCTCCTCACTTGCAAGACTAACCGCAGCGACAGTATCGGTAAAAACTTCGTCATCCTTCTCACCAAGCCAGTGCAGCAGACCTTGACGCTCCGCTTCTTCTTGGGAAATCCGCTTCACTCCATCAAAAGTGTCAACCCCTAATATGTAAGAAATGACCTTTTCGGCTTCGTCAGGGACAAGCTGTCCACCTTCAGAATTATAAACCTTATACCCGTTATATTCAGGCGGATTATGACTTGCAGTAATAACAATACCACCCGTTGCCTTCAAATGCCGCACGCTGAACGACAATTGGGGTGTTGAACGCAGAGAAGTGAATAAATGAGCCTCAATGCCATTAGCAGCCAATACAAGAGCAGCCTCAAGTGTGAATTCAGGTGAGAAACGGCGGGAGTCATGAGCGATAACAACAGAAGGTCTTCCTTCTCCAGTATGCGTCTCCAGAATATATTTAGCGAAACCTTGTGTAGCTCTACCTACCGTATAACGATTGATACGATTACTACCCGCACCAATTACACCGCGTAGACCACCTGTTCCGAATTCTAGGTCTCTATAAAATCGTTCCTCGAGCTCCTGTGGCTCGTTCTCCAGAGCGCGCAGCTCCGCCTTCGTAGACTCATCAACAGAGGCGTTCTCCAGCCAACGAGATAAGGTTTCTGCCGCTTTTGGGCTTAATTGAGTCATTAAGAATCTCTCCTTCTCCATGTATAATATTTATTTTGAAAATTAATATTAGCTCAGCGCAAACATAATTTCCCCAGAGGCAACAACTTTCCCCTCAACCGACGCAGTAGCTTGTCCTTTTCCAATACTGCCCTTAAGGCGAGTAATCTCCACTTCAAGAGTGAGCGTATCTCCCGGTACGACTTGACCACGGAAACGGAATCCATCGAGCCCGGCTAAAAAGCCAATCCGACCGCGATTCGCTTCTACCCCTAGAATAGCAACCGCACCAACTTGTGCAAGAGCTTCTGTAATCAGTACGCCTGGCATTACAGGATAACCCGGAAAATGACCTGCGAAGAAAGGTTCGTTGATCGTTACATTTTTAATGCCAACAGCTCGCTTCCCCATTTCAATCTCAGTGATTTTGTCCACCAGCAGAAATGGAGGCCGATGGGGGATGATTTCTTGAATTTGGTTGATATCCAGCATTATTAACAAAACTCCTCTCGGATGTTATTTCATTTATTCTTCGCCGAACTGCATAAATTTAGGCAGCTTCGGTAAAAACTATATATATCCTTCACCACCTGCAGAAGTGGAGGTTGAGATAAGGGGCTTTCTCCACCGGATGCGATAGCATGGCGGAGAGGGCCCTTTTTGCTGCCCGAGGCCCCCCACCATTATACATTTATCCGTATAAAAAAGAAAACTCCCTTAAACAAGAAGGGAGTCGTTATCATCTTAAATTATGGAGCAAAAACCAAATCATAGACATGTCTCCACGTGCTCCATTGTAGAACATCGCTAAACTCTTTTTTGCCAAGGACAACGTAACCGACAACCAGCCCGCCTCCAAGTGCAGCTACGAGAAGCAAAGGAATAAGAATCCACTGGATGAGTGCCCATTTTGATAATCCTCGCCGCTTCGCCTCTTTCTTGTCTTCTGGTTTGTCTTCCGACTTCACCTTTTTCTGACGTTCCATTCCTTCACCTCTACCCGCGCATGTTATTGGCCAGACCTAGCATCTGATCACTGGAAGAAAGCGCCCGAGCTGCGAGTTGATACGTACGTTGAATCTGCATCATTTCTGTCATTTCTGTGGTCATATCGACATTTGACTGCTCCAGCCATCCTGAGCGTACTCCAATTCCAGACGCCTCACCTGCCGCTCTTTGTACAAAAGCCTGCTGTGCTGTAACTCCATCGGCAAGCATATAGAAATTTCCGTCCACTGCCTTTAAAGCATTCTGTGTCTTAGGTTCTACAATCATTATAGTACCTGCTACCCGAACAGGTCCATTCTCTGACTGTTTCGTTAATACACGACCGGATTCATCGATAGCTGCATTCACGCCCACAGGGACCGTTATCGGATTACCTGCTGTATTCAGCACCGGATTCCCCGTATTATCTACAAGGACCATCTTCTTTGCATCGGTGGTGTCAGGCGTAAAGTGAAAGTCACCTTGTCTTGTATAAGCTGTAGTTCCATTGACCTGAACTCCAAACAGCCCATTACCCTGAAGCGCCAAATCGGTTGGATTACCTGTTTCTTTAAGGGGGCCTTCTTCCCAATTGGTCGTAATCGAAGGCACATAAGTCCCAAAACCGATATTAAAACCTAGAGGTGTAGCACGGCCCGGCTGATCATAGTCATCCGATTGCTGCTGTACACGAGTCAGCACATCCTCAAAGGAGCCTTTCTTGCTCTTATATCCATTTGTATCCATATTGGCTAGATTATCCGCTATAATATCAAGCCGCTGCTGAAGGCTCGACATGGAGACTGCTGCACTAATCGTTGAGTTGTTCATAGATCAAACCTCCTATAAGCTTTACCTGTAAAACCCATTTCATAAGCAGCGCTTATACCCTGCCGACTTCAGTTACAGCCTTCTGCAAGCTGCTATCATAGTATTGGACGATCTTTTGGTTCGCTTCATATGCCCGGTATGCGGCATTCAAATCTACAGTAACCTGAGTAGGGTCAACATTGGAGCCCTCTAAATACCCTTGACGCACCTGTAAATTATCAGTTGCATTGGAGTAACGAATGTCCGCCGCCGCTATATCATCAGCGTGAAACACACCTTTACCATCACGCACAAGCTCCTGTGGCTTTGTAACTACACTCACACCAATCTTGGTCCCTGTCGGAAGTCCTGTTTCTGGATTTAGTACATTACCCTGCCCGTCCACTTTAAGGGTGTCCTGATTTCCTGTCAAGACAAGAGGCTTGCCAGTGGAATCCAGAACCTTGAAGCCTCCACTGCTCAACACTTCTCCCGTAGCCGCATTTACTGTGAAGCTTCCATTTCGAGTAAATAAGTTATTACCCTCAGCATCCTGAACGGTAAAGAAGGCCTGTGGACGGTAAATAACCTCACCATCAGCACTCACATATTTCCCCGAACCATCAAAAGCTATATTTTGACCCGTCACAGGGTCGGCGACTTGCAAATCCGTAGATAAAGCAAAATCCATAGACTTGCCGCTCTCCCTTAAATCACCCTGTAAATATTGGGATATCGACTGTTCTGCAAAAACCCCCGTGTTAAGACGCCCCACCGGCGCGGTATTGCCATTAATCATAGCCGAGATCAAGACATCCGGAAAAGCATGATTAACACTATCAACCTGCTTGTATCCCGTTGTATTTAAGTTAGCGATGTTCTGTGTTGCCGTATCGTGTCTACGTTGCTGCGTAACCATACCTGCAGCAGCCGTATATAATCCTCTTATCATGAAGGTAGTCTCCTTCCGAATCTAATGCTACTTTTTATATCGGCTGCTTAGAACTTTTTCTTAACGACCTTGTCCAAATTATCCAGCATAATCCCTGTTCCCTTTACTACACAATGCATAGGGTCTTCCGCTACCCAGACAGGTACATGTAATTCTTCTGAGAGCAGCTCGTCCAATCCGTTAAGCAAAGCGCCTCCACCAGTAAGAACAACACCCCGGTCAATAATGTCCGCAGACAATTCTGGTGGTGTACGCTCCAGTACCGATTTTGCTGCAGCCACAATGGAAGAAACCGGATCCCATAATGCATCCTTAACCTCAGCCGCCGTAATAGTGAGCGTTTGGGGAAGTCCGCTTACCATGTCCCGGCCACGAATATCCATTTCGGACTTCATCAAACCAGGTCGAACCGTACCAATAGTAACCTTAATATCCTCTGCTGTCCGTTCACCGATCAACAATTTATACTTTTGTTTAATATATCTTAAAATGGCCTCATCGAACTTGTCTCCAGCGACTTTAATCGAAGAAGCGGTAACGACGTCGCCCATAGAAAGTACGGCTACATCTGTCGTTCCGCCACCGATATCGACGACCATGTTTCCACTTGGCTGATAAATGTCCATTCCCGCTCCAATCGCAGCGGCCTTTGGCTCTTCTTCCATAAATACTTCCTTAGCCCCACTACGTTCTGCCGCTTCCCGAATGGACTTTTGTTCTACAGATGTAATATTTGTAGGGGCGCATATCAGAATGCGAGGCCGTGAATACCAGGTGCGACCGCCAACACGGTCGATAAAATACTTCAGCATCATTTCCGTGACTTCAAAATCTGCAATGACACCATCCCGTAAAGGACGGATAGTTGTTATATTTCCGGGTGTACGCCCAACCATGCGACGTGCCTGTTCTCCCACCGCAAGGACTCTCTTCGTATCACTTTCAAGTGTGACCACGGAAGGTTCATCCAGAACGACTCCCCTTCCCTTAACATGTATGAGCACATTGGCCGTGCCGAGGTCGATTCCGATATCCTTGCTAAACATAATGAAAGAGCCCCCAAAGTGTTATTTTAATTGAAAAAACAGCAGTTAGTACTAAATTTAAAAATAACATACTTTAGGGGAACTACACAATGTTTTAAAGCTCAATATTTCCTTAAATTTCCGAAAATCTCATGTCTTTGATGCTACAGCAACCTCACGTTTTTTCCCCGTCGTTTTTTTATATTTAATTTTTGTGGCTTCTCCCCCCCGAAGATGTCGGATGGATTTGTGATATTCAAGAATGTGCTTCACCTGATCGGCCAGATCAGGGTTGATCTCTGGCAGACGCTCCGTCAAGTCTTTGTGCACCGTGCTCTTTGAAACGCCAAATTCTTTGGCTATGGTCCGGACTGTATGCCTGGTTTCCACGATGCAGCGTCCGATTTTGATCGTACGTTCCTTGATGTAATCGTGCACGCTCCCGCCTCCCAACTGTGGATAGTTTGGTACATTATATGAGGGGCGGGCTTATATATTCGCGCTTTCAAGACATGACAAGCCTATGAGGGCTCATTTTATTTAATGGACAACCCAAGAAGCCTTGTTATTAGCAAGACGGAACGTCGTTAGTCCTTTAAAGACAACAACCGTTTCTCATATAAAAATAAGGCTCTTTATAAGCACGCTGCTTACGAAGAGCCTTATTTACACACAAGCATAACAGGGGGCGTTAGCCCCCTGCAGTAGATATTCTTATCGACCTGGCAGTAACTCAGATGGATTAACTACGTTGCCATCCTTATACACTTCAAAGTGTACATGATTGCCAAGGTCCTTCTCGATCTCACTGCGACCTGCGGTTGCAAGCGTATCTCCTTGCTTCACAACATCGCCTTTTTTAACTTTCGTGTCGCCAAGACTTTGGTACACGGTCTTCATATTACCTTGATGGGTAATCTCAATGACCTTACCTAACACTGCAACATCGTCCACTCTAGTAACTTCACCGCTAAGCGCTGCTTTGACGTCGAACGTATTGTTGTCTTCACGGGCAAGATCGATACCGACATTAGGAATAAATTTGTCGTTATACTGCACCATTGCGGCAACATGATTGTCCTCTGTACCATTCTCATCATAATACGGTTTGACCACTTCTACTTCACCTGGATTAGCTACTGGCCAAACCAAGCTTTCCGCTGAAGCAAGAACTTCAAGGGCATCTGGATTACTGTTTGCAGTACCAGCTTCGTTAGTCGAAGCTCCTACTTGTTGTGATGTGGCGGCGGTGTCCTGGCCCAGCGGTTTTTGGCCGGCATCCTGATAGACCCACACCAAGGTTAGTATAATTGCCGCTGCCGCCGTGTAGACTGCTGGGAACACCCAACGTTTAGATAACATCTTGCTCCATGAAGAAGGCTTAGCACCTAAATCTCCCTGTGATTTTTTGAGAGATTCATCATGGTTTGTTTTGTTTTTGTCTTGTTCATTCATATGGTTATCACCTCAGTAACCAGTGTTACCGGGCTTCTATCTTTTATACGTATCTTTCAAGTTATTTTTTCAGAAGAGTTGAGATTTGCGTAAAAGAGATACCACTGTAATAGTGTTTGAGAATTTGAGTAGCCGTTTCGCCTTCCTTCGCCATCCCATTTGCTCCCCACTGACTCATTCCCACACCATGCCCATTTCCGAAGGTAGTTATATAGACTTTATTCCCTTTTCTACCCCAACTGAATTGGCTGGAACGTAACCCTAGCTTCTCTCGCACTTCTCTTCCAGTAAAAATAGTACCTCCAATAGAGATTTCCTTAACCCGATGTCCAGTGGTAAGAGACAACACTTCTACCGGCAATTCAGAGGAGGTAGAGATATTTTTTGTCATGCCTGATTGGGTAGTATTTTTTGAAGCAGGAATTACTCTGTCGTTTAGCCCAAGTCTAGTAAGTATTTCCGAGATGGTGAATGTAGATGTCACCGCATAGTTTGGGGTAATCTCTTTCTCCCAAGGACTAGTTACACTGCGCAGATAGGGAATCGCTGCATTCCAGTATTCTTCCGAGTTCTCGGTATATCCTCCACTGGAGGCGAAAAAGGAGGCCGTAATCGGCTGCCCTTTATAGGTCATAATGACACCGCGCGTTTCAAGGACCGCGCGCTGAAGCTTTGCGAGGTCGGCGCTTCTTCCGCCGAGCTTCCACTTCCGTTCCAGCGTGTCCTTAGATACGTAAGCCTGATGGCTTACCGTATCTGTTACATCCGCCCCCGGAACGGGGACGCCGCTTCTGTCGCCAGCCAGCAGGCGGCGAAGGATAAAGGTGCGGGCCGCTACGGCCTGCGCTTTGAGCGCTTCAAGCTCAAAGCTGGCCGGCATCTCGGCCGCAAGCACGCCGCTGACGTATTCCTCCAGCGGCAACGTCTCTATTTGTCCGCTACGCGACAAATAGACGGAGACCTTCGGCTGCGGCACTTCCTGCGCAGCCGCCTCCGGCCCCGCCGGTGCGGCTGGTGCGGCCGTGGCCGTCGGCAAGGCCGGAGGCGCCGGTTGTCCCCGGTGCAGCGGGATAACCGCCAGTGGAATCAGCAGCGCCGCCAGGATAGGCGCTGCGAGCCAGGCGACGGGACCGAGGCGCCTGAGCCGGGGAGCAAGGGGACGCGAGTGCCAGCGCGTTGACTTGTTACGTCGCAAGTAGCGGAAATCTTTCATCTCTATGGCTCCTTCCGTGAGTCGCTGTTGATTCTTATAGATATGAATTTACAGCAACTACTAGAACAATATTTGAGAGAAAGAGAGTAGCTTTCTCGTATCTATCACTATGCCCCGCGTTAAAAAATTACAAACGAAAAAAATCCCCATTAGATGAGGATTCAGGTTTACTTTCTAATAATACAAGCAAAAACGCCTTCGGTGTCCCTATAAGGACGGTAAGCGTTTATGCGAGAAATATAAGGATAATTTATAGCGTAGAACATATAAACTCTTATATTTTAAAAAAGAACAGGCCGCATCGCTGCAGCCTGCTCTCACCTAATGACTGATATTATACCCAAGTTGCTTGAACCTGAAAGCGAGGTTTAACCTCATCGCTTTTGCTTAATTGGCTTTTGGCGACTTCTGGTTTAAGAGTTTCGTCCTTCGCCGTTTGCGCGGCTGTGTCTTCCATGGAGATACGCCATATTTCCGCACCTAGTCCAGACAGCTTCTCAGCCAAATGTACATATCCACGGTCGATATGATGAGTTCCGCTTACCTCAGTAGTTCCTTCAGCAACAAGACCTGCCAAAATAAGCGCAGCTCCCGCACGTAAATCCGTAGCACAAACTTTGGCTCCGACCAATTGCGCATTACCTGTAACGATTGCTGAGCGACCTTCGATCTTAATCTCAGCATTCATGTTATGGAATTCATCCACATGCATGAACCGGTTCTCGAATACAGTTTCCGTGACGACACTGGTTCCTTCAGAGCGCAGCAATAATGCCATCATTTGTGACTGCATATCCGTTGGAAAGCCTGGATACGGCAAAGTCTTCAAATCAACAGCTTTAAGAGGTTTGTCACTAATTACACGAACCCCATTCTCATCAGGAATGATGGTCACGCCCATCTCTTCCATCTTAGCAATAACAGGTCCCAAGTGATCAGCGATTGCACCTTCCACATATACGTCCCCACCTGTAATTGCTGCGGCAGCCATATAGGTACCGGCTTCAATACGGTCAGGAATCACATGATGTTTAACACCATGCAGACGTTCTACACCTTCGATACGGATAACACCTGTTCCCGCACCGCGCACGATTCCGCCCATACCATTCAAATAATTGGCCAGGTCGACAATTTCAGGCTCCTTAGCCGCATTCTCAATCACAGTCACACCTTCGGCGAGTGCCGCTGCCATCATTATATTTTCGGTCGCACCCACGCTAGCTACATCCAAATACACTTTGGCTCCGCGCAGGCGACCGTTACTTTTCGCTTCAATATAGCCCTGGCCGAGACTAATCTCCGCACCAAGCGCTTCAAATCCTTTCAAATGCTGATCAATCGGTCGTGTGCCAATGGCGCAGCCGCCAGGCAAAGAAATTCTTGTATGACCAAGCCGTGATAACAGTGGGCCCATGACTAAAAAAGATGCCCGCATTTTCCGTACCCATTCATAAGGTGCTTCACAGGAAGTGATGTTTGTAGCATCCACCTGGATAATATCGTTTTGATATGTAACCCCTGCACCCAAAGATTCCAACATTTTTGAGATCGTCATTACATCATCAAGCGGAGGTGCGTCCACAATGACGCTTACTCCTTCTTCTGCCAATAGAGAGGCGGCTATGATCGGTAATACGGAATTTTTTGCGCCGCTAACTTTCACGCTCCCGGTCAATCTGTTGCCACCGCGGACGATAAATTTGCTCATTTTCGGTTTCCCTCCGCGTCCATTATTTCTTAAATTATTTTTTTGATTAAAAGTAATTGCAAAAAAATTCGCATACTCCATCAATACGCCCATTTAGCCGGGCATGTTCCTTAAAGTTCAGTGTTGACATAATAAAACCTTATTATTCGACACTTTTTGACCATTGCGACCTATGACACTTATAACCAAACTACATATTCCTAAAACATATAGCGGATCATCCCACTCCAGCTAAGGTAATCCAGAAAGAATCCTGCAACAAAACGACCAAGTACAATAGCCAGAAGCAAGTGCAGCAGCCTTCCTTGAGGACTCTTAGGATATCTTATGACCAAATCCAGCTTAAGGTTCTGCAATGCCCACCAAGATAATACAACACTGAGCAAAGAAACAATCATTGAGATCATGCTGCTGGTTCCAGCGGCACTAGACCATCCATTGGACAATATATCCCCCATGCTAACCCTCCGTGTTCGTATTACTCGGAAATCGACTCTTATATCATACTTGCGCAGGGCAAAAGAATCCAGTACTTTTACAAATTTTTAAACAATTCAATGCAAATATCCAAGAAAATGAATAAATCCTAACATTTACTACATAGATTAATATAACAAAAAAAGCAGTCAAGCTTAGAGCTTGACCGCTTATATCCTACTGCTGTCCTTTACCAGTGGACACTTTAATCCGTGTAACAGCGCGTTGCAGCGCCAACTCCGCACGGCGGTGATCGATATCATCTTGTTTGCTACGAGTCTGGAGACGGCGCTGAGCGCGTTCTCTAGCAGCTTCGGCGCGTTCAACATCAATATCGGTTGGCAGCTCGGCACTTTCGGCCAGCACTGTTACTTTGTCCTTATGCACTTCAACGAAACCGCCATGAACGGCGATGGAGATCGTAACACCGTCCGATTTGACGGATAACGGAGCAACCTGAAGTGGAGTCACAAGCGGAATGTGTCCCGGCAAAATACCCAACTCGCCTTCGACTCCCCGTACTGTCAAGCTATTCACTTGTTTAGAATAGACGAGATGCTCCGGCGTGACAATTTCCAACAAAAAGGTATTCACTTCCATTCCTCCTTAAAGCTTTACGAAGTAAAGCTCTCATCGAAAGCATACACTTAGCTTTACGAAGTAAAGCTCGCTTCGAAAGCATTCACTAAGCTCAGTGTTACATCGATTTCGCTTTTTCAACCGCTTCTTCGATTGTACCCACAAAAAGGAACGCTGCTTCTGGAAGATCATCATGCTTACCATCCAGGATTTCCTTAAAGCTACGTACTGTTTCTTTGATTGGCACGTATTTACCCTTAAAGCCGGTAAACTGTTCAGCTACGTGGAAAGGCTGTGACAGGAACCGCTCAACTTTACGAGCACGGGCTACGATAACCTTATCATCCTCACTCAATTCATCCATACCCAAAATGGCAATGATGTCTTGAAGTTCGGTATAACGTTGCAGCAATTGTTTAACACCTTGTGCCACATTGTAATGCTCTTCACCAACAATTTCCGGAGCTAGCAGACGGGAGCTGGAAGCCAGTGGATCAACCGCTGGGAAAATCCCCTTCTCGGAAATCTTACGCTCAAGGTTGGTTGTTGCATCCAAGTGAGCAAACGCCGTTGCCGGAGCAGGGTCAGTGTAGTCATCCGCTGGTACGTAGATTGCTTGAATGGAAGTAACGGAGCCTTTTTTGGTAGAAGTGATACGCTCTTGCAACTGACCCATTTCAGTAGCCAGGGTTGGTTGGTAACCTACCGCGGACGGCATACGTCCGAGAAGAGCGGATACTTCGGAACCCGCTTGGGTAAAGCGGAATATATTATCGATAAAGAGCAGCGTATCGCGACCTTCTACATCACGGAAATACTCCGCCATAGTAAGACCGGTCAAAGCTACGCGTAGACGCGCGCCTGGGGGCTCATTCATTTGTCCGAACACCATTGCTGTTTTCTTAATAACGCCGGAGTCCGTCATTTCGTGATAAAGGTCATTACCTTCACGAGTACGTTCACCCACACCCGCGAATACGGAAATACCGCCATGTTCTTGGGCAATGTTATTAATCAATTCTTGAATCGTTACTGTTTTACCTACACCGGCTCCGCCGAACAGACCAACTTTACCGCCCTTAGCGTAAGGTGCAAGCAAGTCGATAACTTTAATACCCGTTTCCAAAATTTCGGCTTGTGTCGACAATTCATCAAATGTCGGAGCCAAACGGTGAATCGGGTTCTTTATTTCAGCAACAACTTCACCAGCGTTATCAATTGGATTTCCAAGTACGTTAAATACCCGGCCTAATGTCGCTTCCCCTACAGGAACCGAAATAGGACCACCTTGGTCAATCGCATCCAGTCCGCGAACCAGACCATCTGTAGAAGACATCGCGATACAACGTACCAAATTGTCTCCCAAGTGATTGGAAACCTCAAGTGTTAGGTTAATCTGGCGACCATTGTCCAAGACGGTTTCAATTTTGATAGCGTTGAATATCTCGGGCAATTGGCCGCGTTCAAATTCAATATCGACAACCGGACCCATAATGCTTACAACGCGTCCTTTGTTCATCTTCATTTCCCTCCTCGAAAGCTATTACATCAAGAAGAAACGACGTTGTCGTCATATAAAGATGACAACCGTTTCCCGTAGAAATATAAGTGTTTTGTATAGTGTAAAACCTATACTTTCTTATATTTTAAGAAGAACTGCAGTGCCGTTCTTAAGGAGCCATACTCCAGAAGCGGGCGATACTATGTATCGCTCCATGCGGCACTGTTTCTCGTAAAATACAAGGCTAGTCAAGCACGCTGCTTAACTGTTCTTGTATTTTTAAGACTGAGCGTTCGCTCCGGCCACGATCTCGGTAATTTCCTGCGTAATTGCCGCCTGACGGGCACGGTTGTACGTAAGGGTAAGTTCTCCGATCATTTTCGACGCGTTCTTTGTTGCACTGCCCATCGCTGTCATTTTCGCACCCAGCTCACTGGCCTTGCCATCCAGAATTGCGCTATAAATCAAAGTTTCGGCGTATTTCGGAAGTAGTACTTCGAGTACGCCTTCTGGTGAAGGTTCATATTCGTAATTTGCAGTCGCTTCATGTTGCTCATGATTTCCTACGCCTTCCATTGGCAACAGTCGATCAACGGTTGGGATCTGGGTAATCGCATTGACGAATTGGTTGTAACAAACGTACAACTCATCATACGTACCATCTACAAACTGTTGTACTGCCGAATTAGCAATAGACTTAATATCAGCAAATTTCGGCGCATCCGATAGCTCAGTAACTTCCTGTACAATCGGATATTCACGGCGGCGTAAGAAGTCACGGCCTTTACGACCGATTACGAACAAGGCGTACTCATCTTTGGATTTATGTCTTTCCGCGATGAGCATCGTCACCTTACGTAAAATATTAGCGTTGTATCCTCCCGCAAGCCCTCTATCAGAGGTCACGATAAGATAACCAGTTTTTTTCACAGGGCGACTGACCAGCATGGGATGCTGAACGCCTTCTGTACCAGCAGCAATGCTCGATACAACCTCTTTCAGCTTCTCAGCATAAGGACGGGCGGCAATTGCCTTCTCCTGGGCTTTTCTCAGCTTGGAGGCGGCTACCATTTCCATCGCTTTTGTGATCTGTCTTGTGTTTTGAACACTCTTAATTTGACGTTTAATATCACGCATGCTTCTTGCCATGATTTCACCACCTTAAAGCTTTGACGAAGTCAAAGCTAACTTCGTAAGCATCTTCTTGGCTTTGACGAAGTCAAAGCTAACTTCGTAAGCATCTTCTTAGCTTTGACGAATTCAAAGCCAACTTTATAAGTAATAGCCTGAGCTTCGGCAGAGCCAAAGCTCACTTAGTAAGATTCGTTTAGGTACGATCTATATTAGCTAGTAGCAAAGCCTCTTTTAAATTTATCAATTGCTGCTTTAAGAGCGGCTTCGTTATCTGCTGTCAAATCCTTGGTATCTCTGATGGATTGAGCAACTTCAGCAGCACTGCTATCCATGTAAGCAAGGAATTCCTTTTCAAAACGTTTTACGTCTTTAACAGGAATATCATCCAAGTATCCTTTTACAGCTGTGTACAAGCTAAGCACTTGATGCTCAACAGACAACGGCTGATTTACACCTTGTTTCAGAACTTCCATCATACGTGCTCCGCGATTCAGACGAGCAAGCGTAGATTTATCAAGATCTGAGCCGAACTGTGAGAAAGCTTGAAGTTCACGATATTGAGCAAGATCCAAACGGAGCGAGCCAGCTACCTTCTTCATCGCTTTAATCTGAGCGGAGCCCCCTACACGGGAAACGGAGATACCGACGTTGATCGCCGGACGTTGACCAGAGTAGAACAGATCGGATTCAAGGAAGATTTGACCATCTGTAATCGAGATTACGTTCGTAGGAATGTAAGCCGATACGTCAGATGCTTGTGTTTCGATGAACGGAAGCGCGGTTAATGAACCACCACCAAGCTCATCACTAAGCTTAGCCGCACGTTCCAAAAGACGGGAGTGCAAGTAGAACACGTCACCAGGGAACGCTTCACGACCCGGTGGACGACGAAGCAGCAAGGACAATTCGCGATAAGCCGAAGCTTGTTTTGAAAGGTCATCATAAATGATCAGTACGTGTTCGCCCTTGTACATAAAGTACTCGCCCATTGCGCAACCTGCGTATGGAGCAATATACAATAGTGGGGATGGCTCTGAAGCCGAAGCAGTTACAACGATTGTATATTCCAACGCGCCATGACGGCGGAGAGTTTCTACAACCTGTGCTACTGTTGATTGTTTTTGTCCAATGGCAACATAAATACATTTCATTCCGTTGCCTTTTTGGTTGATAATCGCATCGATTGCGATTGCAGTCTTACCTGTTTGACGGTCACCAATGATAAGTTCGCGTTGTCCACGACCAATTGGTACCATCGCATCAATCGCTTTAAGGCCAGTTTGCATTGGCTCATGAACCGATTTACGGTCGATAACACCAGGAGCGTTATTCTCAACCGGACGGAACTCCGTCGTTTGAATTGGGCCTTTACCGTCAAGCGGCATACCGAGTGCGTTAACAACACGACCCAGAAGGGCCTCTCCAACTGGAACTTGCATGATTTGTCCAGTACGTTTTACTTGATCGCCTTCACGAATTTCCTTGTACTCACCCAGAATAACAACACCGACGTTGCTTTCTTCCAGATTGAGCGCCATGCCCACTACACCGTTGGAGAACTCTAGCAACTCGCCTGCCATTGCGTTTTCCAGACCGTAGACACGAGCGATACCGTCTCCGACTTGAATGACGGTGCCCACTTCGGCAACTTCGATATCGGCTTTATATTGCTCAATTTGACTTTTGATCAAAGTGCTGATCTCTTCAGGTCTGATGCCCAATATCCTCACCCCTATCTTCTATGCTTATCATTAAAGGATTTCTCGAGACGTTCCAATTTACTAGAAAGACTGCCGTCATACAGCGTATCGCCGATATAAACCTTCAGTCCTCCCAGCAGGCTTGGATCGACCACATTCGTAACCCGAATTTTACGGTTTACGAGCTGGCCGAATTCTGCAGCTACAGCCGCTTGTTCTTCTTCACTTAAAGAATAAACGGAGTATACCTTAGCATCACCAATGCCAAGAGCGTCTCCTTCAATCTTGATATACGTATCCAGCAGTTCGGCAAAAATATCGGTTCTGCCTCGCTCTACTAACAGTTCTACAATGTTCATTACAATAGGAGAGAGCTTATCTTGAAGTGCTGCGCGCAGCACTTTCAGCTTGTCGGACTCCGAGATACGTGGTGCAAGAATAAACCGCTGTACCTCTTGGTCTGAATGTAATACTTCGACCACTGCCTTGAGCTGTTCTTCTACTTCAAGGGTAATCCCCTTCTCTACCGCTGCACTGTACAATGCCTTAGCGTAGCGCTTGGCAACTACCGTATCGCGGCTCATGATCGGCCTCCTACCTCATTGAGGTATTGGTTCACAAGCTGCTCCTGCTCACTGCTAGCACTAACTTCTTTTTTAAGAAGTTTAGAAGCAATACGAACAGATGCCGTTCCAATTTCGCTGCGCAACTCTTCCACTGCTTTATTCTTCTCGTTCTCGATATCGCGCACGGCCTCTTCTTTGACGCGTGCAGCTTCAACTTTAGCTTGAGCCAAAGCTTGTTCTACCTGTTGATTGCTAGTAATTTGCGATTGTTGAATAATCTGTTGAGCTTCCTGGCGTGCACTGTTCAGCGCCTGCTTCTGCTCTTCCACATACGCGACCGCTTGCTCTCTAGTCTTCGCAGCTTCATCCATTTGCTGCATTACTAGCTCACGGCGTTTCTCCATAACTGCGAACAGTTTGCTGAACGCATACTTACTGAGCAAGAAATATAGAATCCCAAAGGCTACAATTGAAAATAAGATGTTTGTCCAAACAATTTCCACTGAGGTCACTCCCTTCCATTACCGCGTCATGCGGACGTATACAAAAGTAAGGCGCGGATGGCATCGGCCGTCCCCGCCAAACCGTAAATACGGTTTATTAAGATGAAAACATGATTAGGAATGCGATAACTGTTGCTGCCAACGGAATAACTTCGACGATACCTACACCGATAAACATTGTTGTTTGAAGCGCATTACGAGCTTCTGGTTGACGAGCGATGGACTCAACTGTTCTACTAACGATCATACCATTACCAAGACCTGCACCAAGTGCACCCAAACCAACCGCTATTGCTGCTGCTAAATATTCCATTTGTAAATATCCTCCTTTAATTTTGGTTCATAATGTGTTTAATGATATAAGATATCTCCCGCGAAAGAAAATCAGACGATAGCCGTTCTCTTCGCAGCAGTTCATTAATGTGCTTCTTCTTCGTGAATCGTCATCTGTGCGATATAAACCATCGTCAGAATCGTAAAGATAAACGCCTGTAGTGCCCCGACGAAAATACTGAAGCCTTGCCATACAGCCAGGAACGGAATACTGAGAATCCCCAGCTTCAAAATGACTGTAATCAGTACTTCTCCGGCAAAAATGTTAGCAAATAGACGAATAGCCAGAGCTACTGGTTTTGCCAGGTTCTCGATAATGTTCAGTGGCAAAAAGATTGGAAACGGCTCAATATAGTGTTTGAAATAATGCTTTCCGTTGAGCTTAATGCCCAGGAAGTTCATCAGTATAAACACAATAATTGCCAATCCTGCAGTGATATTAATGTCAGCAGTCGGCGACTTGTACCATAAGATCTCAACATGATCACCATGCGCCAAGTTTCTGGTTGCTTCAATCACATGGCCAAACACGGTTACAGGTCCATGTGCTTCAGTTACAACTGAGAAAGGCAATCCAAGAAGGTTGGAAACAAAGATAAACAGAATCAACGTTAGCCCCAAAGATATGTAAGGTTTTCCTTTCTTCAGGTCCATGGCACTGCTTATGACACCCTCTACAAATTCTACAACCCATTCCATAAAATTCTGAAGCTTAGATGGATTCTCAACCGAAAGCTTACGAACCGACAGCATAACCAGCACAAATACTACTGTACAACTGATCAGAAGCATCAATACGGCTGATATATCTATCGGTATTCCCCCGACAAAGATTTTCGGCATCTCATGCATAGTATCATCCCCCTTTCTCTTTAATCTGGTTAAAGTTTGTTCTTCACACTCAGATATATCCCCGCAGGAATGGCGAGAAGCTGAGGAATGAATACGCCCGTAATAGTTGCTACCAGGGAGAAATGCTCAATCTTGACCGCGAACATGGTGACCAAAATCGCGAAGCTAATCCGTGTAACAAAACCGAGGCTGAAGGCATTCCCTTCGTTGCTCGCAATCGACTGCGTTACCCGTCGAACCTTGACGGCCAGATAACGAAAGTTTACCAATCCCGCCACCAGACCCAGAGTCATGCCCAGCGTAAAATCCCTGGTCTCATGATGAAGCGCCCAGCCCATTAAGAGTCCTGCCATAAGAACGAGCGTAACTCTAGTGACGGTATTGATCATGGGAGTCATATTATCCATTCTGCTCCCCCAAAAATTTTTTAATTAACAGGACGACGTTCACAATTCCCAGAATCATTCCGGTTATAGTGCCAATAGCGAGCCAATATTTTGGCCCCTCCATCAAGTCTTTCAGCCACCTTGCCGCAAAAAAACCAATAACAATGTAAGCGGCGAGTATAGTGCCTGCACTTCCAATGATAAGCGCGGTCTGTAACAAGCTGTCCCTGCTATTTTGTTCTTTCATGGCTACAATCCCAACTAATTTTACTGAATTTCTGGAGTCTTTGTCAATTCATTGAACATTGCCCAAAAACCCTTGAAAACATGAAAATAATCACAGCAAAATGTTCCAAAACCATATAAACCGTACAGTTTCACTGTATGTTGATTTTAATCAGATCAGATATTACTTTAAATGAAATTATTTATTTTTTGTGAACATTCTGTGAAACTCTTCAGGACGCTCCTTATTTATACCAAAATGGTGCAAAATCGCATTGACAATTCGTTGGGAGGCTTTGCCGTCTCCGTACGGGTTGGCGGCCCGACTCATCGACTGATAGAGCTCATTATCAGTCAAAAGAGCATGTGTCCGTTCATACACCTTCTCCTCGTCCGTGCCCACAAGTTCTAACGTTCCAGCGTCTATCCCTTCAGGACGCTCCGTCGTATCACGAAGCACAAGTACGGGTACTCCGTATGAAGGAGCTTCCTCTTGTAAACCGCCAGAATCGGTCAATATCAAGTGGGTATGCGGATAAAAATTATGCAAATCCACGACATCCAGCGGATCAATCAGCTTAATTCTCGGATGTCCACCCAAAATTTCATGTGCAGGTTCCTTAACGGCAGGACTCGGATGCACAGGATAAACAATGGCTACATCTTCGAATTCATCAGCGATTCTTTTGACAGCTCGGAAGATATTCCGATGAGGTTCACCTTGCGATTCTCTACGGTGAGCAGTCATCAAAATTAGTTTTTTTCCTGAAGCAAAATCCAAAACAGGATGCCGGTAATCAGGCTGTACGGTATATTGAAACACATCGGTTACAGTGTTGCCTGTGATATAAATACTTGATTCTTTTTTGTTCTCATGTCTCAGATTACTAGCTGACCAATCCGTTGGAGCGAAATGCAGGTCTGCTAATACACCTGTAAGCTGACGGTTCATTTCTTCAGGATACGGAGACAATTTGTTCCATGTCCGAAGTCCTGCTTCTACGTGCCCAACCTGAATTTGCTGCAGGAAAGAGGCGTAACTTGCAAGGAACGTCGTTAATGTGTCCCCGTGCACCAATACGAGATCAGGTTTAACCTCTCTGAGTACAGGTTCCAAGCCTTCAAGCACTCGAATAGTAATCTCATTAAGCGTCTGACGGTCCTTCATCACATCCAGATCATAATCAGGAGTGATATTGAACACTTCCAACACTTGATCGAGCAACTCCCTGTGCTGTGCTGTTACACATACAATTGACTCAATGTGCTCAGGATGCTTCTTCAGTTCAAGAACTAAAGGAGCCATCTTGATCGCCTCGGGGCGCACTCCGAAAATAGTCATCACTTTAATTTTGGACATAACCCCTACCCTCTCATCAAAAAATCAAAAACCTTCGTATTACCAATTACGGATTACTATTTACTTAGTTCCGTACAAACGGTCTCCAGCATCACCAAGTCCTGGGACGATATATCCATGTTCATTCAAATGAGAATCAAGCGCAGCTACGTAAATATCTACATCCGGATGAGCTTCTTGAACGGCAGCAACACCTTCCGGAGCCGCAATCAGGTTCATCATTTTAATTTGTGTACAGCCACGCTTCTTCAGCGAGGTAATAGCAGCAATCGCGGATCCTCCTGTAGCTAGCATCGGATCAATTACGATCAGCTCACGTTCCTGTACATCTGTAGGAAGCTTGATGTAATACTCAACCGGTTGCAGCGTGTCCGGATCACGGAACAAGCCAACATGTCCTACTTTAGCAGCAGGGAGAAGCTTCAGAACGCCCTCAAGCATCCCTAGACCGGCTCGAAGAATAGGGATAAGCCCAAGCATTCTTCCCGAAATCACTTTACTTTCCGTTTCAGTGACCGGTGTTTGTACTGTAATGGTCTCTAGAGGAATGTCACGTGTAATCTCATAAGCCATCAATGTGGCAACTTCGTCAACATGCTCTCTGAAATCTTTCGTGTTTGTTCTTACGTCGCGAATAAATGTTAGTTTGTGTTGAATTAAAGGATGATCGCAAATCACCAATTTTCCCATTAACTTTCCCTCCGGTAATTGTAAGTCGTGTCTATAACCCTAGAAAGCACTTTTGCTTCTCTATGGCTAAATCCTGTCTATTATAGCATTCCCAACGCCGCATTTCACCTAGAAAGGAACTTGAATCCACACTGAGCCTCTTCCCTTCTATTTTCTTCGCTTAGAAAGGTAAGTATTGGAAATTCAAATGGTTTTCCAGCAATAAAACCTAGATTAGGTTGTGTAAATTTGCGTTTTTCATACTATTCACATTTTTTTCACTATCGTTTATGAAAGTTCCATGAACTTTCATGATTGATTTCATGTTTTTCCATCAATTCATCCATGGAATATTGTGAACAATAAACAACAAAAAAACCTCCACCAAACCCTAAAATCAGGACTCGGCGGAGGCGGATTTATTAATGAACACGAACAAGAACTAGTATTTCAGTTCTGGATAAAGTGGGTACTGGTCCGTCAAATCAGCAACTTGACGAGCTGACTCAGCTAATTTCACTTCATCCTTCGGATTCTTCAGGACATTAGCTATAATGCGGCCAATAACCACCATAGCTTGCTCGTCCATACCACGGGAAGTGACCGCAGGTGTACCAATACGAATACCGCTTGTTACGAAAGGACTTGTAGGATCAAATGGAATTGCGTTTTTATTCACAGTGATTCCGATGGAATCTAGTACTTTTTCCGCATCTTTTCCGGTAATGTTCAGGTTACGTGTATCAAGCAACATCAAGTGGTTATCTGTACCACCGGATACAATGTTAACCCCTTCGCTAATCAGTGTTTCTGCGAGAACATTTGCATTCTTCACTACATTCTCAGCATAAGTCTTAAAGGATGGCAGCAAAGCTTCGCCGAATGCAACTGCTTTTGACGCAATGACATGCATCAGCGGTCCACCTTGGGAACCAGGGAATACGGCTTTATCGATAGCAGCTGCCCATGGCTGTCTGCACATAATCATACCTCCGCGAGGACCGCGTAAAGTCTTATGTGTTGTAGTTGTAACGAAATGAGCATGAGGAACTGGGCTCGGATGAAGACCAGCAGCAACAAGACCTGCGATATGGGCCATATCTACCATAAACAATGCGCCGACATCATTGGCGATAGCACCAAGTTTTTCGAAATCAATAATACGCGGATACGCACTTGCACCAGCAACAATCAACTTAGGACGGTGCTTGAAGGCTGCTTTGCGTACTTCGTCATAATCAATTAGGAAAGTATCTTCCTGTACACCATAAGCTACGAAGTTATAGAGCAATCCTGAAGCATTTACTGGACTGCCATGCGTTAAATGTCCGCCATGTGCCAAGTTCATGCCAAGAACCGTGTCGCCAGGGTTAAGTGCAGCGAGATATACAGCCATATTCGCTTGTGCTCCAGAGTGAGGCTGTACGTTGACATGTTCCGCACCGAACAATTCTTTTGCACGATCACGAGCCAGATTTTCAACGATATCCACATCTTCACAGCCACCATAATACCGTTTGCCTGGATAGCCTTCTGCATATTTGTTCGTAAGCACTGAGCCCATGGCTTCCATTACGGCTTCGCTAACAATATTCTCTGAGGCAATAAGCTCAATATTGGCACGCTGACGTTTCAGTTCCAGTTCCATTGCTTCCAGTACTGCCGGGTCACTCTTACGTAATTGTTCCATGTTCTTATTTCCTCCCTAGTGTGTGTAGATATGATTTAAATAGAAACGATTTGCCCGCCACGAAAAGGCTTTAGGTCTACGTTTCTGCAAAAACATAAATCTAAGTTCATCAATCACAAACCTGTGAACCACTCTGTTCAAGAGTACGGTAAACCGCACGTTCGCCCCCAATAAGCGGAGGTCTGGTCCATGCCGCGTTCACTCTAGCTGCTCCAATGTACCGTAAGGTCGGGCGAAAAGGAACCGCCACACGGCGCAAATGCATACCTATTAGAGTTTCACCAATGTCTAAACCAGCATGCGCTTCTATTGTTTCCGCCAGAACAGGATCTTTCATAGAGCGATAGGCAGCCGCAGCCATCGAACCGCCAGCGCCCGGTATAGGTACAGCTGAAACTTCACTTAGCCCAAGCGACTCTAGCAAAGAGCGTTCCATTACAAGCGCACGATTCAAATGCTCGCAGCACTGATAAACGAGATGAAATCCTTTTTCCGCTGCGACCAAACGAGCCCCTTCAAGCAGTTGCTCTGCGACTTCAAGCGCACCACCGGTTCCAATACGGACACCACCGACCTCACTAGTGCTAACTCCAAGGACAACAATTTTACCAGATCCAAGGTTTCCAGCTTCCGCCAACTCCCTTAACACAGTGACAGTAGCTTTAGTTAAAGATAACTCTACAACTTTGTCCATCACCCTACCTCCTCAAGCTTTAAACAAGCTTCATTTAAACAAAAAAGAGCAGTCCGCAGGTAGCTGCGGATTTGCTCTTTTGCCCAGGCGACCGGCCGTTTATTCCGATGCTCCATCGTGGTTTGATCCACATTTGTCGCCAGTTACACCGGAACCGATTAGTTGTACTTTCATCTTAAAGCAAAGCGGACTGAAAATCAACCATTTACAAATGGCGTAAGGATTCCAGTTTATCTAATAAACTAAACAACGAAGTGCGAATCTCAGCAGCAGTAAGCTCATAATCTTCACGCGTACCCCCGAATGGATCAGAAATATCAAAGCTTGGGATACGCTGGCGGATTTCAATCATTCGTTGTAGATCCGTTGCGTTGGGTTCACCACCTAAAGCTATGCTTAACTCAGCATCTGCGTAGAGGCTGTCCAATTCCTTAATATCCTCCGTCACGGCTTCTTCATTATGCACATATTCCTTCAATGTATATGTTTTCGTTACGGCATCCGGAAAATACTGTAGCAAATGCTGCTTGTGCCCACTGGTCAAGGTCAGTACAAGATCAGCCCAAGCCACGGATTGCCCCGTTAATTGCGACGACTCCAAATGATCAGCAATGCCTTCTTCCTGCAAAATAGCTGCAGCATGTCTCGATATAGAAGTACCAGAAATGGCAGATACACCTGCAGACCGCACTTCCAGGTCGATTCCACGTTCCCTCGCGAGTTTTCTTAAAAGCCCCTCAGCCATAGGACTACGGCATGTATTACCGGTGCAGACGAATAAAATATGCAGCATGCTTTTGCACCCCCATGAAATTAAAATATTGTAATGCCGTTATTGTATCAAAAGATGAATAGCAAGCCAAACCCCAATAAAATAGCCCCGCCCAGCGCTTCCCCATAGTCCCCGAGTCCACGGCTGACATGCCGCCCAAGAAGCAGGCCGATAATTGACATCAGACCTCCACAGGCACCAAAAGCAAGTATAGTCAGAAGCACACCATTCACAAACATCCCTAAGGATACCCCAACGGAAAAAGAATCCACACTTACACTGAGTGATAGAAGCAGCATTCCCCATAAGGTTCGGTGATTCATAGCTCGCGTACCCACCACTTCCGGACGAAAGGAGTTATACACCATATGTCCACCTAACAGTACAAGTAGCCCTCCTGCGGCATAAGTTGTTACTTGACCTAGCAAATGTCCGACATAACTTCCAGTTAATAACCCCAGAAGAGGCATCAGCATATGAAAAAAAGCAATGAGCACACTCATTTGCAGAATATGCAGCAGACGAATCCCCTTCATCCCGATCCCTACTCCGAGCGAAAAGGCATCCATTCCTAATGCAATCGCCATTATAGCAATAGTAACTGTTTGGCCCCAACCGGCATATACATCTCCTATGCCCATGCTTAACCCCCCAAGTCCGAAATATCTTGTACAACAACGATATGCGGACAAGGGGGTAATCATGACTTCATAGGAGATTTCAGATTCTAAGAACCGACACTATAGCTGGATAGAAAGGTCGCCGTGGCTATCCGGCGTCAATGACGGAACCACC
Source organism: Paenibacillus pseudetheri (assembly GCF_924513355.1). Lineage (NCBI taxonomy): Bacteria > Bacillati > Bacillota > Bacilli > Caryophanales > Paenibacillaceae > Paenibacillus > Paenibacillus pseudetheri. The sequence goes on from NZ_CAKMAB010000002.1 coordinate 141,651, forward strand.
GGCTGCCTTCATAAGCCGGTTCATAATGGCAGTGCCGAGGCCCGTATACGGACAAGCCTCGGCCAGGATGTAAGTCGCTCCCGCTTCATCGAAGCGCCGCAGCGCGGCATATAGGGAGCGTGCTCCTTCCTCCGGCGAGGATAACGAGCCGAGGGAAAGAACGCAGGCGGCAGGATCGACGGGATAGAGGGGCTTATGCTCCTCGAAGAGGAGTAAGCCCGTCACTTCGCCGTTCTGCTGAGCCGCCTGAAGCAGACTCGCGGCTTCATCCGCAACACGTTGCGGAGAAGATCCGCTCACTACACCGAGCCAGCCGCGCGGCGCGTAGTGCGTGTACTTCATGCCCGGCGCGCGTGGCGCCGAGCTGTCGGAAACAGCTTCTACACCGTGGTGCTCCCTCGGTGCAGTGGCTACTGGAGCTTCCGCTGATGCGGAAGTTCCAAATTTTTTAACCTCAGCTGGCTCAGCAGCAACGGCTTCTGCTCCCACTACAGCAGCTAACTGCTCCGAAGTAATCCCACCAGGGCGCAGCACGGCAACCTTTCCATCAGGTTGCACCTGCACCACAGTTGACTCCAGTCCAACTCCAGCGGCGCCGCCATCAAGTACACCGCCAATGTATCCGGCCAAGTCTTCCATCACATGTGAAGCTAAAGTCGGACTCGGACGACCGGAACGGTTAGCACTAGGTGCCGCAACCGGACAGCCCGCTGCACCGATCAGCGCCAAAGCTACCGGATGATCAGGCATACGCACACCTACCGTGTCCAGTCCTGCCGTTACACAAGGTGACAAAACACCCTCACGAACAGGAAGCACAACTGTCAGCGGTCCAGGCCAATAAGCATCCATCAATGCTGCAGCCGTAGGATGCACTTCTGTAACCAGCTCGTCCAAAGCTCCTGGATCGGCAATGTGCACGATTAGTGGATTATCAGACGGTCGCCCTTTTGCCGCAAAAACAGCCTCAACCGCTGCTGTATTCCGTGCATCCGCTCCAAGACCGTAGACCGTTTCGGTCGGAAAAGCGACCGTTCCGCCTTCTCGAAGCATGGTAGCTGCATCCACGATGGCTAACTTATTCTCCTCACTTGGCTGAAGTACATCGGAATCCGTAGCTGCATCTTCCAACAAATCCAGTTCCCAATATACAGTCTCATTCCTATTTCCACTCCGCCGCTGAACAGCGAATAAAGGATCGTGTGGTTCATTCATTCTCATCACAGGCTTTCTTCAGGATATATATTGAACACTAGCTTTTCTTGCAAACTTAGGATAAATACTCTGGATATTGATTCCTTCTAATCTTACCAAAAAGCGGCCCCATTGAAGGCGCCGCAGTCGATCTGCTTATGAAATAGTAACATATCTAAGTTTAAAACTATAGACCATTTCCACAAAACCAAAGGGCTAGCATCAGCATTACGACCATAATCCGCTAATCCAGTTCCAAAGGTTTTGCAGCAGTTCCCAAACGAAGAACCGTACCTCTGGCTCTGCGGAATCCGCTGCCGCAACATCCTTTGCCGAAGAATCTACTTGTACAGCTGTTCCTACTGCTGGTTGCGCCTTAACTCCGCTATCTGCCCCGGCAGCCGAGACGGTCTTCGCCCCTTTGTTAGCAGCAGGTGCCGCCGCATCTCCAGAACCCGCATCGATAAAGCACAGCGGCGGAAACAGTACGCACCACCAATTTTGCCCTTTTCCCTCACCCAGCGTTACCCGAACAGCCTCGTATTCTCCGGCCGGATAGACTGTTCCACCGTATAATTTGGTCGGAAAAGGAACTACACCCAGCTCAACTTTATAAGAATATTGAATGCCACGTTTCTCTAGCTCCGATCCAACCAGTGTATTAAGCTCTGGTAGATGAGTTCTAATTAATGCGCGTGCCTGCTCTAAGCTCTGTGGGTCCTCAAGTGCAGTTACCCACTGGTTCATTTGCTCCACGATTGTATCCCGAATTTGCCGTTTCACTAGTTGATCTTGTGTTCCGTCCGAATTCGCCAGAATACGCAGCCGGATAGAATCCTGTGGAATCGTTACTTCGGCTACTGCTGCATCGGTTTTTTGACCTTCCCAGGCCATGATAACGATCATAAAAAAACAAATTAAAATGGCAGTATACTTAAAAGTTACACGTAAGGAATCTCTTTTACTCATATGATTATCGTTCATTTGTCGCAGCCCCTCTCCTCTTAACTCTCATGCTAGTAGTATGTCCAGAGATGAGAGACTGCAAACCTATGAATCTATGATTTTAAGAATTGAGCAGTTTCAGTGAGACCTTAACAGTCCTTCAAAAGGAAATAAATGGAGTATTTTACATTTTAAAATCACTATGATATATTGGGTTTATTCGGTATATTACTTATATTTTTCTTTAATATCCAAATTTAGATAAAATCTAAGGAGGTTCATTATGAAACTAGTAAAAACTGTATCTACTCTGACTTTGGCACTCATTGCTTCAACTTCCATTTATACTACAAGCTCATTTGCCGCAGAAGCCTCTACTAACCAAGTTGAACAAAGTGCTACGACAACAGCCACCTCATCAGATACTACTTTTGTAAAAACAGTTACCGCTGATGAGATTGAATCGATTAAAGAAGAAGCTGCTCAAACTCAAAATATAAACCAGCCAAATTTTAATGAAAATAACAATAACTCATTAGGCATATTCTCCTATACGGAAGGTTTCACTTTTACAATGGATGGATGGGCTTCAGGCACACAAAAGAGAACGAATGGTGAAATAACTTTCACCTCAAATTCTGATGTCTATGCAACGATACATCAAAGAACTTCCTTTCCTACCGAAGCAGTTCCGATCATCTCTTATGAATTGATTAGCAAAAGTAGCGGTAAATCGGCAGGGGTTAGAACCGTGTCTTGGCCTTATCCAGAAAGCAGCCCGTATACTATCGGTTGGAGTAATGTTCTTCCAGGAACATACTATTTACTAATCACTAATCTGGGACCCAATCAAATATTCGGCGGAGGATTCCTAAACGCTTACTGATAAGTGAAATTGAATACAATAAAATCGGGGAGATTCCATTGGTGCTTCCATTTTTTTATCCGACGGAAAGTATGGCATAGTATTCCTGTAGCCAATATTCATTAAAGTGAGATATATCCTATTGTAATATACCGAATTTAATAACCAACATAATACAAAAGCGCATGCTGATAATCAGCATGCGCTTTTGTTAAGTTTCAAAAAAATATTATCTCATTACTGATCTTTTTAGTATCAGTCTTCTCTCGGGTTCTCACCCTTGACTATTCTAGACACTTTTAACCGATACATGATTTATGACCGGATCTGGAAGTTCTTCTTCCTCTTGCTGACCATGCAGACGTACACTCATTACCAGACCAATGCTGGCCATGTTGATAAGCAGGGATGTACCGCCAAAGCTGATGAAAGGCAACGTGATACCCGTCAAAGGCATCAAGCCAATAAACGCGCCAATATTCTCAAAAATCTGATACAGCATCATCGCGACAATGCCGACAATCAGGAACGGCCCGGCCCTGTCCTTACACTCTAGCGCAATCAGAATCATTCGGTGAATAAGGATAAAGTACAGAAGCAGCAGCAGTGCCGCCCCCACAAAACCGAATTCCTCGGCAATTTGCACGAAAATGGAGTCCGAGTAGGTATATGGCACACGATTTGTTTGAACGGAATCGCCCTTCATATAGCCATCACCACTCATTCCTCCAGAGGCAATAGCAATTCTAGCATTGGTGGTATGATACTTAGCCTTTTCTGTTGCCTTTTCGGGAACAAGCCAAGGATCAAAACGTTCAATCCAGTGAGATCGTCCAATATCCGTAAGAAAGGTTTTAATTTGGTCGTGATAATGGATATAACTCATAATCCCTGCAATCGCAGAGCTAGCCACAATTACCAGACCGATTAAAGCATGCGTGTATTTAATATTGCCAATCCACAACAGGCCTGCAAGAATCACAATGTAAGACAAGGCATTCCCAAGGTCATTCTGCATAAGGACAATAATAAACGGAAATAAGGTCAAGAGTCCCAGCGGCACAACATCCCGCCAAAACAAAAGTTTACTCTTATTCTTACGGACGAGCATAGTTGCCAGGAATAGAATCAATATCAGCTTAAACAGCTCGGCGGGCTGAAGGCTCAGGCCTCCAGGGAGGGACAGCCAGCCTTGGGCATTATTTTTGGTTTCGCCCATAAAGCTGACGAGCACCAATATCCCAATCCCAAACAGATAAATATAAAGTGCGTATTTCACTAAAATCCTGTAATCCAAAAAGGTCATTCCAATAAAAGCAATAAAGCCAATTGCATAATACATCATCATACGGATATGATGTCCGTCCAGCTTTTCTCTTCCATGTGTCACACTATATATGGCGAAGATGCTGACAGTCATGAGTAATAACAGAACGACTACGATAGCACCATCAATTTTTTTAATCTTCTGAAGCACGTTCTGCCTCCCTACTCTAAATCTGGGCTTCTTTTATGGTTCACCAAGAAGTCCGGTTAAATTCTATTGTAAAGGAAGTCGGGTTGAAAATACAATTTTACTCCCCGATCAACAGGAGTCCCCTGCACAGCATGCAGTATTATCGTGCTATACCTAGCACATGACGTGGAATTCCAGCCAAATCATTAATGGTGATGATCTCTTTCCAATGGCCCGCCGCTTCAAGTAACGCAGCCACCTGCTCGGCTTGTCCGAAGCCGAGTTCAAAACCAATCAGGCACGGCGGTGCCGGGAGCAGCGCCAGCTGATCCATCATGCGGCGGTACGGGTCCAGCCCGTCCGCTCCGCCATCCAGCGCAGTGCGCGGCTCATGGTCGCGCACCTCACGCTGCAGCCCGGCGATATCCTCGCCGGGAATGTACGGCGGGTTGGAGACGAGAATATCCGTCTCCATCCCCGCAAACGGCTCGAGCAGATCGCCGAGCCGAAAGTCCACAGCTGTGCCATTGCGCAGGGCGTTGCGCTCGGCTACAGCCAAGGCCGCCGGCGAAATGTCGCCGGCGCAGACCCGCCACGCCGGCGCTTCCGCCGCCAACGTGACGGAGATCGCTCCGCTGCCGGCGCCGATGTCGACGGCGGTCAGCGGCCGTACGGCGCGTCCGCTTTCCGCGCCGCCCGCACGATCTTGCACTGCTGCTAACGAAGCAGCGCCTTCTTCCTGCGCCGCTTCACTCGGCGCAACCGTGCCGTCCGGCCACAACTCCGCGCCGTACCGCAAAATCGCCTCGACCAGAAGCTCCGTCTCTGGTCGCGGAATAAGCACATCCGGCGTCACTTCAAAGGGACGCCCGTAGAACTCTTGCTCACCGATGATATACTGCACCGGTTCGCCCATGCTCCGGCGGGTAACTCCCGCCTCCCACTTTTCCTTGACCGCAGCTGGAAAAGAATCCGCCAGCGCCATATAATACGCTGCCCCGGACAAGCCAAGCACATGCTCAAGCAGTAATTGCGCACTGCGTTGCGGTTCATTACAACCACTCTGGCTCAAAAAAGAAGAAGCCTCCACAAAGGCTTCCCGGATGCTTTTCACTTCCGACATGACAAATACGCCATCGTTCAAAGCATTATTATCCATTGTCCATACTATCCATCAAATCAGCTTGTTCAGCAATTGAAAGAGCCGAAATAATTTCAGTGATTTCTCCGTTCATAACCTGCTCCAGACGGTGCAGTGTCAAGCCAATGCGATGATCTGTAACCCGGCTCTGCGGGAAATTATACGTCCGGATACGTTCACTACGATCACCCGTACCTACTTTGCTCTTCCGTTCACCAGCATACTTCGCTTCTTCTTCCTGCCGCTTCATATCGGAGATACGGGCACGAAGCACTTGAAGCGCCTTTTCCTTATTGGAGTTCTGTGACTTACCGTCCTGACAGGTAGCAACGATGCCCGTAGGTACATGGGTTACACGTACTGCAGACTTGGTCGTATTTACAGACTGTCCGCCTGCACCACTTGAACAGAAGGTATCCACACGAATATCTTTATCATGGATTTCAATCTCAAATGCTTCAGCTTCCGGCATCACCGATACTGTAGAAGTAGAGGTATGAATACGTCCACCGGATTCAGTCGCTGGGATACGTTGTACGCGATGCGCACCACTTTCGTATTTCAGCTTACTGTATGCACCGCGGCCGTTAATAAGGAAGATTACCTCTTTAAATCCACCAAGATCACTCGCGTTGACATCCATTAGCTCCACGCGCCAGCCTTGTGAATCAGCAAACCGGGTGTACATCCGATAAAGGTCGGAAGCGAACAATGCTGCTTCATCTCCACCCGCTGCACCACGAATTTCGACGATTACGTTCTTATCATCATTCGGGTCTTTAGGGAGTAGCAATACACGGATTTGCTCTTCCAGCTCTACCTGACGTTTGGAAAGGTCGTCAATTTCCATCTTGACCATTTCCTTCATCTCATCATCAAGCTTTTCACCTTGCATCTGCTTAGCAGCTTCAAGCTCTTCCATTACATTCTTATATTCAGTATACGCCTCAAAAGCAGGCTGTAGGTCTGATTGTTCTTTGGAATAATCCCTCAGTTTCTTACTGTCGTTTGCAACATCCGGATCACAAAGCAGTTCACTGAGCTTCTCATAGCGGTCCGCCAGGGATTGCAATCGGTCCAACAAGGGAATTCACCTCTCCTAGTTCAATTTCAAATTCGCAAATAAAGACATTAAAACGCACGTCATAAAAATAGATATACGACTTTATATTATACCAAAGATATTATGAAATGGCTACAGTTCTGTACGCTTAAATCCCTTAATAAATGACTTATATTTTAAAAAGGACCATCCCAGCAGTAGATACCCTCTACCGACTGAGATGACCCTCTTATCATTAGTACGCTTCAGTCCTCTTAAACGTTAAAACGGAAATGCATAACGTCGCCGTCTTGCACCAAATATTCTTTACCTTCTAGACGCAATTGACCACGTTCTTTCGCACCATTCATAGAGCCTGCTGCCAAAAGATCTGCGTAAGCCACTACCTCAGCACGGATAAATCCACGTTCAAAATCTGTGTGAATTACACCAGCAGCACCGGGTGCTTTAGTTCCCTTACGAATGGTCCACGCACGAACTTCCTGAACGCCTGCCGTGAAATACGTATACAAGCCTAGAAGCTTGTAAGCCGCTTTGATCAAACGGTTCAAACCAGATTCTTCTAGCCCAAGTTCTTCTAGGAACATCGCTTTATCTTCGCCCTCAAGCTCGGCAATTTCAGCTTCTACTTTAGCACTGATCGGAACAACTTCAGCACCTTCAGTTGCTGCAAATTCACGCACTTGCTGCACATAAGGATTATTCTCAGCGCTTGCTACTTCTTCTTCACTTACATTCGCTGCATACAGCACTGGCTTCAATGTTAACAAATGAAGATCACGGATAATAAGCTTCTCGTCTTCGGACAATTCTATACTACGTGCAGGTTTATCTTCGTAGAGCACTTCTTTGACGCGTTCTAGCAGTTCAACTTCTTGAGCGTATTTCTTGTCGCCGCCTTTGATGTTCTTACGGGAACGCTCAATCCGCTTCTCAATGCTCTCAATGTCAGCAAGAATCAGTTCCAAATTAATGGTCTGAATGTCGCTGATCGGATTTACTTTTCCATCCACGTGGGTAACGTTCTCATCTTCAAAACAACGAACGACATGAACGATAGCGTCTACTTCGCGAATATGAGCCAGGAACTTGTTGCCTAGTCCTTCACCTTTACTTGCACCGCGCACAAGACCAGCGATATCAACAAATTCAAAAGCAGTAGGTACAGTCTTGTTAGGTTGTACCAGCTCAGTCAGTTTATCAAGACGTTCATCCGGAACTTCAACGACACCAACGTTAGGGTCAATCGTGCAAAAAGGGTAATTTGCGGATTCTGCTCCCGCTTGCGTTATCGCATTAAACAATGTGGATTTTCCTACGTTAGGAAGACCGACGATTCCAGCTTTCAAAGCCATTTATATGACAACTCCTATTTTCAGCTAAATTGATCATCCGAATAAGTAATACGATCTAAACCATTATATATTAGAACATATTCTCCAGCAACACCGGATGTCTTACAGTTGTGTCAATCCAGCCTTATCCAAGCCCACCCATTTCAATAGGATTTGGCAAGTTCCAATACCTTTTGCACCGCCGGCTGATCCAATAGGGGCTTAGAAGTATCTGGATCAACCTCAATATCAGGCACAGTCTTTACCTCTTCATTGCAACTTCCATCAGAGTTAAGTCCCATCTCAAAGGAAAACCTAAACATATAACCACTATTAGGCAATGCAACGACAAGTGGATCCATCCCTAGTCCATCCCCACCTGTTCTGCTACCTACAACCGTCGCAAACCCGGTGCCTTTTGCAAATGCTGCAAAACCTTCCGACGCTGAATACACAGAGCTGTCTACCAACAAATAGATCTTTCCTTTAAAACCAACGGATTCTTGAGGAGTTAAAACATCTGTTTGTTTGGTATATGTTTTGAACATTTTTAATGCTTCGGACGGTAAACAAGGCAACTGTTCGTCTTTGATTGGTAATAGGTTGCTGCCCCCTTGTGATCTGACGTGCCTGCATAAAGGTCCCAGCATAGTTGCCTCTTGTATAAAGTAAGTATGTATTGTATTCGATAGGTTTATTAATCAGCAGAGGAGCAATATGAACTCGCCAGTAATTGCTGTTTCCTCCGCCATTTCCGCGGATATCTAGAATTAGTGTCTTATAGTCTTTTACTTCTATCAAAAAATCACGAATCTCGGAGCTGTCCATCTCCATGAGACTGCCCTCAAAGCTTCGCATGCCCAGATACGCAATTTGATCAGGCTCTATAATGACCTTCTTTACATTTCCGGAAGTCTTTCCTGTCTGACTCCCCGCCTCACCACTATTCAAATCATTATTGCTTTCATTAGTGCTTTGCTGCTGCTCCGCTAAAGGTTTCTGGTTGTAACGAGCCAATACGTTTGGCTGTTGAAACACGTTGATCCAAGACTCATAACCAAAACCTGCCTGAACATAACTTTGTAGAAACCATGGATATTCTTCCTCGGAGATAAAATTCGTGTGCCCGTTGTTCAACTGGATTAGTATAAATCTCATTCGTTTCAAAAACTCATCGTCTGTCTTCACGGCTGCAATTTTATTGCGGTACTCCTCTTTGTTCGCAAGCCAATCCTCTCCATTCAGACGTTTGTTCTCCTCTATAATCCATTTTAAGGAATTTATTAATTAATAATATTTTTCTATTCCTCCTAATTCAAATATATTTATCACAATTATTTACATTAGTTTTCTTAGAACAACACAAAAAAGACCTCTTTCGAGGTCTCCACGGATAGCATTATAGATCTTTAGACATCGTAATGTCGGTTACGGTATATCCCATTTTTTTATACAGCTCAAATGCACGATTGTTCTGACCGAAGACATGTAACCCGATTTTGGTGACGTTCATCTCACGGGCTTCTTCATCAAGTGCGATCATAGCCTGCTTGCCATAACCTTTGCTCTGATACGGTTCAAAAATGTAGAAATCATAAATGAAAGCCTCTCGACCACTGCGGCCTTCACTTACATTAAACCAGATATATCCCACCTGGCTATCACTACTTATCTCTACTATAGAGTATAGATAAGCGCCATCTGTGTTCAATCCTTTGGGCAGTGACTGTGTTATAGCTTCCTCAGACAGCTTCATCGCGATTTCAGGATCCCAAGCGCCGGCTTTAATCTTATCTTCAGCGTAGTCACGAGTAGCTTGACCTAAGAAAAATTGAAAAGCAGACTCATCCATATGAACCAATTTAATCATCATCTTTTTTCACTTCCTCACTTCTATATTTACCATATACTTTTATTTACGTATTAAACGGGAAGTCCCACGTAAAGTTGCTAAATCGGGAGCTCCGATGCCGAACATTGCTATCTTAAGCTCCAGCTCTACCTGAGCCAGTGCAGCATCTAGCGCCTCTTCAGAATCTACTGCCGGTCCTAAAAGATTGCGTCCAAAGCCTGCTAAATCAGCACCGAGGGCCAATGCCTTCGCCGCATCCACACCATGCTTCAAGCCGCCGCTGCCAATCAATGCCCCCTTCGGGGAGACAGCATGTACCTCTGCAATGCAATCTGCGGTTGGAGTACCCCAGTCTGCGAAAGCTTCAGCCGCTGCGCGCCGTATAGGGTCTCTACTCCGAAACTTCTCGACCTGACTCCATGATGTTCCACCTGCACCCGCTACATCAACAAAAGCTACCCCTGCATTATAAAGACGTGCTGCTGTATCACCGTCAATGCCCCAGCCGACTTCTTTTACACCTACAGGAACCTCAAGTGCACGGCATACTTTTGCTATCTGCGATAGTAAGGAAGCAAAGCCAGTATTCCCTTCCGGTTGGAAGACCTCTTGAAGACCATTAAGATGCAGTACAAGAAAATCGGCACCAGCAATATCCACAGCGCGGCGACACTCCTCAATCCCGAAACCATAGGACAGCTGTACGGCGCCAATATTAGCGATAACCGGTATGTCAGGTGCTTTGTCCCGTACATAAAAGGTTTCGGTTAGCTCAGAGCGCTCCACCGCCGCTCGCACAGAACCAACCCCCAGCGCCCATCCACGACGCTGCGCTGCCTCTGCTAGTCGGGCATTGATGGCTCCTGTAGCTGCACTGCCGCCTGTCATCGAGCTGATCAGCAGCGGTGTCCGCAGTTCACGTTCCAGGAACGTAGTCTGCAATGATATATCATCGAAATTCAGCTCTGGAAGAGCATTATGCCGAAATCGGTAATGTTCAAACCCCGTAGTCACACCGACGCCACCGACTTCTTCATTTAGACAAAGGCGTACATGCTCTATTTTGCGTTCACCTGTCTTTGATGTAGGCAATAAAGACTTCTTGTCTGAAACCTCTACAGTCGGTAGGTCATTGCCATCATCCGCGCCAGACTGCCTATTCGCATCATATGGCACGGCCTCTTCTGGCGTATGATTCATGCTCCGTTCCTCCTATTCCTAAACTGCACTTATTATAACATATCCCTACAGTTGAATTTACAATATGAGGTGAATGAAATACTAGGGCTGCTTCATTTCTACCCACTAGGTGTTAATAGGTTGGTACACGCCGGAGCATAATAACTATAAAGGAAGTGCTCTGCAATAATTTCAGGAGGAACTTCCGATGAGATCAGATCGTGAACAAACCGTGCTGCCTCAAGTGATTCAGAATATAACCCATGCTACTGCTTCAAAGAAACGCACCTTTTCAAGACGCCGCAAACGAGTGATATGGGCTTGCGCCATTCTAATTCTCTGGTTAATCGGTGTCATGATATACCAGACACATAAGCCTCTACCCGTAGGGATTTCCTATGAGAGTCCCATATACAAAGTGAATAATGTCTCCTTCTGGCATGACCTAACCTATCCAGACGGTGCGGGCACAGGTAAGCAAGAGGGTGAAATTCTTCCGAGAATTCTACAGATTATCGAGGAGTCAAGGGAGTTCTTAGTCATTGACCTGTTCCTGTTCAATGATTATACCCATAAAGATCAGTTGTTCCCTCCAGACAGCCGAATGTTGACAGATAAGTTAATCTCACAAAAGCAAGCCTATCCCGAAATGGAGATTGTCTTCATCACCGATGAGGTCAATACCAATTACAACTCAGCGCCCAATCATCTTCTGGAAGAAATGAAGGCCGTGGGGATCCGAGTCATCATGACCGACGTTAATGCGCTGCGGGATTCTACACCTGCCTATTCAGCCGTCTGGCGCACCTTCATTCAATGGTTCGGACAATCGGGAAGGGGCTTTATCCCCAATCTTATGGCCAGTGGTGGACCGGATATTACCGCTCGATCTTATCTGAAGCTACTGAATGTGAAGGCGAACCATCGTAAAGTAATTGTCAGTGAGAACACTGCACTAATTTCCTCTGGAAATGTTCACGATGCCAGCGCCTACCACTCCAATATTGCTCTGGAGGTACAAGGTCCAATTATTGCTGATATTCTCCAGACCGAGCAGGCGGCAGCCAATCTTTCAGATGCAGGTCCATTGCTACTTCATAATCCTAATTTCACCCAAGTAAAGAACCTACCATCAGCGGAAGCTCTAGAAGTTCGCTATTTAACAGAAGGAAAGGTATACAAATATGCGCTGCAAAGCATTAGGTCCGCCCGGAAGGGGGATACCGTATGGATGGGGATGTTTTATCTTGCAGATGATGCCATTCTGGATGCGTTGGTAGAGGCTGCATCACGCGGGGCTATGGTAAACCTAATCCTGGATCCAAATCAGAACGCCTTCGGGCGCGATAAAATCGGGATCCCTAACCGTCCAGTTGCCATGGATCTGAACAAACGCACGAACGGCGAAATCTCTATTCGTTGGTACAATACAACCAAAGAGCAATATCATCCAAAGCTGCTCTTTATCGCCAAACAAACCGACAGTTCTATCGTTCTTGGCGGTTCCACCAATTTCACCACACGCAATCTAGATGACTACAATCTGGAGAATGATCTGTGGATTTCCATGAAGCGAGATCAGCCGCTGTTCACAGACATGGAAGCCTACTTTAATCGGCTGTGGAATAACGAGGGCCATACGTTCACTTTACCTTTTGAGGCCTATCAAAGCGATGTGACCTGGTTCAAGTATATCCTGTTCCGGCTGCAGACTAACCTGGGCTTTACTACTTTTTAAACAAGCATAAACGCCTTTAACGTCCTTATAAGGACGATAAGCGTTTAAGCGAGAAATATAAAACATAAAGTATAGGTGCTAAACTTATACTTTCTTATATTTAAAAAACCACCGCAGAGAAGGCAACACCCTCCGCGGTGGTTTAATCTGTAATGAAGTTATAGCAGTGGAGACATTAATCTGGCGGCAGATTCCAGTATACGTACCACCATGCGCTTATTCATAAAGGTCTCATGTACAATCTGAGTGGTGGACAATAAATCCCGTTCAAAATCAGCAACGATTCGTGTAACACTCTCTGTCTGAAGCAGCAATGCGTTTACCTCAAAGTTAAGATGGAAGCTCCGCATGTCCATGTTTGCCGTACCAATAGTCGCTATTTCACCATCCACGATTAACAGCTTAGAGTGTATAAAGCCCTTCTCGTATTCATAAATCTTCACTCCAGCCTCCAGCAATGCCGGGAAATAAGAATGTGAAGCCAGAAACGGAATCCATTTATCCGGCTTAGCAGGGAATAACAAGCGAACATCTAGTCCAGATATAGCCGCTACACGTATCGCAGTCAGAATATCCTCGTCCGGAATGAAATAAGGGCTGGCAATCCAAACTGATTTCTCAGCTGAGGTGATCATAGAGAAAAATATATTTTTGAGTGCACGGCGTTCATTGTCCGGTCCACTCGCAATAATCTGTACTGCTCCGTCCCCTGTCATAAAGTGTAGCTGTGGTGTGAGATAATCCTGCTCCAGTATTTTTTCACCTGTAGTATGCATCCAATCTTGCAAGAAGATGATTTGCATCGTCCGTACCGCTTCACCTCTAACTAACATATGGGTGTCACGCCAGAATCCATAAGTTTTGCTACGGCTTAGATATTCATCGCCCACATTGAGTCCACCCATGAACCCGACATCACCGTCGATAACGACGATTTTTCGGTGATTCCGGTAATTGACCCGGCTAGAGAAAAAAGAGGTGGAATTACCGTACGAAGCCACCTGTACACCAGCGTCAACTAACTCCTTCAAAAAGGCTCTGGAGAGTTGAAAGCTACCTACAGCATCATACATAAATCGGACAGACACTCCCGCACGCGCCTTCGCGATCAGAATCTGTTGAATACGCGTTCCAATGTGATCTGCACGGAAGATGTAATACTCCATATGTATATGGTGCTTCGCTTGTCGCAGCTCTAGCAGTAATGTCCCAAACGTCTCTTCACCATTGGTTAGGATACGCGTCTCTGAAGCAAAGGAAATAGGAGTTCGTGCTAGCGTCTTGGATAATAATAGTAGTTTTTGACGCGAGGGGTCAAAGACCGACCAATCTTGATGCGTACGCAAAGCGTCATTCTCAATCCGCTCATAGGCCATAAGATCTCGTTGTGCTTTTTTATCATATTTACGACGTTTAAATACATTCTGTCCAAATAGAAAATAAAAGACCAGACCGAGCACCGGGATCAACGCAAGCAAAAGAATCCATGACATCGTAGTTGAAGGATTACGGTTCTCCATAAAAATAGCTAAGCTAATTGAAACGACTGTCAGTGTAGAGAAAATACTAATAATCGTTCCAGCAGTACTCCCAAAAATACCAAAACCAAAATAATAAAATGCTATGAAAGCCCCAATAATAATTATAGATTGAAGTCCTCTTCTCATATTGTACCTACCTTCTTATTCATAAAAGCAACACCAAAATGACACATTTATATATTACATGAAGAACCTATATCTTCCTAGACAATTACTGTGTAAAAAACTTTTTACAACAAAACTGTAACCCTTCTGTTCTGAAATTTGTAATGACAGGATGGATCGAATATAATTATTTTGACCAATTAGTCAATTATAGAACTGGGTAGTCAGAAAGGAGGTTATCCCCCCAATGAGCGATAAAACTGTGGACAAGCAGGAACAGATTATTAAGATCGCCATGCAGTTATTCGCTGTGAAAGGCTCCTCTTCCACATCCATGCAAGAGATCGCCGAATTATGCGGAATTTCGAAGGGAAGCTTGTATCTAGTATTCAAATCGAAAGAGGAACTGGAACGCAGCATTTTTCTCTATTGTTACCGAATGATTCGTGATCCCTTATTACGTGAAGAACAAGAAACCCAAAGAACACCGCGTGAGAAGCTTAGGAATCAAATAGAAATTCTACTGAGTCATGTGTACGAATTACGGGAGTTCTTACAGCGTCAGATTCAGGAAGTTGCCGGAAAAGGATTTGATACTGAAGCACCGGAATGGCTACGGAGAAACAATGCTTCCTTCTTGCGCTGGTTTCAGGTGAAGATGGAGACCCTTTATGGAAAAGACATTGTTCCCTATACCGGAGATTTATGTATTGTAGGTCATGGACTAATCAAGTCATATATTGGGGTTATTTTTCGTCAGGATACCCACTTGTCCCTTGCCGTTATGGCTGATCATCTAATGAATTTATTGGATATTATTGTAGCTGGTCTTCTTACAAGTAAGAAGGCTCCACTTATCAACTCTACTATTCTAGCAACCTGGATGGAGGAGAATGAGGAAAGCAAGCGCAAGAATCCATTACAGATCATTAAGGACATGAAGAACGTGGTTAGTAAATTAGATAGTATAGAACCCGAAGAGTCAGCCAATTTGCTGGAATCACTCAACATTCTAGAAGACGAAGTTCTCTTACCTCACCCACGCAAAGCAATCATACAGGGGATGTTGTCCAACCTCCAATCCTGCTCAGAGCTCACTACATCATTGGAAGAATTGAGGAAGCTGGTTACCTCTTTTTCAAATCATTCATGCGTATTTCGTTAATTGCTCTATAAAGAGTTCGTGAGAGAGAAGAACATGGATAGCGAGTATTATAAATTTTCAAAATGTGCCCTATTTAGTAAAAATAAGGCCTGAGAGGAGCAGAAACAAAACTTATGAAAAGCTTAATTAATTTCTCGCTCAGGAACAAATTTGCCATTTGGCTTCTGACGATAATTATTGTATTTGCCGGTTTGTACAGCGGACTGACAATGAAGCAAGAAACCTTACCTAATATTAGTATACCCTATCTTAGCGTAACAACCATTTATCCGGGGGCTGCACCAGAAGGCGTCGTTAATGATGTCAGCAAACCGTTGGAGCAAAAGCTGCGCAATGTGGATGGTGTAAAGACAATCACCTCCACTTCTTTGGAGAATGCCTCCAGTATCCAAATCGAGTTTGATTATGGAACGAATCTGGATAATGCTACAGCAGCAGTTCGCGAAGCGCTAAATGAGGTCTCATTGCCAGACAATGTGCAGAAGCCTTCCATTTCCCGCTTTAGCCTTAGCTCAATGCCTGTCGTATCCCTTAGTTTATCGAATGGGGATTCAGAAGATCTCGAGGAACTAACCCGTATTGCCGAGAACGATATTCGCCCTGCCCTTGAAGATGTTGAGGGTGTTGCTTCTATTCAAATTTCTGGACAATACGTCAAAGAAGTTTCGCTTAAGTTCAATCAAGAGAAGCTCAAGCAATACGGACTGACCGAAGATACGGTTAAAGGGATCATTCAAGGCTCTTCCCTCCGTGTTCCACTAGGACTGTTCGAGATGGACAAAGCTCAAAAGGCAGTTGTCGTGGATGGCAACATCACCACCGTTGAAGATCTTAAAAATGTGACCATTCCAGTAATGCCAACTGGTGCTGCGAGCGCTGCTGGCGCTGGGGCTCCTGGAGCTGGCGCTGCCGGTGCTGGAAGTGCTGCTGGTGCAGGCGCTGCCGGCGGAGCTGGAAATATGGGATTGCCAACTGTGAAGCTGGGAGAGCTTGCTACGATTGAGGTTGTTGGGAATTCTGAATCGATCTCCCGTACGAATGGTAAAGAATCGATCGGTATTCAGATTGTTAAAGCCAATGATGCCAACACTGTTGATGTCGTAAATGGTGTTAAGGACAAAACTGAAGAATTAAAAGCACAATATAAAGGCATTGACCTTACAGTTCTGCTTGACCAAGGTAAGCCGATTGAGGACTCCGTCAATACAATGTTGTCCAAAGCGGTATTTGGCGCCCTTTTCGCAGTAATTATCATTTTGGTCTTCCTGCGGAATATTCGTTCGACGATCATTTCTATCATCTCTATTCCTTTATCATTGCTGATCGCAGTGTTATGTCTGCGTCAAATGGATATCACGCTTAATATGATGACCCTTGGTGCGATGACCGTTGCCATCGGTCGGGTAGTCGATGACTCGATTGTAGTCATAGAGAACATATACCGGCGACTCTCCTTATCTGGCGAGAAGCTAAAAGGCCGGGAATTAATCAGTGCAGCCACACGTGAAATGTTCGTACCCATCATGTCCTCTACGATTGTAACCATCGCGGTGTTCTTACCGCTTGCTTTAGTAAGTGGTATGGTTGGAGAGCTGTTCTTGCCTTTCGCTTTAACCATGGTCTTCGCCCTGCTCGCTTCATTGGTAGTTGCGATTACCCTAGTTCCTGCAATGGCCCACTCCCTGTTCCGCAACGGATTGAAAGGTAAGAAAACGCATAGTGACAAACCAGACAGAATGTCTGCCGGTTATCAAAAAATACTGAACTGGTGTCTTTCTCATAAACTCGTTACGTTCGGAGTTGCGGTTCTGCTCCTTGCGGGCAGCTTGTTCCTGATCAAGCCTATCGGCGTTAGCTTTATGCCTTCTCAAGAGGATAAAACCGTTATGCTAACTTACTCACCGAAGGCTGGACAAAGAACTGAAGAAGTTCAAGAACAAGGCCTGAAAGCTGAGAAATATATTTTAGCACAGCAACATGTGGATAAAATGCAATATTCCATCGGTGGTGGCGGCCCTATGGGTATGGGCGGATCCAGCAACTCTGGACTCTTTTTCATCGTTTATGATAGTAATACTCCTGATTTCGAAAACGTAAAAGAGAAGTTGATCGAAGGCTTAACCGCAGAAGTCCCAGATGGTGTGTGGGGCGATATGTCCGCGATGATGAGCGGAGGTATGGGTGGAAGCACGTTAACCGTGAATGTATTCGGAGACGAACTAGATCAAATTAAGCCGGTAGCGGATGAGATCGCCAAGATCGTACAGGCTGACACTACTAATTTCAAAGATGGAGAAACAAGTCTCAAAGAAGCTTACGATCAATATACGATTGTAGCCGATCAAGAAAAGCTTAGCTCCCTTGGACTTACAGCGGGACAAATTGCGATGAAGCTCGCTCCTGCAGGCACACGTCCAGTACTCACAGAAGTGGAAATGGACGGCAAGAACTACAAAGTCTATATCGAAACAGATAAAGAAACGTATAAGAGTATTAAAGAAATGGAAGAGGCTACATTGACTTCTCCACTAGGCATCTCCGTGCCAATCGGGCAAGTCGCTAAAATTGAAAATGGCTCTTCCCCTGACTCGATTACTCGGATGGACGGCAAAATGAAGGTAGATGTCACTGCTGAGATTATTTCAAGTGACGTCAATAGTGCTTCAAACCTCGTGAAGGAAAAAGTAGATGCTATGGAATTACCTGATGGCGTAACAGTTAGCTTCGGTGGTGTAACTGAGCAAATCAATGACACATTTGGTCAATTAGGTATTGCTATGGCGGCGGCTATTGCCATCGTATACTTCGTGCTTGTGGTTACATTTGGCGGTGGATTAGCACCATTCGCTATCCTGTTCTCACTTCCTTTCACCATTATCGGGGTACTCGTAGCCCTTCTGATCGCTGGGGAAACCTTAAACGTCTCCTCCCTCATGGGTGCGCTGATGTTGATTGGTATCGTGGTCACGAATGCTATTGTCCTCATCGACCGCGTTATTCATAAGGAAAAAGAAGGAATGACCACACGTCAAGCCTTGCTTGAAGCAGGCGGCACACGTTTACGTCCAATCCTGATGACTGCACTTGCAACAATTGGCGCATTGCTGCCACTGGTTACAGGACTTGAAAACAGTGCAGGAATCATCTCCAAAGGACTAGGCGTTACCGTTATCGGCGGCTTGATCAGCTCCACGCTGCTGACACTTGTAGTAGTGCCAGTCGTGTATGAGTTCCTGATGAAATTCCGCAGTAAAAAGGTAATTGACTAGAACACTTGATGCATATCAAGTAAACATGCTAAATGAAGAAGCTGTCTCAAAAGTAGTGAATGCTACTTATGGGGCAGCTTCTTTTTTACTTATACCTCCATTTAAATCGCTATTTACACTTCCACAGCAAGAAAAACCCGACCTAATTTATAGGCCGGGCTCTGTATTATAGTGTTGTTATACCATTGCTGTTGCACTGCTCTCCAGCGAAGCTCTCCAGGAACGCAGCATTTGCAGATCAAGGGGTAGAAACTCAGCGAGCATATGGGAAAGTCCCAAATACAACGTACTATTCGTTGCTGCATTTAACTTCTCACAGAACTGTGGAGTCCATTGCAGTAAATGATCTTCCAAAAAGGCTACCTGAATATCAAGTAGATCCATAGCACTTCTAATTGAGAAGCTATTGTATAACATCCGCTCATGCATTACTGCCATAAATTCCAGCTCAATAGCAATATGATCATCAGCTTCACCATTACATTTGTTAAAAACAATTCCTGCGGAAGTATACACATCAGCAAGCACGTTGCAGAAATCTTCAGAACGACCCAGAATAGCAGCCTCACGTAATTTAAAAGAGCTTACTGTCTGTTCGTGCATAAGCCGTTTATACTCTTGGGTCTCTATCTCACATATATGGGGTAGCTTATTCGGTTCCTGACTCAGATAGCGCTTCAGTTCCCGTCCGCCTTCCGTCATCTCTGCAGCAACACTCATCTTGCGGTTGCGGCTCCACTGAGCCACAAGTGAGAGTGATGGTTTTCTACCCAAAAAATCCACTAAAAGCTGATATATTAATCCCCGGCTTTCCAACCAATGGCTAAATGCCTCCGGCACGGCGAGCGATGGAACAGTTTGCATAGTCATTTTGCAAATCCTCCTCATTGGGTTTCCCGGTCACACACCGTCACAGGATCGACGCGCAAATTCCGGTATCCTTTCTGTTTTCGCAAAAGTGAACGTAAAAGTAATCCGCACCTAGATTATATCGGATATTTAAAACGCTTTCCGTGAGCATTCTATGACTAATCACATCATTTGTCGTACTTTTGTCACATTTTCACAAGGCTATTTCGGCTTTATCTTCTATTTAGTTTGTCCAATATTATGCAATAAAATCACAACCGTCTTCTTCAAATAGAGGGTCTCCATCCGTCCAACAGTTTGCTCATTGACGTACCCGCGTGCGATCTTTAAAATTCTAAACAAGTATAAACATCTTCGCTTCCTTATTAAAAGGGAAGCATCAAAAACTACTACAAATGAAGGGAGCAACGCTATGGAGCCGCTGACGGACCCTTTTGGACGTTTACATGATTATATCCGCATTTCGGTTACCGACCGCTGCAACCTGCGTTGCATTTATTGTATGCCAGCGGAAGGGATGGAATTCCAGCCGCAGGACGAGATTCTAAGCTATGAAGAAATCACCGCAATTGTGGAATCGCTAGCACCCCTTGGACTACGTAAGGTACGGCTAACAGGTGGAGAACCTCTTGTACGCAAAGACCTAGAGAAGCTAGTGACTATGATATCTGCCATTCCAGGGATTGAAGATATTTCACTGACTACGAACGGGTTAATGCTTCCAGCTAAAGCTGCGCTACTAAAAGAAGCTGGGCTGTCACGAGTGAACATTAGTCTGGACTCTTTACGGCAAGATCGCTTCTCTATGATTACACGTGGAGGTGAGGTCTCCAAGGTACTAAAGGGGATCGAGGCAGCACAAGCTGCCGGGCTGGAGCCGATCAAGCTTAACGTTGTGTTGATGAAAGGGATTAATGATGACGAGATCAAAGACTTCATCTCCCTTACGTTGAACAGTCCACTAAATGTACGTTTTATTGAATATATGCCTATCGGAAGCGCTACTGATTCTTGGCGTCAATCCTATCTGCCGCTGGAAAGGGTTATAGAAGCTTGTACTGCAGCCGGTTGGGAAACCGAGGAAGCTGAGATGCCATCTGGTAATGGCCCTTCCCAGAATCGGCGGGTTATTGGAGCGCAAGGAACGTTCGGTCTAATCCATCCCGTAAGCGATCACTTTTGCGATAACTGCAATCGTTTAAGACTAACAGCAGATGGCCATATCAAAGCTTGTCTGTATTGGGAAGATGAGTACAATGTCCGTCCCCTAATAAGCGATCCCGCAGCAGTGCAGGCCTTATTCCGCAAAGCTCTGGGTAACAAGCCACATAACCACGAAATGGCATTAGCCTTAGAAAAAAAAGCACAAAGCCACACGCCGACGGCTCGGCGTATGTCTCAAATTGGAGGCTAGTCCGTCTTATTAAAAACGCCGCTTTCCCCAAGCCATCTGGGAAAAGCGGCGTTTCATTTAGAGATTAAAGGATAGCCTCCGCCATCCACTATTATAGATATAGAGCCTCGAGCAGCTTGTAAAGCGTCGCTGCTGCTTCTGCTCTTGTAGCATTAATCTCAGGTCGGAACGTATTATCCTCGAATCCACCCAAAATACCCGCTGCAGCACCCGCTTTTACAGATACCTGTGCCCATTGTGGAATGGAGGTAAGGTCCGCGAAGTTCCCCTCTTTATCCGTTTGCTTATGGACATTAGCCTTCAAAGCATTGGCGAGCATAACTGACATTTCGGCACGGGTAATCTTTTCTGAAGGCTCGAAGAACATTTTGCCGTTCACATCATATCCACGAAGGATTCCGGCATTTACCGCCGCTGCTACATCATCTGCAGCCCAACCTGGAATCGCACTTTGATCCGCGAATTTCACTGTGCTACCTGTTGATTGCAAACCAAGCGCCCGTACAATCATAGAAGCGAACTGTGTCCGAGTAACATCCTCATTCGGACGGAAGGTGTGATCCTCGTACCCTTTCATGACGCCCATACCGATTAGTCGGTCTGTAAACGCCGTGGACCAATGATTATTCAAATCGGTAATCGATGGGGCCTGATAATTAAACACAGCATATTTGGCGAGCTGATTTACGCTTGCAGTTATAGTCCCACCTGTTTGACTCTGACCACCAACATAAAGCCACTTTTTAAGCTGTTCGTTGTAATAGTAGATAGCTGCTTTATGCCCCGATGTAATCTTGGTCGCATCGTAATTGAGGGACAGTTCCACAGGCTTATTGAGCATGCCTGCCTTGTCACTAGTAAGCTCTACTGCTGCACTCACAGCCTGAAGATCGCCCATTGCTGGCGTCTCACCAGCAGCAATGACCGAAAAGGCAATTTCACTGTTACCAGACAACGCTCCAGCCGGAATCGTAAAGCTGCCCACGTCTTTAAGTGTGCCCGTTCCTCCCTGCTGTGCTTTTACCTCCAATTCCACACGAGGAGTTGTAGAAGGCTGCTCTGTAGGAGATGGCGTCGCGGTAGGAACTGGAGTTGCAACTGGTCCGCTGCCCCCTCCGTTATTATTTCCCTCTCCACTGCTAGTGCCCGCGGTTACAACTACGGTGCGTACAACCTCAGTAGCCGCATTGCCAGCCAAATCTGTCGCATTGTACTTCAGTGTATAGGTTCCTGGAGTCTGAACATCCACTGTTCCTGTCACCAGGATAGAGCCTGCAATCCCAACCTTGTCAGTAACGTCTGCGCCCGGGTCCTTGAAGTCATCCCCTTGGGTCAGACTAAGAAGGTTATCCCCCTTCAAGGTAATCACAGGTGCTGTACGATCGATATTCACAGCAAGCGGCAATGTTGTCTTATTTTCTAAAGAATCCGTTGCCTTGAATTGCAGTTGATGTTGGCCTTCTTCCGAAATTCCAACCACTTTCCCACTTTCATAGGGTAGGAAATTTCCGTTTCCATCAGTCGCTAATTGAATGGATACATCCGCACCCGGAATATATACGCTAGCATACACGCTTACCGAAACACTCTGATTCGTCCAGTCACCACTTAGATAAGCTTGTCCGTTCTCAGTCTTTAATGTGCTATGAAGCGCCAATGGGGTGATACTATCATCTCCGCTCAGCGTTACTTCAAAAGCCTTCGTTTCCGTAGCCGATCCCCGCTGAATTGTAGCTGTTAAAGTCAGCTTCGTATCCATCTTTGGTTTGAAGGTTATTTTACCTTCATTGGTCATCAGGACCGGATTGGAGCTTTTCCACACAATACTTGTCCCGTGTTTGCCTTCGGTAGGCAACGTTAGATCAGAAGTTACTGCGCTTGTGTCTCCTAGATCTAATGCAGTCATAGTATCGTTAACAGCCTGCTGATCACTGTACGACTCTACATCTACAAAAATCGGATTGGAATAAAACCACATATCACTATAATTACGAGTATTGATCTCTTCGAAACGCGTTAGGTTATCGACGGTATTATTTTTAGGATCAATTTGAGGTTCCCCGTTAACTGTTTCTCCAGCAACATCAGTTCCAAGGTTAGTCCCTCTTAACCGGAAATAACGATCCTTGTCCGCTGCCCCTACCTTATACTTAATGACATTGTAGCCTTCGGCATCTGTAGTCCATTCCTCGCTTGTGAAACGTTTCAGCACTTTTGTTGTATCGTTAGTTGCTTTGGTGTACTCAGGTGAACCTGAATCAACCTTGCCATTGACTTCACCGGAGATCAAATCTACATGGTCCACCTTAACGGCGTCGCCATTATTATTTTGCTGTGGACTTTTGAAACGGATCGTAAGCTCTAGGTCGTCCCCTTGTTTTACGTCCAGTTCCCCGCCCATTTCTTCCTCTTGTCCATCTCCAGACACGTTAAACTCTAATGCGTTGATGAGATCTCCAAAGACAGAGAACGATTTCCCTGACCGCATGCCATCTACGACAGCGTTAATATCGGAGCCATCCACCCAGGTATAGTTCTTGGAATACTCACCAGGCCAGTAACCGCTAGAAAATTGATCATTTTTTGTTTTGAAATGAAAATCAGAGTTAGCAAAATTCCAAAATCTGCGGCCCTCACCCAGCAGTGCGTCCCACATTCCTCCAAGCTGTGCAACCTTGACGTCTGTACCTCCATAAGTCTCAGGCGTCTCTCCTCGGTCGCTCGCCATCTGATTGCCCAACATACCTTCAAAGCCGAAGACAAGATTCGGATCGATATTGTTAAAGTCACGGATATCCTCTACTTTAAGCTCCGAGCTTGTGCCATTTTTTCTGGAGGGGTGATTGATCAGTACATAGCTATCCGGATAATGACTGCTTAACCATTTCATAGCTGTGCGAGTATCTTCTTTTGTAGAAAAAGCTCTAGTATCCGCTGCACTCCACTCAGCCACATCTGCAGGATCGAACAAACTTACATCACGATTAGTAAATAAATATTCAAACTGATTAATAGCCTTCAAAGCTTCTGCGGACCCTGGATGATCTGTAACAATCCCAACCGCAGCATGATCATATTGGGGCATATCCCACTCAAAGCCGGAAAAAATGATTTTCCCAGCATATTTGCCTTCTGCCTGTAACTTCTTAATTTTCTCATTCTGATAATCCACAATGCCTTGAGACATCGGAATGGAGCCGCCGGGGAGATTCACCCCTTCGTCATCCCTGTTAGATACCCGAAGGTGATCAGCCAGTGCCATCCAGTCAAAACCATTTTGTTCAAATGCAGCATCGAGTACACTTTTCAATGACTCCTGAGCATCGTTCGATTCAAACGTATGTGCATGGTATTCACCTGTCATCCATTTCCCTGAATGTTCAGAAGCTGTAGCCGTGATATCAGGCGCTGATTCACCTGAAGCACTATAAACTGTCTGTAATGAAAAGTTGGGTGCTAACAATAATACGGCAAGCGAACTAGTTAGAAAAACGCGAATTTTGCTCTTCTTCAAAATGATTAATCCTCCGATGTCTTTTGGATTTTCTACTATTCTATATTTAGAATAGTAGAAAATTGTAAAGACATGTCGGATTTTGTTGCAGGTTTATGTAAATATTCATATCTACATAAACACTGCCGATTTATTTCTTTTGCATTGGCAAGCTCACTACAAAAGCCGTTCCTTCACCCGGTCGGCTGGCTACGGTTACTTTACCTTTATGCAGCTCAACGATCTTCTTAACCAGTGATAGGCCCAGGCCGCTACCTCCCCCGCTCGCTGTTCTAGCTTTGTCTGCCTTATAGAAGCGATCAAAGATGCGAGGTAAGTCTTCTTCAGAGATCCCAATCCCACTATCTTGAATCTCCACCTCTACCCGCTCATCTACCGTTCGAAGCTTGATATGAATGCATCCATTCTGGGGAGTGAATTTAATGCTGTTATGGAGAAGATTGATCCAGACCTGGGTCATTAAATCTTTTACCGCAGTTACATTCACTTCTTCCAATTCAGCCTCTACCTCTATATTTTTCTCCAGCCACTGTGGCTCAGAAGCCAGAATCGTATCTCTAAGCTGCTTTTCCAGACGGTAAACCTGATTTTCAAACGGAAAATTGCCCGATTCGAGCGCGGACAGCTTTAATAAATTATCACTGAGCCCAGATACGCGGGTACTCTCAGCCACGATAATGTTAAGGTAGTGCCTCCTGCTCTCCACACTCAGAGTCTCATCCTGCAGCGCAAGAGCAAACCCCCGAATCGAGGTTAGTGGAGATTGAATTTCATGTGATACATTGGAGATAAAATCCTGGCGCATGGTCTCCATCTGGCTCAGTTCACTGGCCATGACGTTGATACTCTCTACAATCTCGCCGAATTCACCATAATCCTTAGTATTATCCAGTACTACATTGAAATCACCTTTAGCAATACGCCCCAAGCCTTCGATGATCGATTTATAAAAAACACGTTCCCAGCCCCGGAATAACTTGGAGGATACTAATGCCATCATAAACAAGATTACAATACCGACCATCACGCTGATTAATTGGACTACATACTCCGAGGAAGGACGCCCAACCCTGCTATATATCCAGTTCATTAGGAAATAAGCTGCACTCCAGCTAATCGCAACGCCAATGAAATAAACTAAAATCATCCCAATTCGCTTAACAATCTCCTTAAATCGATTCATGCCTCAGCCTCCAGCCGATAGCCTAGCCCCCGAATGGTACGAATAACAAATCCGTATTTATCAGGGGCGAACCGTTCACGCAAACGGTTGATATGCACATCGAGCGTCCGCTCATTCCCTTCAAAATCATAACCCCAAATCTCTTCGATCAGCCTGTCTCTGGTCAATGTCTGCCCCGGATAACTGCCCAGCTTAAACAACAGCTCAAATTCCTTAAGCGGCAAGGTAATTTCCCCATACCCTGAGGAGACCTCGTAGGTTTTGCGATTCATACGCAATCGGCCTACGGTCACACTTTGCGCGGCAGAAATCTGGTATCGTTTAAGCAGCGCCTTTACTCTGGCAATAAGTACCACCGGCTCAAATGGCTTGACCAGATAATCATCGCTACCCAGCTCAAAGCCTTTTACAATTTGTGAGGTTTCCCCTTTGGCTGTCAGCATTAAAATCGGGAAATCATAGTTCTGGCGCAGCCGCCGGCATAGCTCCCAGCCGTCCATGTTGGGCATCATCACATCAATAATAGCTAAATCTATGTTATTACCTTCCAGAATCTGAAGAGCCTCCAGTCCATCGGAAGCTCCATAGATCCCATCCATTCCTTCAGCTCTCAGAAATACTTCTACCAATTCGCGGATGTGCGGATCGTCGTCCACTACTAGTATTTTTGTCATGTAGCACTGGAGCCTCCTCTTTAATGTCCTGAACCTCGAGGTTATTCATCTGTAGCTGCTGGGTGGCAAATTCACGATACAGCTCATGGTTTTCCAGTAGTTCCTCATGACTTCCCATTCCGGTAATTTGACCCTTTTCCATAAAAATAATCTGCTCTGCATTGACAACAGTAGCCAAACGATGCGCAATTATAATCGTAGTTCGACCCTTCATCAGATTGGACAGTGCCTTCTGCACCACGGCTTCCGATTGGCTATCCAGACTGGAAGTGGCTTCATCAAGCATAAGAATCTTCGGGTTCCGCAGCAGTGCTCTAGCTATAGCAATCCGTTGCCGCTGTCCACCAGACAGCTTCACACCTCTTTCACCGACATCCGTATTATATCCTTCAGGAAGGGCATCAATAAAGCCATCTGCATAAGCCATTGCTGCTGCTGCGTGCATCTCCTCCCTGCTAACGTCACGATCCAATCCGTAGGTTAAATTCTCAGCGATTGTACCAGCCAACAGTGGGCTTTCCTGCGAGACATACCCTATAAGCTTCCGCCATGAACGCAGTGAGAATGTAGACACTGGCTTGTCACCCAGCTTAATCAGACCTGACTGAGGCTCGTAAAAACGTTCTAGCAACGAGAACAACGTAGTCTTGCCGCCCCCGCTCGGTCCGACAATAGCCGTCACCTGACCGGGAAGCATCTGGAAGCTTACATCATTCAATACCTTCTTACCATTTTTATATCCAAAGCTTAATCCCTCTACTGAGATCGGACCTTCTGTGCCATTTGCCTCTTCCTGTCCCTCGTATACTTCCTCTTCTGCTGCCAAGGTCTCAATAATACGCTCTGAGGCACCCTTAGCCTTCTGAATCTGTGTGAAGAACGTAGTCAATTGAGTAAGTGGCATAATAATCTGAATAAGATAAAGAATAAAGGCGACGAGTTCTCCAGCCGTCAAGACGCCGGAAGATACCTGCATCCCGCCATAACCGATAATGACCACAAGCAGCATCATAAAAACAAAGGAGACGAGTGGACTGATCATCGCGCTAATCTTGCCTTCACGAATACCAAAGGAAAGCAGGTTCATAATTCCAGTCTTGCCTGCCTCGTACTCTTTTTTCTCTGCGCCTGAGGATTTGACCAGACGGATCTCAGATAAAACACCACTAAGTGTAGCGGTAAAAGAAGCTGTCTCGTCTTGCATCCCCTTGGAAATTTTGTACATCTGCCGTCCAAGCGGTACTAGAATCAGCGCAGAAAGTGGAAGAACAGTGAATAGAACAAGTGTCATTTTCCAATTTAAAAATAGCAGAACTGAGATCGAACCTACAATGGAGATCACTCCGGTAAATAAACTGGCTAGATGTTCAGAAATCAGCGTCTTGATGATCCCTGTATCATTCGTCATGCGGCTGACACTTTCTCCCGTTCGGTTGTCATTATAATAAGCCACAGGCAGAACTAGAAATTTACGCCACAGTCTGTCCCGCAGACCTGCAACCATCTTCTGGCCTGCATAATTGAGCAGATAGATAGAGATCCCTCCCGCGATCGTCTGCGCAATAAACGCGGCTGCTATACCCGCAATTTGCAGCTTGCTCACGGAGGCCAGAGAGAAGCCATCCACCAAGTTCTTAGTGAACATCGGGATGACCAGACTGACCAATGTCGATATCATGCTTAACGCAATGGCTATAGCCAATAAGCCGTATGAAGGCTTGGTTTCTCTTAGTAGCGTTATGAACGGCTTCAGCGCCATCTTTCGCTTGGATTCGGATTTCTTCATGACAATGACTCCCCTTTTCTTAATGGCTCTACGAGAAAAGCATAGTCATATCTTTCTCGCCTTACACCCATCGTATCTGCAGAATGTAAACTGAAGTTAAACGCGCCGATCAGACAATAGTGCCTTGTCACTACACATCCTAAGGGAATATCACAGGCCAAAATAACGCCGTTATACTTAGCGTTTGCACCTTGTACGTACGCGTTCACGCATTTTTTGTCGCTTATCGTCTCAAACATAAATAAAACCCAAAATAATGCAAAAAAGTAAAAAAGGGTGTTTGTATCCCTTTTCAACACGTGTTACAGTGATAGAAGGGCCTACTATTGGCCACTCTACTCCATGCAAGATATTTAGTGAGAAAGGAGTAAACCATTTGCGAAAAGGCGTTATTCCATCTTCTATCACGTCTTTAAAATGGTTCAATTTTTTTGTATATGGAACCATGGTCCTCTTCACCAGCTTCTTTCAACTATACCTGCTGGATGTAGGAATGAACAAATTAGAGATCGGTGTCTTATTCTCTATGGGAGCGCTTGTATCCATATTTGCAAATCCATTTTGGGCGTTCTTAACAGACCGTTCTCAGAATATACGGCGTATCGTTTTGCTTATGTTATTCGGAACGCTAGTGTTCTCACAGTTTATGTTTCGAGCAAATACATATGAGACGATCTACAACACCATTATTTTGTTCTATTTCTTCCAAGGACCACTATTTGCTCAAAGCAACACGATGATTCTCAGCTATATTGACGGAACTAATCAGCGTTTCCGTTCTTTCCGGCTTTGGGGTTCAATAGGGTGGGCACTGATTGCGATTGTCGCCGGCTTTATCCTGGATTGGGCTGACGTATCCATCTTGACCTATTTGCTTACAGCGTTACTAGGTGCATCAATCCTATCCGTTCTTGTATTGCCTAAAATTAACCATACGATTATGAGAGCTCCGATGCCGTATAAGGGCTTAAGTAAGTTGATTTTTAATCCCTTTTTCTTGTGTTTTTTATTGTTTGGTATTCTGGTATCCATACCAAACACTATGAACACCACATTTATATCCTTGTACATTACGGATCTGGGTGGCTCTAAAAAAATGATTGGTCTTGCCGTATTCCTCTCCTCCATTTTGGAGGTAGGCGTATTCGTTCTCTGTGACCGGTTCCTGAAACGTAAAATTTCTGTTCTGCTCGGCTGGCTTGCATTGGTCAGTGGTTTGTTCGTTCTGCGTTGGTGGTTTATGGCTGATGCGACTACTGCCCTTCAAGTGGTGTTCATTCAAATTTTACACTGCATAACGTTCGGCGGCTTCTTCTATGTA
This sequence comes from Paenibacillus pseudetheri, assembly GCF_924513355.1. NCBI lineage: Bacteria > Bacillati > Bacillota > Bacilli > Caryophanales > Paenibacillaceae > Paenibacillus > Paenibacillus pseudetheri. The sequence continues at coordinate 171,260 of NZ_CAKMAB010000002.1, forward strand.
GGTACCCAATTGACGATGCTCCTGATTCCACGTCCTTATCGCTCTTCCGGACAAGCGCTCTACACCCTAAGCTGGAGTGGGATATCCGGTTTCATTGGAGGTATTCTCGGAGGTTGGATGTATCAGTATCTGGGTGCACAGAGCATGTATCAGACGGGTGTGTTCTTGACGCTTATTGGAACGCTTGGCTTTGGTTTCATGTGGCTCTTTGTTAGCCGTGGAGGGTATCGCCCCCCTTCAGAGGAAGATGAAGAGATCTTCGACATCGAAGCATTATAATCAAGTATAAACGCCTTCGGTGTCCTTATAAGGACGGTAAGCGTTTAAGCGAGAAATATAAGACATGAAGTATAAGTGCAAAACTTATACTTTCTTATATTTTCAACAAAAAGCAGGCTCAAACGTCCCGAATAGGTACGTTTGAGCCTGTTTTTTGTTGTTACCTTGATTCATTTATCTGTTTAGCCTTGTTTAGGAGGCTGAAATGAACTCTTCAGTGAAACGATAAGATTGAATACGAGATGTCCAGGCGCTGAATATTTGCTATCCACATTAAAATAGCCATGACGGAAGAACTGGAATTTATCCTGAGCCACGCTATCCTTAAGCGCAGGTTCAACAAACCCTTGCAGGATTTCTATGGACTTAGGATTAAGCTGATCTAAGAAGCTAGGCTCCGATTTCTCTACCGAGGAATCCAAACCTTCAACCTCCACAGCCTCATCCGCTTCCTCAGCAGAAATCAGAGGCTCGTATAGACGGAATTCCGCAGGAACTGCTTGGCTAGCTTCAACCCAGTGCAACGTACCTTTTACCTTGCGGCCTGTAAATCCACTTCCACTCTTCGTTTCTGGATCATACGTACAATGCAGCTCCACTACCTCGCCATTCTCATCCTTAATAACTTCATTACATTTGATGAAATAAGCATGCTTCAGACGTACTTCATTGCCAGGGAACAACCGGAAATATTTGTTCGGCGGATTCTCCATAAAGTCATCACGTTCCACATAAATTTCACGCGAGAATGGAATTTGGCGTACGCCCATTTCTTCATTCTCTGTATTATTCTCCGCTTCAAGCCATTCTGTTTGACCTTCTGGATAGTTGGTAATTACAACCTTAAGCGGTCGTAACACAGCCATAGTACGCGGTACAGTTAGCTTAAGATCCTCACGAATAAAGTGCTCCAGCATTTGCAGGTCCACCAGACCCTGACTCTTAGAGATACCCGCTTCATACACGAATTTACGAATCGCTTCAGGAGTATATCCTCTACGGCGTAGACCAGAAATCGTAGGCATCCGCGGATCGTCCCAGCCATCCACATGTTTTTCGTCTACAAGCAGCTTCAGCTTACGTTTACTAGTCATTGTTTGAGCGAGATTCAGACGGCCAAATTCATATTGATGCGGAACAGAAGGCATCTCACATTCCGCTACGACCCAATCGTAGAATGGACGTTGATCTTCGAATTCGAGTGAGCAAAGGGAGTGAGTAACCCCCTCAATAGCATCTTCTAACGGATGTGCGAAGGTATACATTGGGTAGATACACCATTTATCGCCTGTGTTATGGTGATGTGCATGTGTAATCCGGTAAATTACAGGATCACGCAGGTTAATGTTCGGTGACGCCATGTCGATCTTGGCGCGAAGAACCTTCTCACCGTCCTTGAATTCGCCTGCACGCATACGCCGGAATAGATCCAAATTCTCTTCGATACTACGATCGCGATGCGGACTGTTCTTTCCTGGTTCCGTCAGCGTTCCACGCAATTGACGAATTTCATCCGCACTGAGGTCATCGACATAGGCTTTGCCTTTTGTAATTAATAATTCGGCACGTTTGTACATTTCCTCAAAATAATCAGATGCAAAACGCAGCTCTTCCCATTCATAACCGAGCCACTTTACATCTTCCTGAATCGAGTTCACATATTCCGTATCCTCTTTAGCCGGATTCGTGTCGTCAAATCTTAGGTTAGTCTTGCCACCGAACTCGTCCGCCAGTGTAAAGTTAATCCAGATCGCCTTGGCATGTCCGATATGTAAATATCCGTTCGGCTCCGGCGGAAAGCGTGTGATAACTTCCTTTACTTTACCGGTACGGAGGTCTTCGGTAATAACATTCTTAATAAAATTGGAGGGGGTGCTACGGTTCTCCACAGCTATCAACCTTTCATTCTGTAGTGTTACACTACTTCTTGTATAAACATGTTTCCTACTAATATACCCGTTAACCGTAGATTGATCAATAAAAGGGGACACAAGGCATGGATCATTTTTTAGTGTCTTTAGACCTTTTGACTTCTCTGCGGGCGATAGAGTAGCATGATTATCATAAGAAATAATCCATAATCATACATAAGGCCTTGTGCCTGAAAAGGAGGCAACCGCTTGTTTAATTATGTCATCGATGAAGAGCTGATGTTAAAGCCGCTAATGCCAGAGCATGCTAGGCACATATTCGCGTTAGTGGAGCGCTCGCGGGAACGGATTAGGCAATGGCTTCCTTGGGTGGATGCCGTTACGGAACAGGATCACAGCCTTAATTTCATCCAAAATGCTATAAAACAAGGCACCGAAAATGGCGCCTTCACCTCCGGACTTTGGGTACGCGGCGAGTTAGCTGGCGTCATTGGGTATCACCAGATTGACTGGCATAACCGATCCGTTGGGCTCGGTTACTGGCTTGGTGAAGGATATGAGGGCAAAGGCTATATGACTAGTGCCTGTCGGGTTCTAGTAGACTATGCACTACTGGAAATGGAGCTGCAACGTGTAGAAATTCGCTGCGCGACCAGAAATGTTTCCAGCCGGGCGATCCCGGAACGGCTTGGTTTTGTCCTTGAGGGTGTGATTAGACAGGCAGAGAAACTGCCTGATGGCTACGTCAACCATGCCGTTTACGGTTTATTGCGTAGTGAATGGCAGCTGCTCGGCTAAGTTAGGCTAAGCAAGCAACACATATAAGCTCATAAATAGAAATAAACCTGGAAGGCATACGCCTCCAGGCTTATTTTGGTTTGTAGATAGTGTCTAACTCTCCGGCTGACCCAGCTGTTTTCGAAACTTGTTCCGAACTACGGCGGAGAGAGTTTCAAGCTCCGCAAGAACTGCCAGTGCAGCTTCCTCTTGCAGCCCTACTTGCATTAAATGTAGTACATGCGCCACGGACGCACCGCCAGCTCCACTTTCTTTTTTGACAATCACATCTCCGGTTGAAATCTTTCCTTCACGAAGCACACGCAAGTAAAATCCGCTATATCTAGTGTCCAGCACTTGAGCTGGGAGATCTGCCGGGCCATGCTTTTGTGAGATTTTGAAGCAAGGATAACGTGGCTGGCTGACCTGCAACACAGTAGTACCTATTTCGTACACATCGCCAATGCACACGTCTGTCTCTAATAAGCCAGCAGTTGTTATATTTTCTCCGAAGGCAGAGTATTCCAGTTTCTTCCCAAGCTGCTGCTCCCAGTGGGGATAATGCTCGATGGGGTAGGCACAAACTGCCTTATCAGGGCCCCCGTGATGTTTCAGATCCGCCTGACCATCTCCGGCAAAACCATTGGTATTTAGCTGAACTGATCCTTCTACAGGCATTTTATAAATTCCAGTCTCCAAAGGTTTCCCCCGATAATCCACCGTTATCGGCCGCCCCACATTAAGCGAGATGATCTCCATATCCTTCTCCTCCTGTCAGCATGCAGCACATAAATATTTCATCCACATATCGACCGCCAAGATAAAACTCCTCCCGCAGACGTCCCTCTTCCACGAACCCACATTTACGATAAAAAGAAAGCGCTGATTCATTACAGGATAGTACGCGTAGACGAAGCTTACGAATAGAGTTATCTGCAGCATGTTCCTTAATAGCCTCTATGAGCTGACGGCCAATACCTAGACGTTGATAATCCGGATGAACAGCAATATTGACCTCGCACACATGCCTGTTACTCTCCATTCGACTAGGGCGGCCAAACCCAACATATCCGCATAGCTTGTCATCCTTTAGCGCTACTAGCTGCGAGCCCGGGGGAGCATTCAATAGGTAATCCTCTTGAGAACGCCACATTAACGGCCCCGGGCTAGTGTCCTCCGTCCAGATCATATGATCCAGATGAATCAGTTCCCGCACGTCTTTAATCTCTGAGAACCTTATTATAAACCTATCCCTGTTGCAAAGTTTCATAAAGATGTACACCCCTTGCCTTGCACCTCTATAGAATTCACAGTAGATCATTTGAATCCACTATGCTCAACTATCCTAATGACTGCTCCAATGAATTTCCTCGGCGGTTGATATACGCATGAACGATAAAGAATCCTACGGATAACAGTGCCATCGCACATGCCAACCATGCGGTAGGCGCTAAGCCTCCACTATCGTATAACCTGCCCATTAAGTATGGTCCAATCACCCTACCGACTGCCCCCATGCCTCCACTTAGCCCTAAATAGAAAGGAGCACTGCGACCTGCATGATCTGAAATAAAGGAAGGCATGGCCGGAGATATCAGCATTTCCCCAAGCGTAGCGAGTACCATCCCAAGCACTAGACCTGAATAAGTCGGCATCCATAAAAGAACAGCATACCCACCCAAATAAAATAGAGCACTTACAGTCATTTGCGCCGTTGAGGTAGATGCGAACCAGCGTTTAATTACTGTTACGAGCGGCTGAGCTGCAAAGATGAGAATTCCGTTAAGCGTCCAGAGAAACCCATAAGTCTTCTTAGGCCAGCCCTCAGAAATAATGAATGGAGATACCCCTGTATTCCAGATAGAGTTCCCTAATAGTAGGAACATCGAGGCAATACCCATATAAAGATAAATTCGTGTATGCCCCATTAGCTTCCAGGTGGATTGTTTGTCAGGACCAGCCTTCTGGTGTTCTGCGACCTCCTGTGAAGAATCTTCTCCGACTTTCTTGAGGTATACAAAAAAGAATACGGCAAATACCGCTGAAGTTACGCCGTTCATCACAAAGCTGAGCATATAAGAAATATCGGCCAAAAAACCACTTAACGCCGTACCTAGTGCTACACCAATATTATTGGCGACATAAATAACATTAAACAGCTCTCCGCGCTGCTTCGTAAAACGAAAGCCGATAAATGCCTGAATCGCAGGTAATGACAGTGAATTAAAGAGCCCTACCAGTCCCATCGCGACCATAAATAGCGTCCAGTTGTTACTTGCTGCCGGCAAAGTGAACAGTGCAAGTGCATTCATGCCCAGCGCTCCAACAATCAGCCGGTTAACGCCTACCTTATGATAGAGTGAGCCCCCGAGTAGTTGACCCACAATCCCTCCAACCGATTGAATCAGAATCACTAACCCAGCATCCGACATGCTACGTCCAAGCTCATCAAAAACGTACATTGTAACCAGTGGCCACATCAGTGCACTACCCGTTGCATTAATAAGGCTAGCAATTAAAAATATCTTAACTTCTTTAGGATAATTCTGTAAAAACTTCATAAGTAGTGTACATCCCCTGTAATATATGTGTCATTATTCCATCCAGTATTATCCCAAAACAGGGTTAAGGGCAAGCAGACGCATTGACGTGCTATTGTGATAAAGTCTCAGTATACTTTACCTCTTATTTAGGACTAACTTCTACCGTAGCTGAGAAAAAAGTGGCACCGTTCACGTCCGCAGTCCTCCCTATTTCTACTATCTATTTATATTTTATAGTTGCCGCTATCGTACGTAAAGTAGACTAAACAATAATGAAGTGTTTCGTTATTACAAAGTCGGGGTAATAGAGCCTAGAAACACTCCCCCTTTTAAAATTCGCTGTGCATCCGAATTCGTTCCCCCGAGCTCGGATACATCACGGCGGATTTTATTTGTCTACACAGCAAAAAGCACCCCTCGACTATTCTAAGGAGTGCTCTATAAGATAGGTTTAGGCGTGTTTTTTCACACCGCTGCCGGACATGCTGTCCACGGATTGAATAGATGCCGGCTCTTTGCGCAGGTAAGCCATCCAATAAGCTGCCGCAACAAAGATCGCACCGCCCGTCAAATTGCCTAGCCATACCGGAACAAAATTGTTGAAGTACTCTCCCCATGAAAAATAGCCTTCAAAAATAGCTGCCGGAATTAAGAACATGTTGGCTACAACGTGCTGGAAGCCGATAGCTACAAAAGCCATCGTTGGGAACCAGATGCCGAGGATTTTACCACTGAAATTATCTGCTCCATAGGAGAGCCATACCGCCAAAGCTACAAGCCAGTTACAACCGATACCGGAAACAAATGCCGGCAAGAAGTCTGCCTCAAGCTTATGTCCTGCCATCTCCACCAATTTTTCCAAATATACACCGTCAGAGGTTAAACCAACCACGTGACCGAAAAAGTAAGCTACAAACAAAGCTCCCGCTAGATTGCTCAGGGTAATCAATACGAGATTCTTAACAACTTCCCAGAAGGATATCTTCTTCGCCATAAAAGCGAGTGGCACAGCCATCATATTGCCTGTCAGTAGTTCTCCCCCTGCAAGCAGTACTAGAATCAACCCAACAGGGAAGACAGCTGCCCCAATAAAGTTAGCGATGGATCCCCATTCATGTGGTGCGCCAGCTATGACGCGAATATCCAGTAAAAATCCGAGCGCGATAAACGCTCCTCCCAGAAAGCCCAGAATTAATACGGTGCTTAAAGGATTGTGCGCTTTTTTCATGCCGTTCTCAACCGTGACTGCGGCTATCTGCTGCGGTTTACTATAAGCCATGATTCCTATCCCCTTCATCTATTTACTTAAAATTTGTTCCTTTACGACCATTGTAGCGTGTCATAAAATACATTAACGTGATAATTATCACTATATGAAAAACTAAGTGAAAATTTTCACTGACATGTCAAATTTAACGAGGCTCATCCATAATTACAATTTTAAGAATAGGCTCCATATTATTTTAAAGGTAAATGGTACCAGCCTCAATCACAAAAAACCGGAGCCATGTATGGCTCCGGTTTACCAAAACTTTATTGTTCATATGCAATTAAATTATACGGTTACTGCCTCTTTGCTTGGTACTGATGTCGGTAGCGCTTCAAGGCCTACTGTATTCAGGAAGTTCCAAGGCTTGTTGTAATGAGGTTGGAAGAAGAAATCGATAAAGGCAAGCTGATCGATTGTCATTTTATTTTGAATACATACTGATACTGTGTTGATCGATTGCGTCAAATCCGTCTTGGACAGGATTTGCGCTCCAAGAATGCGGCGTGTCGCGCGATCAAATACCACTTTTAATTGCACCTGCTCGAAGGTTGGCATAAATTCTGGACGGTAGTTGTCAATAATCATGGTAGTTTCTACGTCCATTCCTTCAGCCTTAGCCCCTTCTTCAGTAAGACCGGTAGCAGCGATATTATCTTCATAAATCTTAATGCCCGAAGTCCCTTGAGTACCCATATAAGGAATTGTCTCTGTCACTAAGTTACGTGCGACCAAAGTGCCCATCCGTACTGCATTGGTTGCCAGTGGAATATAAGCGTGCTTACCTGTAGGGTTGTAATGAATCGCGCAGCTGTCACCAGCAGCATACACATCCGGGCAACTAGTCTGCATATAATCATTGACTAGAATTGCGCCATTTGGCAGCATATCCACTTGACCTTTTAACAGCTCAGTATTCGGACGGAAGCCGATGCAGAGAATTACAAGATCCGCCTCATGCTCCCCTTCGCTTGTGATAACCTTGGTAACTTTGCCACCTTCACCAGCAAAAGAACTTACCTTCTCATTCAGCGCTAATTTAATACCATGATCCTTAAAGGATTGTTCGATCGGCGCAGTAAACTCTGGGTCCAAATATTTATTCAAAATACGATCTTCACCATCAATCAGCGTAACTTGCTTTCCGTTCATTTGGAAGGCTTCCACCAACTCAACGCCGATATATCCAGCGCCTACGACTGTGATTTTATTCGCTTGTTTAGCTTTTTCTATAATGGTATTGGAATGATCATAGTTCTTGCAAAGCAAGACGCCTTCCAGCTCAATCCCTTCGAGCTTCGGCACAATCGGCCATGATCCCGTAGTCATAATCAGCTTATCGTAGGTATCGTCAAACTCCTGTCCGGTTGCCAAATTGCGAACACGCAATGTTTTGGACTTCGTATCCACAACGGTCACTTCATGACGCATGTTGGTCTTTACACCAAGCTCAGCAAGCTTCTCAGGGGAAGAATAGAACAGCCCGTGTGGGTCCTTGACCACTCCACCTACATATAAAGCAATGCCACAGGATAAGAAAGAAATATTATCATTACGCTCATACACCGTAATCTCGGCTTCCGGGTGAAGCTTAGCAGTATTTACAATTGCGGCAGTTCCGGCATGGGTACATCCAATGACAGCTACTTTCATTATTTTCTTCCTCCTTCAAATGGACAACCTGGTTATATATTCGAATTGCTTGACTGACCAAATTAGATATCTGATCACCGATGAGTTAATTGTGATTTATTTCACTTTATAAAATGATTATATTGTGATATTTATCACATTGCAAGTCTTTTCGCCTATATTCTCAGATTGTTCACAATTTTAAGCATTTTCCGTCACTGCTGCCGATTGCGACCTCGTTAGCTTTGCCATGGGCGTAGGACATTATGTTCTGCCCCCTCAGGATATACTTTCTTATAACGCGCAAAAAAGGCTTCCCCCTAAACCAACAGGGAAAAGCCTGATCATAAACTGAATTTACACCAAACCGTGAATCACGCCGTCCTCATCCATCCATAGTGCCTCAGCAGCCGGCTTAGCCGGTAGACCTGGCATCGTAACGATATTGCCCGTAATCACGACAGCAAACCCTGCACCGAGCGAAAGGGTTATATCACGGATACCTACCGTGAAACCTTCAGGAGCGCCAAGCAATCTAGGCTGATCTGAGAAGGAATAAGGGGTCTTCGCCATACATACTTGAAGATCATTTAACCCAAGGCGCTCAATCACCGCTAGGCTTCGTTTGGCCGCAGGGGAAAAGTTCACCTCCGCACCACGGTAAATTTCTCGAACAATCTTGGTGATTTTGGAAGAGATGTCGATTTCATTCTCATACAAAGGAGCAAAACGTTCAGTGTCGCTATGGTCCAGGAGTTTCTTTAGTTCCGAAGCCAACTCTTGTCCGCCCGCACTACCTTCTGCCCATACCTTGGATATTGCCGCAGGAACGTTCAATCGGCGACAAGCCTCCACAACATCAGTAATCTCTTCTGGACTATCGCCTTCAAAATGATTAATGGCAACAAGAACAGGCACCCCAAACTTGCCGAGATTCTCTACATGACGCTCCAAATTAGACAAGCCAGTGCGTAGCGCCGTCCGGTTCTCAGTTTGGAGCTCATTCTTAGGTACACCACCGTTATATTTCAAAGATTTCACCGTCACGACAAGCACTGCCGCTGAAGGGGTTAGACCCGCTTGCCGGCATTTGATATCCATGAATTTCTCTGCACCAAGATCCGCTCCGAAGCCTGCTTCCGTAACCACAACATCTCCCAGCTTGAGTGCATATCGAGTACCGATAACACTACTGCAGCCATGGGCGATGTTCGCAAATGGACCACCGTGTACAATAACAGGAGTGCCCTCCAAGGTCTGCACCAGATTAGGCTTAACGGCTTCCTTCAGCAGCGCTGTCATCGCTTCAACTGCCCCTATTTGCTCGGCCGTTACAGGCTGTCCCTCTTGGTCATATCCAATCAAAATACGGTTCAGACGCTTTTTGAGATCAGTCAGATTATCGCATAGGCATAATACAGCCATAATCTCAGAAGCTGTTGTAATCTGAAATCCACTTTCCCGCACGGCTCCATTTCCATCTCCGAGTCCGGTCACGATATTCCGCAGACTGCGATCATTCATATCCATCACGCGTTTCCAAACGATACGCTGCGGATCAAGACCCAGCTCATTACCTTGGAAGATATGATTGTCAATCATCGCAGATAATAAATTATGTGCAGAAGTCACCGCATGAATATCACCCGTAAAGTGCAAATTAATCTCATCTGCCGGAATGATCTGTGACTTGCCGCCGCCCGTGGCACCGCCTTTCATGCCTAAGCATGGTCCGAGGGACGGTTCGCGCAAGGCAGCCACGGTCTTTACCCCTGCTGCGTTCAATGCCTGTGCCAGCCCAATGGTTGTTAAGGTCTTCCCTTCGCCAGCAGGGGTCGGATTCACCGCAGTGACCAATACCAGCTTGCCATCTGGCTTGTTCTTCATGTCCTCCCATAAGGACGGTGAAAGTTTACTTTTATATTTTCCGTATAGCTCCAGATGCTCTTCGCCAATTCCCGCTTGTGCTGCTACCTCTGTAATTAACTTCATGCTTGTATTGAACCCTCCTGCCGTTATTATCCTGCTGTATTCCACGCTTTATGCATATTTTGCATGGGCATTACATTCTCTTCAAAGAATACATGGTCTCTGTAAAGCGTCAAGTATAATTTATCACAACAAAATTTAAGGCGCCTGTTCTATATTCTTATGTAAAAAAAGAAAATCCCGTCGAAGCTCGGCAAAGACCGAGGTCGAAAGGATACTTGTAAAATAACAATTCATCAGTCCCTAAATGATCTACAATAAGGACTCAATCTGTTCTGACATCGTTTCTGGCGATTCCTTTGGCTCCACACGAGCTACTACATTACCGCCACGATCAATAAGAAACTTCGTGAAATTCCAGCTAATATCACTGCTGTCGCCAGTACCCGGCTGTTGCTCTTTTAAATAATTGAAAAGAGGACTGGCATCCGGTCCATTCACATCCACTTTGGAAAACACAGGAAAGGTAACGCCATAATTAATCTGACAGAATTCTTCTGCCTCTTCACTTGTACCCGGCTCCTGACCCGCAAATTGGTTGCAGGGGAATCCTAATACTACAAGTCCCTGATCCCTATACTGCTCGTATAGCTTCTGGAGATCCCCATACTGCGGTGTAAGTCCGCATTTACTAGCCGTATTGGCAATCAGCAGTACCTTACCTTCATACTCTGTAAATGACACTTCTTTACCCGAAGGCGTAACGCCGGAAAAATTGTAGATCGACATCCTAATTCCCCTTCCTTCCATGGACTTAGACTACACTACGTATCTTACCCGAATTGTAACAGATTGCAACTTATCGACACTTTCTGTAAACACTAATAACAAGCAAAAACGCCTTCGGCGTCCCTAAAGGACGGTAAGCGTTTATGCGTGAAATATAAGGATAAAGTATAGTGTTAAACTTATAATTTCTTATATTTAGAAAAAAGCAGCCCTATGTATTTCTAAGGACTGCTCTCTATCACTCTGTTATTTGGATACTGGTACGACATCATAATATTCTTCCAGCGTAATCCCTTTATCCGCAATATAAGTAGCTATATCCTTGCCCACATAACGGATATGCCAAGGCTCATACTTATATCCTGTAATGTCCTGCTTTCCTTCTGGAAAGCGGATGATATAACCATATTCCGTTGCATGCTGCGCTAGCCACTCCGCTTCCTTCGTTCCACCGAAACAGCTCTCCGCAGCACATTTTCCGTCACTTCCTGAGACATCGATAGCAAGCCCTGTCTGATGCTCGCTATAGCCAGGCACGGCACTGTAAGTACGAGCCAGTTCTTCTCCGTCTTTCTTAACATAACGATTGAACAGCCTCGTTTGGGTTTCCTTAGAACGGTAGGCTGAAACACCAGCCAAGTAAATCCCGTCTTCCTCTGCGCCTGCGAACAGTTTCTCTAATGCTTCGGCAGCTTCCTTACGCATCATACGCTTCTCGATTTTCTCTTTAAATGTAAACCGTACTTCCGGGTAGACTAGATCCGTTGGCTTATAGTTCTCCGGCAGTCCATACTCCTTATTCACCATCACAGCTATGCTGTCAGGCTCTTTAAAAGAATCATCAGTGCTATTTCCCTTTCCGTCATTATCCGGTTCGGACGGATCAGAGGGATCCGTAGTATTCGATGGATTAGCTACCACTGGGTCTGTTATGCCCTCTTCGGTGCTATTACCATCTTCACCAGGCTTAGCTTGAAGATCATCCTGCACATTTATATTGGAACCGCTACTATCTGAAGCAGAAGGAGAAGGCGTCGTATACTTCCCAATCCCCCACCCAACAGCAATAACGACAATTAACAAGATTATTATTTTCAATTTTTTAGACATCTGCAAGATCTTCCTCCTCGAAGTCGAAACACTCAATTTATCTATTAGACAGGCTTTCCTTCAAAAATGTTACACTAAGATCCTTTTTTAGACAAATATCGCTCGGATAATTGTGTCTACAAAATAAAGTTACCATAGGTAATTAGCTTGTCCGCTAACTTCCCTATGGTAACAAGTTTTAGTTATGAAATTCCACTCACATTATCTGGATGTGCCTCTGCCGCCGCTTTTAAAGCCGCCGGAGCTGCCACGTCCACCCCGTGAAGAACCCGCATTTCCGCTGTTGCGGCTGCCTTTACCAGCACCACCCTTGGCACCGCTATAGCCGCCTTTGCTACCTTTACCACCTTTGCCGCCGCCTCTAGACGGGCCTGTACCGTAGCCGCTGCCTAAGCCGCCTCGTGGTGTGCCGCCAACGTAGGCACCGCCGTCTGCACCTCTGGCTACGTTCTCGCTGTAGCCAGTGCTTGGGCCGCCCTTCCGGTTCGCGCCGCGCGAACCGGCGCTAGGCGCTGCTGCGTTGCCGCTAGCTGGCGCATCGCCTCTGGAGGCGAAGGCGCCATAGCCGCCGCCTACTCGCACTACGCCGGCAGCCTTGCCGCCGCCCTTAGGTGCGGCAGCGTCAGAGCCGCTGCCTCCGCGCTTGCCAGCCGCCGCATCAGAACGACTACCGCGGCGACCTTCTGCAGGCGCGCCCCAGCCGCCTGCTTCCTTACCGCGGCCGCGGCCACCTTGCCGCGCTCCGCCTTCGCCGCGTGGAGCACCGCCGCGGCCGGAGCCGCCGGTCTTCGGTCCGCGGCCCGTGCGCGCTGCCTCAGCGCCGCCGCTTTGGCGACCGCCGTGGCGTCCGCCGCCTTGTACTGCGACGAATTCGCCAACGCCGAATTCATCCTTGTCGTAACGGCGGCGATCCAGGCGCTGCGAAATGCCGTGCTCAATCAAGTCTAGTCCATCTTGCTCACGCGGAGAAGTGAACGTAATAGCAAGCCCTTTACCTCCGGCACGGCCTGTCCGGCCGATCCGGTGAATATAGCTATCCACATCAAGGGGCATATCATAGTTAAAGATATGCGTGATACCTTCAACATCCAGACCTCGAGCCGCTACATCTGTAGCCACAAGAAGCTGCAGTTTCGCATCACGGAATCTTTTCATCACACCTTCACGTTTACCTTGGGACAAATCGCCGTGCAGCTCATCACAATCATAACCTGCTGCTTGGAGTGCTTCGTTCAGCTTGGACACCCGACGTTTGGTCCGGCAGAAAATAATGGCCAAGTAAGGACGATCCCGTTCAATCAATGCTTTGAGTGCCTCTTCTTTATTACGATCCGAGACTTCCACTACCTGCTGCTTGATATTATCCAGCGGAATCGGAGAACCACTCTTAATAATGATATCCAAAGGCTCTTTCATGTAATTAGCAGCGAGACGTTTAATCGGATCTGGCATCGTCGCAGAGAACAACATCGTTTGACGACGATAAGGAACAGCCGTAATAATGGTCTCTACATCCTCCAAGAATCCCATATGCAGCATTTGATCCGCTTCGTCCAGAACGAGCATCTTAACACCACTAAGGTCGAGCGTCTCCCGGCGCATATGATCTAGCAGTCTGCCCGGTGTACCGATAATAAGATGTCTGCCACCTTCCAGCTTACGCAGCTGCTTCTCCACATCCTGACCACCATAAACGGCCAAGATTTTGATATCCGTATGACGTGCCAGCTTCCGTGCCTCTTCTGTAATCTGCAAAGCCAGCTCACGTGTTGGAGCCATAATCAGCGCCTGCGGATAAGCTCGCTCCGTGTGGATCTTGTCCATAATTGGCAGCAGGAAGGCCATTGTCTTCCCTGTACCTGTCTTTGCTCTTGCTATTACATCTAGCCCTTGCACCAATGGCGGTATAGCTTCCTGTTGCACTGGTGTAGGCTTAACGATGCCTTGGCCTTGAAGCAATGTACACAGTAATTCTGAAACACCTAATTCTTTAAATCCCGGCAAATTCTCCACCTCACTATTTTCTCAGTTAAATTTGATTACATCTCTTACTTAACTTCCGTCTTCCAAAGCCCTATTCAGGTAGCCCCTACCCGACTGTCCTTTTGGGGGCGTATGCTACAGATTCAGCTATATTTAAACAAAAGCGGAAGAACCCCGTCACCGGCATTCTTCCGTCCCATGTATCCCTTGACCCGTTAAAAGAGTGCGGTCAAAGTTCGGTTTCTGGGCAGCAGCGATCCACCGGACGTTTAGACGGCACTCCATTTGCGTTCCATTCCACTTTATACAATAGAAGTAAAGTTAAGCTTAGAAAGTTATCTTTTATATTGTACTTGATAGAACGGCATTTGTGTGAACCTGCAGAATAATAATTATTTTATCCTGCAGGTTAGAACCTTCCCGATTTAAAAATCGCATAGATCAACCACAAGAACATCAGAAGCGCTATTACGCCGCCAATCTCCACTGTAGGGAAATTCCATAACACTGAAGGCTGACCGCGCATCGCAGTGCCTAAAATGAGTCCAACCATGATGATACTGAACGCAAGCATCACAATACTAAATGCTAAGCGGTTCCCAACCCGGTCAAGCTTTCGCTCCAGATGCTCGAGCTCAGGTGCCGCAATCTCTACCTTTAGCTTTCCCTTAGTAATTAGCGCAGATAACTGCTTAGCCTGCCCAGGAAGCTCCAGAAGACTCTCTGCTAAATCGGCTACGCCTCCGAGGAACTTACGCTGTAATCGGGGTCCACTAAATCGCTGCTTCACAAGTTCCCGTCCAAAAGGCTCTGCCATCTCTAAAATGCTAATCGTTGGATCCAAGTTGCTAATGACACCCTCAAGCGTCAGCATCGTCTTGCCAAGCATCGTTAGATCCGGGGGAAGGACTAATCGATGCTTGCGAGCAATGCCAAACAGATCATTTAGCGCTTTACCTATGCTCATCTTGCTGAACGGAACATCATAATATTCCTCGCGAAGTCGATCCATATCATTATGCAACGCCGCTCGATCCGCATCCTCAGGGATGACTCCGAGACGCAAGATTGCCCGGACCATAGCATCCGTATTCTTGCGCATCAGTGCGATGACAAGCGCTGACAGCTGCTCTTTCATTTCTTCGTTCAATCGCCCCATCATGCCAAAATCAATCAAGGCCAGCTTCCCATCAGCCATCCGTATAACATTTCCTGGATGAGGATCAGCATGGAAAAAGCCATGAATGAAGATTTGTCTGAGCATCATTTCCACGAGCTGCTGAGCGATAACCTTAAGCTTAACGCCGTTATTCAGTAGCTCATCACGACGACTCAGCGTAATCCCTACTACATATTCCATGGTCAACACCCGCGTTGAAGTATAGTCCCAATAGATATCCGGGATGTACACTCCATCATAATCCATCTGTTGAGCAATTTTCTCAGCATTACGCCCTTCTTGGCTATAATCCAGCTCGCCAAGCAGCGATTTCGAGAATTCCTCCACCATACGGGATAACTGATATTGCCTTGCCCAGCCTAGCTGCTTCTCAGCAAGGGCACTTAGATCTTTGAGAATTTCCAAATCCCTGCTCATCGTTCGCAGAATACCAGGGCGCTGAACTTTAACAGCCACGACCTGCCCACTGTGAAGAACAGCTCTATGCACTTGACCGATCGACGCAGCCGCAAGAGGAGTGTCCTCAAAGGAACTAAAAATTTCATCCATCTGTTGATCCAGTTCATGCTCCACAATCGTGCGCACTCGCTCTGCAGGGAACGGGGGCACATTATCCTGTAGTTTTACCAATTCTTGAATAATAGAATCAGGCAGCAGATCTGAACGGGTACTGGCGAGTTGACCAAGCTTAATAAAGGTTGGACCCAAATCCTCCAATACTAGCCGAATCCGCTCCCCGAGCGTAAGACTTGTATGTGCTTCTTGCGTTACAAGACGGCGTGGAAGGGATAATAAATGATAGAGCCCCAGCTCCTCCACCATATAGCCAAAACCATGGTGCATAAGCGCCATGGCAATGGACCGGTATCGTCCGGCATGTCTGATGCGTACTGCCATTTAGTCCGTACGCGTTTCCGCCGATGTTCCTTCTAGGTGGGAAATCCCCTCTAGCTCGGCCAATCGGCGCTCCAATACAGCAATTCGGCCTTCCAGCTCGTCAATATCACTTTGTACAGGAACCTTCATTTCCTTCAACACGCGTTGTACTTGCTCTTGTACAACAGACTTGAGCATACCTCGCTCTTCTTCACCGCGTTCAATCAGACGATCAACGAGGGCCTTAGACTCCGAAGGAGCAAGCTCTCCGCGTTTCACTAATTCTTCAACAACCTTTTCTACTTTTTCCTTACTAACAATGGTGAGGCCCACTCCTAAAGAGATCGCTTTTTTAAACAAATCACTCATAGTACTTTCCTCCCAAAGATTCCGTTTCGTTACAAACGGAGTTGATGACTAAAGTATACCCCACTGTGTAGATATTTCAAAAAAAACACAATATTTCTTAATTCGTGATTGGAATACGAGCAGCCCAAGTAGCTGCCTGCAAGATCAGTTTACGTAGTGCTGGATGGCGGAAGGATGGCTCATGATGCCCAGGCATAAGGAATACTACTCGTCCTAAACCATAGCTGTGGCACCATGCAGCTGGAAGCCATTGACCCTCTGACTCATACTGAAGAAGAATAGTCCGATCTGTGAACGGATCAAATTCGAAATGATAAGGCTCTTCATCCAGCTGGAAGTCTTCAACGCCCTCAGTAATGTCATGCTTTAGAACCTTGAAGTTCATCGGCTCATAAGCTGTGTGGCCGCTAAAACGACCGCCGATCAACTGGGCAAGCTCGTTGCGCTTTGTCAGTGAAGCTCCCGTATGAAGAACAATAAGCCCGCCCCCTCCACTCACATAGCTGAGTAGTCCAGCCGTTTGTTGAGGAGATACAGTTTCGTTCCACAATTCGTTGTAGGCAATGCATAAGTCATAACTTGCCAAATGCTCAATACGCATCAATTTTTTATTCTCCGAACACTGAACGGTTAATAAATCATTTAAGATCTCACTAATTTGTTGGTCCACTCCTTGAAGTGGATGGAAACGGGGATGGGTATAATCACCAAGTAATAGACATTTTCTTTTGTCCATGGGGATCCTCCTCCTTATTCATTGTTATTATTCATCACATGTTGCCTATATTCTAAGGAAAACTGCTGCGAATGTCCATGTAGATGGCAGGTTTACTACTCTTAAGGCATCAGATTCCGGGTAAAAAAGCATCCCCACCCAGTGAACTCGGCGGGAATGCTTCTGAGTAGTAATGTGAATCTTGTAAAGTTGCCGCACACTATGGTCTAGCGATTTGCCGTCACATATTTGCCCAGCTCTACAATCATGCTTCCCATCCGCTCATGCTCAGGCATGATGATACGTTGTAGGCCCTCTTCTTTTAGAGCCTCAGAGGTAATACGTCCTACAGAAACAGCAAGCACTTTATCCTCGAAGGACTTCAACATCTCCTCCAGCTTGCCCTGTTCCCGAGCATATTGAGAGAGGAAACGAAATTGTGGTGCACTTGTAAAAGCCACGGCATCAATTTTACCTTCTATGATTTCTGTAAGCAATCTTTCAAGCTCACCTGGTTCTGGTGGAGTATGACGATATGGCAGCACTTGGCGGGTATTCGCCCCAGCCTCCTTTAGCCATGACAGCATACGAGGCGCTGGATCGCCGTGCAGCTGCAAAACGACCTCCTTGCCCTGCAAATCCAGAGATTGAAGCCCACGAATCAATCCGACCGTACTTCCGTCGTCATCACGAACCTCCGGCGTAAGTCCTCTTTTTTTCAAAGCATTCACTGTCTTATAACCCCGTGCAGCAATAATAGAACCAGAAAGGACTTCTAAAAAACGATCAGCGATATTCAGACGTTCGGCTGTTTCGAAGAGAGCATCCAGTCCCATACCAGTGGTAGCGATCACCAAGTAAGGCGGATGGCTGATCCATGAATTCAATCCTTCCTCCAATGCCTCATCATCAAGAAATATAGTACCTTGAGCAGGTCGACATAACGCCGTTCCCCCCATATTTTGCACCAACTTGGCCATTTCTTCCGATTTGCGCGGACCCGCCAAGGCGACCGTGAACCCCTTCAGTTGCTCTGCCATGTACTATTATCTCTCCTCTCTCCGTTGCCTAACCCAACATTATTGTTTATCAGTATACTTGCAAAGGGCTGCAAAAGGGAAGATAAAAGCATCGTTTTCCTATCTGAAATATATTATTGCTAGGAGGAATGTATCTTAAAGCTACTCACAAGCTTTTGAAGTTCCTCCGCAAGACGGCTAAGGTCGGTAGACGAAGATGCCATCTCTTCAACAGAAGCAAGTTGCTCTTGTGCTGCCGTTGCGATGGTCTCTGTATTCACAGCCGCTTCTTCGGTGATGCCGCGGATCTCTCCAATAGCCTTCTTCATATGATCTGATTCCACCAATAAGGTCTGTACAGCCCCACCCATTGCCTCAATCTTCTCTGCGGCACTCTTGACCGCTCTACGAATACGGGAGAAGGAACGTCCGGAAGTATCCACGGCCTCTATTCCCTCTGTTACGCGCTGCTTTGTATCTTCCATCGTATGGGTCACCAGCGTCATCTCACTATTAATGGCGGTAATCTGCTCTGCAATCAGATGCGCTGATCTCTCTGATTCCTCTGCCAGCTTACGCACTTCGGCTGCAACAACAGCAAATCCACGGCCGTGCTCTCCAGCTCTGGCTGCCTCAATAGAAGCATTGAGAGCTAACAGATTGGTCTGACGGGCAATCCCTGTGATGACGCCGACAATCCCCTCAATTTGACCCGTTCTTTCGTTCAGCTTGTCGATTACACTGCCAAGCTCTCCCACCGTTCTATCGATACCATTGATCTTATCCACCACGCTGATGACAGAATCATTTCCTTCTGAAGCAGAGAGTGAAGTCTTGTCCATCATCGCAGACACCTGCTCCATATATACGGAAATATGATCCACTTCGTTTGTTGTCGCCGCCGCACTTTCCATCCCTTTTCGTACACCAATCACCTGCCGTTCCGTCCCTGCAGCTACCTCCTGAATCGCTATCGTCATCTGCTCAATCGTTTGGGCATTCTGCTCAGCACTGGCGGTCAGTTCTTCGGCTGAAGAAGAGACATTGCTCGTCATCTCCTGTACACCAACGATCATCTCCCGCAAGCTGAGCACCATTAATTGAAAGTTCTCGGCAAGCATCCCAATTTCATCTTTGCGGAAAGCCCCCATATTTTCGGACAAATCACCTTTCGCTATTACTGCAGTTGCTTTCCGCAGCCGAAGAAGCGGCCGCAAAATAGATTGAATATTAAAATAGATCACGATCAGTGCAAGCAGGACGGAAACTACAATTACAAGTAGCGCTGTATTGCGGATTCCGCTTGTTGCCGAAGTCACTTCATCTATGCTTATCGTACCTCCGATTCTCCAGCCGGTAAGCTCATTCACCATAAACGTCATCTTTTTGTGCGTATCCTTGTACAAATAATCAAAAGAACCTTGTTCTTCCTCGAACATTTTTTTCACAAAATCAGCGGATGATTCCTGCCCAATAACCTCTGTTGGATGAACAAGAAATTTCTTGCTGTTATCCAGGATAGTAATATATCCTTCCTTGCCCACCTTGGTCGCGGTCAATTGTCCTAATGCGGATAGATTGAGATTCAGGGTTACCACCCCGTCACCGCTCTTCAGGACTGTTGATATCGCGATCGCCGTTTCCTGATTCACAGTTTGAAAGGCCGGAGAAATCACAACACCTTTCCCGTGTTTCAGAGAATTAATATAGGTACTTTCCTTCCTGGGATCGTAGCCTTCAGGCAGTTTGGCTTCCGAAGCATGGATCGATTGCCCTCTGCTTGTACTAACATAAATGTCTAGTACATCAGGATGTAGCACAGCATATTCCTTCAGTCTGTCCTTCATAGAAGCTACCGTCCCCCCAGTTGCCTCACTGTTGGTCCTCTCAGCAGTGAACTCAGCGGCAAAATAAGAAACAGTATCTATTTTCGATTGGATATTCGAGTTGATGATTGCATTTACTGCCTCAACACTTTCGGTAGCATTGTTCACCAGTTGATTTTCCACTTCATAGCTAGCAGATTGATAGGTTCGCCAACCGATAATGATACTGGGCAACAGTAGAACTAATAGGTATGTAAGAATTAATTTGGTTCGGATGCTTATACCTGCTTTTTTGTTCATAGATGTCATCACACTCTCTCTCTCTTCGAGTCTTAAATTAGGACATATTTACCAGACTTAATATATAATTATATATCCTCCTTTGGAACCGATTTTCCTCCTATCTTTCTTCATTTTTCTCATCATTCTTATGAATTGTCATATAAATGCAACAAAGAGACCGCTCAAAAGAGAGCGGTCTACTACAATCAGCTTATTTCCTTATCGTTACCTAGCAAAAGTGCTCCGGTTCTTTCATCCTAGTTCACATTCTTGTTCTTACAGTTCGGGCAGACGCCTCCGAATACCACATGGGCATGACCAATCGTATAGCCAGTATCCTTGGCCACTGTATTCATCCAGTCTCTTGGAACTTGGTTCATTACCTCGTCAACCGCACCGCAAACCTCGCAAATGATATGCTGATGATCATCCATGCGGGCATCATATCTGCTGGCAGCCTCACCAAGCTTAAGTTCACGAATCATTTGTTTATCTGAAAGATAACGTAAGGAGTTATATACAGTACCGTATGCTAAGCTATGACCTTGCTCTACTAACCGATTCATTACTTCTGCGGCAGTGGGATGGTCATGTGAATTAAGGACGATATCGTAAACGGCTTGACGTTGGGAAGTCAAATTTAGACTTTTCATTGCTATCATCCTCTAACTTATTTTTAGATCAAGTATAAATCGTGAATGTAAGAACGTCAATCCCACTTTTATCCACTCATTACTTTCTCAGTTACTTGATCAATCCGGAATATTTGATGTTAACGTCAGCTTTGACCTGAAAATCGAGATCCGCATAGAGCCCCTTCCATACTTCCATTTCTGTATCATTATTAAAATGCCTAGCTCCATAGTGCAGACCCCACCCAAAAGGATCCAGACCACTAGCTTGAATTTTAGTCAGTAACGATAATATATCTTTTTCCAGTTCTTTTCCCCCGGCTGCTGCAATTTGCTCCAACTTACCATGAGTCACCAAATCCGGGCTGCTGCTTTCTTCGAGAATCCCTTTAATCTTAATATGATATCGAATGCTAGCTTTCCCGCTCTCCAGATTTAATATTTTATAGTTCGAGGATGATCTCTCCGTGTAATACTGATACATGATTCCCTCGGAATGGGCTGGTAAATTGGTTCGCAGGTTCGGGCGCGATAGCAGATTGTACAGCCGGGTCTCGTTCGGTGTTAGCACCAGCTTGATTTTCTGGCTATCCAGCAATGCGATTTTATTAATTATAAACTCATTGTCCACGTTGGTCTCGATAATCGGCAAAATTGGATCAATCCCCTTCTCATAAACATTTCTCATCAATTGATAAGAATACACACTAGTAATGAAGGGAGACTCCGTTCCCTGACCACTCATCGCCAGAATAAGAGAATTCGATGGGATATGTTCCGATTTGGGTCTTACCTTCAGCACTCCAAGTGCATCCGGACGCCCAACTCCTAAATTGAGAATCAGCTGAATATCTCTGCGCCGCACCGCCCAATCCATCACATGCTGAATATCCTTACGCGCAATCCCTTCTCCCAAAACAAGTGATTTACAATGTGAATAATCAAGTTCTTTCGCTACCCTTGACTTCATTCTGCGGAGCGCTTCCGAGATACTCTGGGACTCTTCGGTTATGATCTGCATCTTCTCATCAATCTTGGTAACATCACCCTGAGGGATGGCTAGCTTCAAGCTGATCTTAAAATTCCCTTCTTTTTCTCCAGGGTCAACACCGATCGCCAGTACGAATATCCGCAGATCAATATCCTTGAAATCACAACCGGAAAGAAACAAGAGTAAGGCAAGTCCTATTACACTAAGTGCTTTCCTCACAAGCCCTGCCTCCTCACTTTACGATAACAATAAAACAGCAATGCGATTAAGAACATCTCACCGAACCAGCGGATTTGTAGAAACCAAGCGCCCAGCAAGTTGAGCTGATATTGATCCATCCACATTAAGGAGAGAACCACTCCGCAAAACAAGCACAGGATAATCCGCTCTTTCCACTGTTCTGCTTTCGGGGATTGTTTTTTTGCAGATGAAATAGCACCTTTGAATAACCCTAACCCTACATGCCAATGAACAATTACACTCACCAGAGATAAAGTCATGTAGGCAAAATAAAAAATAAACAGCATCCGTTCAATAATAAAGGATTCTATCCGGATACTGTCTGCCGTCGAGAACCACGTATATACATGTCTCTCAATCGCAACAGTTCCGAAGTAACCGATAGGGACCAAAAAGGTTAAGAGAAGTACGAGCAGTCCTTCCACCGCTAAAATCCAGACATGCTTCAGCTTTAACCCATGAAATACCCGATTAAAGATGGCTAGATTGATATAACCACTGAAAGAAAAGGTAGCTGCCGAAAGGCTCATTAGATCCGGCTTATGCCAGATGTATGTAGTGATCTGAAGAACTGAGTCCCAGTTAAAATCTGGATTGATCAGCGCCTTCACGATGCCATAGACGATTAACGGTAATGTAACGAAAAGAATGATTTCAAGACCATACAAAAGTGATAGTGAATCAAAGCGACAGCAGATACAGACCAATATCAGAAAGCTGAACACGACAGTATATGGGCTTGAATCCGGACTAATATACCGCAGAGTAATATCTACAAAAGAAAGCAAGGTAACCCCCCCAGCCACACACCATAAACCAGCAAAAAACACTAGTAATGGTTTGACTAGTAGCTTAGGAATGAGAGAGGTAAATATTTCTGGAAACCCCTTTCCAGGAAATTTTGCAATCAATACAGTAAATATATAGACAAATAAGGTGCCAAAGATCGTTCCGATGAGTATAGATACAAGCGCACCGTCAAAACGTCTGTCGATGAGTTCCCTAGGAACAAAATTAATGATGTTGATCAAGCTGTTCATCAGAAAAAGACAGTAGAAATAACGGCTTTTGGCCATCAATGTTCCCCGCCCTTCTTCTTACCAAGATTATCAAGGAAAAATAGTCTGAAATAGGGTTGCCCAAAGCTACGCTGCTTGCATAAATACATTGCGAATCCCACAACACAGACCACTACACCAACCATTCCTAGGACAGCGGCAGCTATAAGAAAAACGTACTTCAGCACGCGTATCGACAAGCTCATCATATTAAGAGGAATCAGAAAATTGGATATCGCAACGGCAGAGACCAATATAATCATAATATTCCCTACAAGCCCTGCCGCCGTAGCGGCCTGGCCTAAGATTAGACCTCCGACCGTTGTAGCCGTAGGACCAATCGCCTTGGGAAGCCGTAAACTCGCCTCGGTCAGAAATTCCATCATCATAAGCATTAGGAACACTTCCACAAAAGATGGATAAGGTACGGTCGCACGACTACCCGAAATGAGCAGCGCAACCTGCACACGAACAATCTCCGGGTTATAAGAGGTGAGTGTTACATAGATTGCAGGCAGCCACAACGTCATGCACACACCGATAATTCGGAGTAGCTTTAAGAAACGACCCACGATAGGAAATTGGATTTTATCATCCATGGATGTAAAGAAATCATTAAATATAGAAGGTAATACTATCGCATATCCCGTTGTATCCAGGAGTATGGCTACTTTTCCTTCAGATAAATTAAACACAACTCTATCAGGTCTTTCAGTAATAATAGACTTAGGGAGTATTCTCAATTTATCACTGCTTATAAACTTCTCAAGTTCTCCCGTGGCCTGCAAAATATCAACCTCGAGTGTATTCATCTTCTCTCTTAATTCCGCTAATACCGAATGATCCACACGACTGATGTCATATAGAATCGCCACCTTTGTTTTGGAGACATCGCCGATGACCATGGTTTCCATTTTGAGATTAGTGGATTGATAGCGCCGACGAATCATATTCAGATTAACCGCGAGATCCTCCGTTAGTGCGTCTGAAGGTCCCTGTGAAATACTTTCTGCAGACGTTTCACTAACACCGCTGCTCTCCGTACCCATCGCATCGAAAAAACAAATCACATCATTTATGCTAAGAAGAACATACCCACTAAGCATAAGCTCGATCGCTACATCCTTCGTAGTCTCCTCTTCCGTGCCCGGATACGTCGTAATGTAATCCCGGTAAGCGTTAGTATCCCCCATCTCATAGAACGGTGTAATCACATGACGACTGAGCGTCTGCGAATCTGTAACGCTTTTAATATAAATTAAGTTGATCTGCCCAAAAGGTGCAACGAGCGTTCGATCGATTAAATCGGCGAATCCGTCCAACTCACCCTTGATCCATTCCAGAGAAACATTGTGCTTATCCTGTTGAACTGACATGGATCATCCCTCCTATTTATCCTGTGCTCCCCGGATGCAACCTTATTTTGGCACTATTTTTCTGAATTCATGCACTGCACATGTGAATACGGAGTTTCTTTTAACGGAACTGTGGTAATAAATGAAATGAGGATTGTATTAGATGGAGGGATAATAAGATGAATTCACATCGTAAAATAACGCAAGGTCTCCCGCAATTTCCAGAATCATTATGGAGAGACACTACGGACTTACCAGCTTTTCCAAAGCTAACTGAAGATATTTCTACAGATGTTGCAGTGGTAGGTGGCGGGATTACAGGAATTACAACTGCTTATCTCTTAAGCAAAGCAGGATACAAAGTCACGCTCTTGGAGGCAGGAGAAATTCTCAGTGGTACTACGGGTTTTACAAGCGCAAAAATCTCCGCTCAGCACGGATTAATCTATCATCATTTGCTGAAACATTTCGGGGCGGAGAATGCCCGGCTCTATTATCAATCGAACAATGAGGCTATGAATTGGATCTTAAATACAGCTGAAGAACTTGAAGTGTCTTGCGGCATGAAACGTGAAGCAGCCTATCTATACGCAGATGCTGAAGATCATAAAACGCTTAAACAGTTGGAAGAAGAGTATCAAGCCTATGAACAATTGGGTCTGCCCGGTGAATGGCTGGATAATGTCTCTATCCCTTTGATGGCGAGTGGTGCAATTAAATTACCAGGACAAGCTCGCTTTCACCCACTGCAATATCTGAAGGCCTTGTTGAAGGTTATCTTGGAAAAAGGTGGCGTGATTTATGAGCATACGATGATGGCGGACAAGGTGGAGAAGAACGATACGCTTACGCTTTTTACGGAAAAGAATGACTACCGCATCACCTGCCGTTACGCTGTGTCGGCTTCTCATTTCCCCTTCTACGATGGAGGTGCGTTATATTTCTCGCGACTGCATGCTGAGCGTTCCTACTGTCTGGCGATTCAGCCCGAAACGGATTTTGAGGGTGGAATGTATTTAAGTGCCAGCGAACCAACCCGTTCTCTGCGTGCTGTAGAGTGGGAAGGACGTAATCTGGTTATCGTTGGTGGGGAGAATCATAAGACAGGCCAAGGCATCTGCACGATAGGCCATTATGAGAATTTGGAACTGTTCGCAGGTCACTTGCTGGGCATCAAATCGATCCCTTACCGCTGGTCAGCACAGGATTTAACTACGCTGGACAAGGTCCCCTACATCGGCAAGATTTCGGGTAACGAAGAGATTTATATCGCGACTGGATTCAGAAAATGGGGCATGACAAACGGTACTTTATCCGCTCAAATCATCGCTGATCAGATTCAGCGCAAAGATAATCCATATACAGAGCTATACGATCCATCCCGCTTCAAAGCTGGTGCCAGTCTAAAAAGCTTCATCGTTCAAAATGCCAATGTGGCAAAAGAGCTTGTAGCGGGTAAAGTAGAAATCGTCCATAAAAAGACAAGTGATTTGAAGGCAGACGAAGGGGCTGTTGTCTTTCATGACGGCAAACGTGTCGGCGCCTACAAGGATCCGGAAGGGAAGCTTCATCTGATAGACAGAACCTGTACACATATGGGCTGTGAATGCGAATGGAACGACGGCGACCGTTCTTGGGATTGCCCTTGCCACGGCTCTCGATTCTCCTTTGATGGGGAAGTCTTAGAAGGACCTGCATCAGTGCCGCTAACGAAGCTTTACGAGTAAATTTATTCCTTTCGTGAAAAAGTCTTCAAATCGATTCTTTAAGCGATTGTAAATGCCCTATAGCATTCAGGTATAATAGGACATGATTGAAGCATTAGCTTCAAAAATGTTTAAAGGAGCGTGACGTTAGAGATGGATTTGAGAGGAAAGAGTGTTGTGATTACTGGCGCAGGCAAAGGGATCGGCAAAGCCTTAGCCATGGCACTAGCTAAGGAAGGTGCTAATTTGGGCCTGATCTCCAGAACTTCAGGCGATCTCGAAGCGTTAAAATCAGCCTTAACGGAAGTATACGACGTGAAAGTCAGCATCGCCGTTGCGGATATCGCTGTACGCGAAGAAGCTGAACGTGCGGTTGCTTACCTGCAAGACGAGCTAGGAACATTTGACGCATTAATCAACAATGCCGGAATTGCAAAATTCGGTACTTTAGTAGAAATGGACCCTGCCGATTGGGAAAGTCATATCCAAGTCAATCTTTACGGTACCTATTATGTTACTCGCGCTGCACTGCCAGCTATGATTGAGAAGAATGGTGGAAACATCATCAACATCTCTTCCACTGCCGGAGAACGTGGTTTCGCGACAGGCTCGGCTTACTGCGCATCCAAGTTTGCACTGATGGGCATGACCGAAGCCCTCGCCCAAGAGGTACGTAAGCACAACATCCGCGTCGTAGCCTTGACTCCAAGCACTGTTAACACTGGATTAGCATCCAACGCTGGACTTAAGATCGGTGACGAAGACCGCATGATGCAGCCTGAGGATGTAGCTGAATTGGCTTTAACAGCCTTGAAGCTGCCGGATCGTGTCTTCCTAAAAACAGCAGGACTCTGGACCACTAATCCACAATAAAAGCGAGCTGGCTGGTTCTAGGCCAGGCTCTGATTGCACTTTGTGCAGGAGAATGCGGCTAGACAAGGAGGAAGCAGTACGGATTGATTGATAGCACTTTGTGCTGGATAATCCCCAGGTCTACTCCCTCTCTGATTGCACTTTGTGCAATAGAATCTCTCTGGTCGAGAGAGAAACTTGGTTTGGTTGCACTTTGTGCAATCAAACTGGAGGAAACCCTACTTTTAGGCGATTTGGCCTCGATTCAATTGTACAAAGTGCAACAGAATACCTTATGTGGGCTAGTTTCTGGCTAGTCTGTTGCACATCCTGCAATCAAACTCCACTTTAGGTCCAGAGCAGGTTACTTAAACGCCAGAGTAGGTAACTTAAAGATTACGTATTTAATCGTAGGCACTTAAAGTTATGTTGTGTTTTGTGTGTAGTTGGGTGTTGTAGCTACACTAGGTACCCCGAGTACTGAACACTACTTAGCATTCGAATAGACGATAGTTGCACTTCGTACATCTATTCAGCGTAATTAGAGGATCTGTCACAATATAATTGCACTCTGTGCAACTAGCAGCAGGCAATTCTCGACCATTCGCCAGATTCATCTAATTTAGTTGCAGAGAATACACTTATCGTCTTCGTTTCTAACGAACCAGAACTTTTAAGTGTATAAAGTGCAATTATAATTCCGCCTAATGTTTATGTATGGATATCACACTACTGAACGGAGGTTTACCTAATATGCTAGTAGTGACAAATACCATTAAAGTTAAAGAAGGTCATGGTGAAGCCATTGCTCAACGTTTCGGAGGAAATAATGGTGTACAGGATATGCCAGGATTCGTCCGCATGGAGGTTTGGCAAGGAAGTGCCAAAGATGGTGTTGAGGAATTAAAAATCTGTACCATGTGGGAGAATGAGGAGGCATTTAAAGGCTGGACCTCCAGTGAGTCCTTCCGCCAATCGCACCGCGGTGCTGGTGGAAATGAAGCCATTCTTGGTGCATCGATCGACAAATATAAGCTGATGATCAGCCGAACACCCGGCACCAGCAATTAAGTGTAAGAGATTGGACAACTAGTCCCGCAAGCTATTCACATAACTTGCGTCTATGAGATATAGGCCGAATCGTACAATAAACAAAAGTATTGCTGCCACGTCAATAACAACAGGGATGTCCTAAGCCAATATGGCTTTGAGACATCCCTGTTTGTTTCTACAGTGTGTCGCTTATTGCTCACTACCACGAGGCAGAGCTTGCTCCACCTCTTGATGTTTCCCCGGCCAGAATGCCCACCGACCAAAAAGTGTCGTAATCGCGGGCACAAGGAACGGACGAACTACGAAGGTATCAAGTAGAATACCTAGTGCGGTGATGATCCCAAATTGCACAAGCACCTGAATCGGCAAGCTAGCTAATACAGCAAAAGTACCTGCCAGAATGAGGCCCGCAGAGGTAATTACCGAGCTGGTCTCATTCACACCTTCTGCGATCGCCTGCTTAAGCGGCATGTTCTTACGCTTTTTCCAAATATTAGAGATCATAAAGATGTTGTAATCTTCTCCAAGTGCCACAAGGAATACAAAGGAATAGAGCGGGATCGCTCCCTGAATGGCATCTGCCCCCATCACATAATGAATGATAATCCAACCTAAGCCAAGAGCAGAGAAGAAGGAGAGAATGACTGTTCCTACCAGATAAATAGTCGCCACTATAGAACGCAGATATATCAACAACAGCAAAGTAATCAACCCGATAACAACAGGGATAATCAGATCGGTGTCCCGATCTCCAATCTCTTTTGTGTCGTACTGTGTTGCTGTCTGACCACTTACCCACACATGATCTGAAGGATTCTCTACCCCTACATCAATCAGCGCTTGCTCTGCTGTTGCTAGAAGGGCTGGAATATGCCCCATCGCTTCAAGTGAATAAGGATTGTTCTTAAATTCGATATCATAACACAGAATATCCTTGTTCACAGCGCCCTGCTGCGGATCGGAAACCGAGTCCACATACGTGAGCCCTCCGAGAATGACTTTAAGATCCTCTCCACTCGCTTGCCCCTTAGTATCAATAATCAGTTTAGCGGGTGCTAGTTCGCCTGGAGAAAACTGCTTACCGATGAGGTCGAACCCTTCGCGGGACTCCATATTCTTAGGAAAAGAAGAAAGGATATCATACGTAAATTTGATTCCACTGGAGAATGAAGCCAGAACCCCCAGTCCGATAACAGTCACGCCTACGATAGCCCAAGGCCGGGTTACTACCAAGCCGCCAATTCCTTTTTTACGGGAAACTTTGATTTCAGGAACAGGCTTGCCTTTAGTCTTAGCCCGTTCTACTTCCATTTGCGGTGTACGCGGAATGAATGGGAAGAACGAAGTCCGTCCAAAGATCGCCAGCAGTGCAGGCACGAGGGTTAGACTGGCAATCCCCATAATGAAGATAGACATGCTAAACGGAACGGCAAAACGATGATAAGCTCCATACTTAGCCAGCAATAGCGCGAACAGTGCGAGCACGACGGTGAAGCCACTCATAGCAATTGCGCCTGAAGATTCGGTAATGGAGCGAAGAAGCGCACGACTCTTGCTCTCCTCTACCTTCAACAACTGCCGGAACCGTGAAATCAGGAACAGACAATAGTCCGTACCAGCTCCGAATAGCAAAACAGTCATAATCGAGACTGCCTGTGAATCTACTGTGATCCAGCCTTCTTGCGCCATTTTTCCAAGAATCGGACTTGTTACACCATAAGCGAATCCAACCGCAATAAGTGGAATAAACGCCAAGATCGGTGAACGATAAATCACCAATAAGAACACCAGCACAAGCATAACCGTAGCGATTAACAAGGAAACGTCTGCGTTCTTGAACAGGCCTGTAGCGTCTATGGAGATGCCCACTGGACCCGTAACACGTAAACTCAGGTCTTTTCCATCTACTTTAGCCGCGGAGGGGTCTCCACCCGTCTCCGTGTTTATGATCTTCTTCATTTCTGTCACAGCTTCGCCGAGCTGATCACTATCTGCCGTTTTATCAAAAAGCACCGGGGTTACCAGCGTACTAAGATCCTCAGATAACGAGGCTTGTAGTGCCTGTGGCGGCAGTTGTCCTAATGGTGGAACAAAATTCTGATGGGGCAAGGGTTGCTGCTCCAACTTCTTGTACACAGCAGTGATATGTACTAAATCATCTTGTGAAAGCCCACCTTCTCTATGCCACACGAGTAGTGCAGGTACCCCACTCCCACTCGGGAATTCTTGTTCTGCTATAGCTGCTGCCTGTATCGATTGTGCATCATCTGGGAGGTTAGGCGCATTATTAGCAACTTGAGAATTCACTGCAGGCCACAACATGGTAAGTGCACCAACTAGTACAATCCACACGAGAAGAGTAACCCACTTCGTCTTTCTTCCTGCCACCCATTTACCATAGCCTGACATTCCCTTCATCCTCTCCTTTACCTTTCGGCCTTAAAAATGAGCCGCGGGTCATTTTTAATTCTATCATATATATGCTTTAATTTTTAATCAACTTTTTTATTTTTCTGAAAAATCAAAACACCTCACCACATATAAAACACCCCTCTCTTCACATATAAAATCAGCAACATGTGAAAAGAGGGGTGTATGGTTTGCTATACTTTTTCTTTCACTTCAATTTAGCCTGCGTCCAAATCTCCTTCGGAGAACTGACTGTTGTAAAGATCAGCGTAGAATCCGCCTTGTGCAAGCAGTTCCTCGTGGTTACCCTTTTCGATTACACTACCTTGATTCATAACAAGGATAAGGTCGGCATCTCGAATCGTCGAAAGACGGTGAGCAATTACGAAGCTAGTTCTGTTTTGCATCAATGCTTTCATTGCTTTTTGAATCAACAATTCTGTCCGTGTATCGACACTGCTCGTTGCTTCATCAAGAATGAGGATCGATGGATCAGCCAGAATCGCACGGGCAATCGTAATCAGCTGCTTCTGTCCTTGTGAAATATTAGAAGCTTCTTCATTTAACACCGTATCATAGCCAAGCGGAAGTGTGCGGATAAAGTGATCGGCATGAGCAGCTTTAGCAGCACGTACCACATCAGCTTCTGAGGCACCTTCACGTCCGTAAGCAATGTTATCGCGGATCGTACCATTGAACAGCCAGGTATCCTGAAGCACCATACCAAATTTGCTGCGCAGGTCACTCCGTCTCATATTGGTAATATTGACGCCATCAATGATAATTTCCCCATCATTAATCTCGTAGAAGCGCATCAACAGGTTAATCAGAGTGGTTTTACCAGCACCAGTAGGACCGACAATCGCTATGGTCTGACCTGGACTAACCTCAATATTCATGTCCTCAATCAGAATCGCATCTTCTTTATATCCGAATTTCACATGACGGAACTCAACGGAACCTTCCGGAGTACCTTCATCAAGCTTCGCAAGCGTAGTATTAACTTCCTTAACTTCCTCTTCTTCATCCAGAAGTTCAAATACACGTTCTGCAGAAGCAATAGTGGATTGAATAATATTAGCGATATTAGCCGTTTGTGCAATCGGCTGGGTGAACTGACGGGAATACTGAATAAAAGCTTGAATATCCCCAACATCGATCATTTTTTTAGTAACAAAGATACCGCCGACTACACAGATCATTACATAACCTAAATTACCAATAAACATCATGAGCGGCATAATCATACCGGACATGAATTGGGCACGCCAGCCAGAGTCATAAAGCTTATCGTTAATTTGATCGAAATCCTTAAGAGACTGCGGTTCACGACCAAATGCTTTAATAATCCGGTGACCTGTATACATTTCTTCTACATGACCATTCAACTGACCGAGCGATTTCTGCTGTCTGACAAAATAAGTCTGCGAACGCTTGGAAATAGCCATAATTACAACGAAGCTAAGTGGCAACGTAATAATCGTAATCAAAGTCAGCCATGGGCTAATGGTAAGCATCATTA
Source organism: Paenibacillus pseudetheri (assembly GCF_924513355.1). Taxonomy (NCBI): domain Bacteria; kingdom Bacillati; phylum Bacillota; class Bacilli; order Caryophanales; family Paenibacillaceae; genus Paenibacillus; species Paenibacillus pseudetheri. Next base: position 203,525 of record NZ_CAKMAB010000002.1, read on the forward strand.
CAATAACACCGATAATGGTGACAATAGAAGTAATCAATTGAGTTAAGCTCTGTTGCAGCGTAGTACTGATGTTATCCACATCATTCGTAGCACGGCTTAGAATTTCACCATGTGTACGGGAATCAAAATATTTCAAAGGCAATCGTTCCAACTTGCTGTTAATCTGCTCACGCATGTCGTAAACGACCTTCTGAGCTACACCAGCCATTACATACTGCTGAACATAGCTAAATAGAGCACTAAGCAAATACAGACCCGCAAGTATGATCAGGATATCATTAATGTATCCAAAATCAATGGAGGCTCCCTCAACACCCATTAATTTACCGTAAGCACCTTCGAACAGTTTAGTTGTTGCTTTACCCATAACCTTAGGACTGAAAATACTAAATATAGTACTGGCAATAGCCATAACAAGAACGATGATTAATTGAACCATTCGAGGTCTTAAATACTTAATCAGACGACGAAGTGTACCCTTAAAGTCTTTAGCCTTCTCTGCAGGCAACCGCATGCCAGGACCGCCACCAGGTCCTGGACCTTTATGGGCACGCGGAGCAGCAGTTTTGTTGTTATGTTCGCTCATGCTATTTCCTCCTCTGACAGCTGCGAGGATACGATCTCGCGGTACACATCACTGCTCGCGAGCAGTTCACGGTGAGTGCCCATTCCGGCGATTTCACCCTCATCAATAACAATAATCCGATCGGCATCCATAACGGTACTAACCCGTTGAGCTACGATTAGAACAGTGGATTCCGTAGTTTCATCTTTGAGTGCCGCGCGAAGCTTAGCATCTGTTTTGAAATCAAGTGCTGAGAAGCTATCGTCGAACAAATAAACTTGAGGTTTTCTTACAAGCGCACGTGCAATGGACAACCGCTGTTTCTGACCACCGGAGACATTGCTACCGCCTTGAGCAATTTCCGAATCAAACCCCTCTTTCATTGCTGACACGAAATCGTAGGCTTGAGCTACCTTGGCTGCATGAATAATTTCTTCATCGGTAGCATCCTCTTTACCATAGCGAATGTTTTCGTTAATCGTACCTGAGAACAATACTGCTTTTTGAGGGATGTAACCAATCTTGCTCCGTAGCTCTTCTTGGGTCATCTCACGTACATCTACTCCGTTCACACGTACAGCACCTTCGTTAACATCATAGAATCTTGGAATCAAGCTAAGCAGCGTAGATTTACCTGAACCTGTACCGCCGATAATGGCAGTAACTTCACCTGGACGGGCACTGAAGCTAATGTTTGAAAGTGCAGGTTGTTCCGCGCCAGGATAAGAAAAGGAAACATTTTCAAATTCAACAAAACCACGCATATGATCACGACCATCTTTTCTAGTAGCTTGAGCCGTTGTTTGCAATTCACTCTCTGAAGGATCTGTGAACTCCGGCCGCATATCGAGCACTTCATTGATACGCAAGGCAGAAGCTGACGCACGAGGAATCAGTACGAACATCATCGATACCATAATTAGGGAGAACATGATTTGCATCGCATATTGAATAAATGCCATTAGTGAGCCGACTTGTAAATCTCCATCGCCAATCCGGATTCCACCAAAGTAAAGAATTGCGATCATGGAAAAGTTCATAACAATCATCATAAGCGGCATCAAACCGGCCATGATTTTATTTACTTTGATCGCTGTGTCTGTCAGATCACGGTTAGCCTCAGAGAAGCGTTTATTCTCATGATCAATTCGGTTAAATGAACGGATAACACGGATACCCGTCAAATGTTCACGTAGCACCAGATTTAACTTATCCAGCTTAACCTGTATCGCTTTAAACAACGGTAATCCCTTCATCCCGATTAAGAAAATTGCGCCTACAAGTACCGGGATAACTACAACAAAGATCAATGATAATTTCGCATCTTCGGACACCGCCATGATGATACCACCAATCATCATCATCGGTGCACCAATCATCATACGCAGCATCATAGTAAGTACAGTCTGTACCTGCGTAATATCATTCGTTGTACGTGTAATTAAGGATGCAGTACCGAGCTTATCGAACTCATGCAGCGTGAAATTCTCTACATGATTAAACACACGAGCACGGGTGAGTTTACCAAACCCCGCTGCCACTTTTGCCGATAAATAGCTGGCAATGACTGAACATATAGCCCCGCCCCCTGCAACTAAAAGCATGAAGCTACCTATTTTCCAAATATAAGTTCGATCTCCCTGCACAATTCCTTTGTCGACAATGTCAGACATTAGCGTAGGGAGGTATAAGTCGCCCATGGACTGCAAGAACACAAGAATTAATACAGCACCAATAGCTACTCGAAATGGCTTAAGTTGTTTAAATAATTTAATCAAGCTTCTCATCTCCGTTCATTTGTAGCCTATCCCAATTAGGTGGCGGATTATCCTCAACGAATGCATGTACTTTCAGCAACAGTTCTGTGAGCTGCTTAGTCTCTTTTTCACCTAAGTACTGTACGAGCTCATCAAGCATTGCGTCTCTATATTGCTCTGCTCTTCGTGTGAGTTTTTTTCCACTCTCCGTCAATTTCACGCGTACGACTCTTCGGTCCGAAGGATCTGCGTGTCTTTCCACCATCTGTTTCGCCTCTAGACTATTAATCAACTGCGTAATAGTTGGAGGTGTGAATCCGAGAAGTCGGCTGATTTCAGATATCTTTAGACCCTCATCATCAGAATGATTCCATTTTTCAATGCATATCATTAAAGTCATCTCACTCGGCTTATGGCCTTCAACACCCTTTTGCCAATGGCCTTTATGCAGCCGTTTCATCGCCGCAAAAAGCTCGTGTGCGACTGAATTTTCAGTATTTTCTGTATTTCCTCCGTTTATCCCAATTTCTCTCACCTCTAATTTAGTTAGGTCAGCTAATTATTAAATACTATATTATTTAGGCTACCTAATTATATTTTCGGCGCAACGCTTTGTCAAATTTTGAATACGCTATCAATTATTACGAAAAAGAAAACTCCCCAGCACAATGGCAAGGGAGTCCAATTTCGTTTATGTATTACTCTGTATTATAAGAATACTGAATCTGTATTCTTAAAACCAAGCTCCATGCTCGTACGTTGTAATGCTTCCATTGCTTCCAGAGCCTACAGGTCCGATAATGATGAAGCTAAACAATGCTAAAACGCTTACCATCATCAATAGTGATTTTTTCATTCTTTCTCACCCCCTTTACTAATTCTCTATATTTCTCCTGTTGAGCGGTATTAGCATAATCTCTACTCATCTCAAATAAGGTTATACAATTAATAAAGTCTTTTCCGTTGTTCTGCTTAATAGATAGCTCGAGAGATTTCACAAGATAATCCACGCCTGTAATATAACGTTTCCTATTTATTTGATAAATCGCTACTTGATAGTACAACCGGAATACACGGTCGACGTTATTCGGCTCCTGAAACTCTTCAAATCTCAACATTTCTCGTGAGAATCGTGTAAGTATATTATCAGCAGAGAACCCATATCGATTAGCCGCATCCATAATGGTAATAAGTCCTGCTAAGATTTCGCCTGGGTGATCTGCCAAAAAATCTGTATAGCTAGGCAAGACATCTACATTGCCCATCAACATCTCTATCGTGAATCCATTACCAATTGCGAATAACCGGAATTGCTCTACAGCCTGACGACCTTCTTCGTTAATCATTTCAAACCAGCTAAGGTCTGCATAGCCCGCCGTGTACTTCTTAGCTTCCTCATATTTACCCTGCTTGGTAAGTGAGATTGCTTTGAGTAGATACCCATGCCCATAATAAACAACAAGCGGACGTTCAGTATGAAGAACTTCCTTTCGGCTATCCTGACTTTTTCGTAATTGGTCACGGTAAACAGCATTGGCCAACGTTCTTAGTTCATCGGCGAACGACTCCATTTTAATCCATCGCCGAAGATCAAAGCTCAACTGCGTTAGAGTAAGTAGACCATCTAACTGCATATTTTCTGGCAGTCGATTCCTGAAAGGTTCAAATGTAATAACTGCATGCAGCTTCTCGTCTGAATCGACAATTGATAAGATTGCTCTAAAAATACGATAATGACTGATTGCCAATCTCTCTGAGTAACTGTCGGACTCATTCTCTGCTACAATTTTATAGAAAAACATGGATTCATCTAGTTTACCTTTATTAAGTAACTTTTCGGCTATAGAATAAACGATATCTAGCGATTTCGGATATTCCAATAATCTGTTTAAGGTATCATCAATGCAATTTTGCTTGCCCAGTTCAGCGCAACGTATTAAAAAAGGCTCCACCCTGCGGCGTGAGACCTTCTCCTCATTAAAGCATTCATCAACGTACAGTGGATACAACCAACCATCAGGAAAACCAAAGGCTTTGATGATTGCATCTATTTGTCCCAAGGACATAGGCTTCGGTGGATTCCCATGCAGGATTGCACTGAGACTTCCACGATTCAGGCCACAAATTTTTGAAAAAGAGGCGAGATTATGGCCGGAGCGGGACAGATTTTTCTCAATTTCTGAGCGTATAGTTGTTAACTTTCCCTCCACTCGGCACCCCCAAAGTTTGACTTGAAAAGATCCTATTAATTGACATTATAGGTGAAAGTTATGGATTGTACAACCAATAGATTGTACGACAAAAAGAGGAGCGTATTTCTCTCCTCTTTATCGGTTGGATCTTCATAATAGTGTAATTCTATGGTTTAGTCGAAGTTTAAATTATTGTAATAGCGATTTTGAGCTTCAGCAGTAAGCCGTTGCACTTGCCTTGCGACTGCGTAAGTTCTCCATCATCTTATGTTGTGCCAGCAAAATATAACTGTCCAATCGCTCGCTTAGCTCTAGGACAGCATGATCACTAAGACTCCGTTGCTCCGCGACTTCCAGCAATTCGCATCTAAGGCTCTCTATAGTCACAAATAGCTCATCTTCTCTGTAGTCTCTTCTATAAGCTTTCTCGGAAGAACCTTGATATAGTGTCACAACTCTCTCCTTCTCTCTATCAACATCTCTTCCTATCATAATCCATGATGCCAAAAAACATATTTTCAAAAAAAAAGAAAAATTTGCAGAACATCCACAAAAATAAAATAGCTATTTAATCGGATGTTCTATAGGCTCGTGGGGAAGCTCATTTGGGTACTGTTCTCAATAGTCCCTTTGCAAAAGAAATCCATTCACGTGCTGCAAAAGATAAATAACGGTCTCTGCGCCATGCCATGGCTATCTGCCAGGGAATTACCGGATCTGTCAAAGGAATGACTACCAATCGTGAGCGATCCATGTCGCGGCAAATGGTTTCCGGCAATAATGCGATTCCCATTCCCGCGGCTACCATCTTGCTGATTAAATCCCATTGTGAACTCTCATATATAACCTTCGGCTGAAATCCAGCTTTTACACATTCCGTAATAATCCGATCGTGCAGCGTGAAATCCTCTCGAAATAGTACGAACTCCTCTTCTGCCAGCTCACTTAGCGGAACAAGCTCTGCCTTGGCCAGCCGATGTCCCATAGGCAAAATAAGATTCAACTTCTCTTCAACAAAGGTAAAACAATGAAGTTTGGCTGTATCTACAGGCAACACGACCATTCCAATGTCCAGCAGTCCCGTTTCTACATCTTCCTCCACTTTTTTGGCCCCATCCTCATGGAGACGAATGGTAACCTGCGGATAACGTTTATGAAATTGACCAATCACCGATGGGAAGAAGCTCGCTCCTACCATTGGAGGCAGGCCGATGCGGATGTGACCCTGCTCCAGATTCCGTAAGTTATCCAGTTCGGAAGACAAGCTAGCGAAAGACTCCACGATATTTTGCGCTTTAGTGAACAGAATTTCCCCTGCGTCTGTAAGTCTTACACTCTTCCCTTCACGGTAGAACAGGTCTGCCTCCAGTTCGACCTCCATATTCCGAATCATTTTACTGATCGTGGGCTGTGTTATATATAATGATTCAGCAGCTCTCGTAAAGCTTTTCATTCGTGCCGCTTGAACGAAATATTCTAATTGTCGGATATCCATTTATGTTCCTCCTAATCCATAGACAAAAGGAATGTCATTTATTCTATCTATTCATTTTACCTATGAAAACAATTGATGTAAACTTTCATTATCATGAAAGGAGCGAAGCCTTATGAAAAAGATTGTTATAGGCTTGCTGCAGGTAGCGGGACTTATGTTGTTCTCTTTACTTATCAATGCTGTGACCCCATTATTGCATATCCCTATTCCCGGAAGCATACTCGGAATGATTATATTGTTTCTCCTGCTTGAGTTCGGTGTCATTCGTCTGAATTGGGTAGAGGTCGGTGCTTCTTGGTTACTCGCCGAGCTCCTGCTGTTCTTCATTCCATCTGCTATAGGTGTAATGAAATACGCTAATATTCTGGAAACGGATGGATTACGCATTCTTGCCGTTGTCGTCTTAGGCACATTTGTTGTGATGGCTAGTTCCGGATTACTTACCAGTAGAATTTATAAAGCGAAGGAGCGTAAAGGATCATGTTAAACGCTCTGTTATTCTTTGCTCTCACGGTCGCGGTGTATTTACTCGCGAAGCGTATCTATGCTTCTACTGGTAAAGTCTATACCTCTCCATTAATCATCACACCAGTGATTATGATCATCTTTCTGCTTATAACAGGCATTACTTATGACTCATACAATGCGGGAGGAAAATGGCTGACGAATTTGCTGCAACCAGCAACCATGGCCTTTGCCATCCCTTTGCATAAGAACTTCAAGGTACTCAAAAAGCACGCCGCCGAAATTGCGGCAGGCGTGCTATCAGGGACGATAGTTGCGGTGATCTCTTCCATTCTGCTCGCCAAATGGCTGCATGTTAGCGGCGATCTGGCAGCTAGTCTGGTACCACGTTCGGTAACTACACCGATCGCTATGAGCATCTCGCAAAGTATTGGCGGTGTACCGAGTATTACGGCAGTCTTCGTTATTATTACCGGGATACTTGGTACAATGATGGGCCCTACTGTACTTCGCATCTTCCGCATTGAGAATGAAATTGCGCGCGGTGTATCGCTGGGAACCGCTGCACATGGTACAGGAACATCCAAAGCCTTCGAGCTTAGTTCACTGACCGGAACCATCTCCAGTATTGCGATGATTCTGTCCGCGCTGTTATCTATAGGTGTGGCGCCAGCTTTGCTCGCGATATTCCTCCACTAGGCTAACCCAGCTTGGGCCAAGGGCATGTCTCTTTAGTACATCTAAAGTAGCATGTCCTTTTTCTATGAATCAAACCCTAGAACTTAACAGGCAATCCGCTTTGCGCTGAATCGTAGGCCGCACAGGTGACTTTAAGGGTCTTGTATCCATCCTCATAGTCGCATAAAATACGCGAGCGGTCCCCCGTCCGTACAGCATGCAGGAAAGCTTCACTTTCTACTAAATATGGGTTTCCTGTATTCTCAAATTCGGTACTATTGCCGCTTCGCACTTCCAAGAGACGATCCGGGTTCCAGTCCAAAAGTCCCCGATCATTATAGAAGCTAAGTCCTACACTTCCCACCTCATCAGGTAAAACGCATGTATTTGAAATATTAGCAATAATTCCATTTTCAAGCTTCAGGGATACGGTGCCTACATCGGCCACGCTCACACCTTCATGCTGCTCATGCATAATCCGGTTTCCGAACATGCCATAGACTTCCTTCACTTCTCCGGCTAGATAGCGCACCAAATCAACGATATGTGTAGTCTGCTCTGTGAATTGTCCTCCGGATTGCTTCTGATCACGCCACCAAGCTACGCCTGGCATGCCGCCCATCCATTGCCCCATAATCATACCGACCTTGTCACCACGCAAAGTTTCTTTCAGACGTTTAATGTTCTCCTGATAGCGGAAATGATATCCTACCGAGGTTAACAAATTATGTTCTTTGATATCTTGAAGTAGGCTTGCGGGAATTTCAGTAGTCATACTAAGCGGTTTTTCTATAAAAAAGGGAATATCCCTCTTGATTAATGATCGTTCGATCGCGCCATGAGATTGTGGAGGCACACAAATATAAACAGCATCGAGCTTCTCAGCATCCAGCATCTCCGTAATATCACCATATCCAGCAGCATTGTATGGACGTGCCATATCTTCGCCTTTAGCCTTACTGCTTCCGCAGACCGCCTGCAAACGGACATCATCCATCTCTGCCAGTAAATCAGCATGTACCTTAGAGAACCAACCCGTACCCACAATACCCACTTTTAATGTCATTCTTTTTCCTCCTACCGATGGATTATGAATACCGTTGTGAATACCTTTCATAGATTATACCCCCTTATGAGCGGATAAGATAATCTCTCCATTCTTCGGGAAGCAAATGCATATAAGGACTCTGCAAAAAGCGATCATCCGCAAGCACAATAATGCCTGTATCTGTCTCGCTTCGAATCAGCCTGCCTCCAGCTTGCAATACCTTGCACATTCCCGGGTAGACATAAGCATAATCAAAGCCGTTTTTATCTCTGGCATTAAAGTACTGACGTAGTAGATTACGCTCAAGACCAAGCTGTGGTAGGCCAACACCAACAACCATTACCCCGTTGAGACGGTCTCCTGGCAGATCTACACCTTCCGAAAAGATCCCTCCGAGTACAGCAAATCCTAACAGCGTCTCGTCATTATCTGGACTAAATGCGGCTAAAAAACTTTCCCTAGCCTGCTCACTCATGCCTGTATCCTGCATCAAAGTCCGTACTTCGGGGTAATTCTCCGTAAAGACCTGATATACGTTTTGTAAATAGAGATATGAAGGGAAAAAAACCAGATAATTGCCCTTCTTTGAAACCATTTGATTCAATGCCTGAGTTAACGGGATTAGAGAAGCTTCCCGGTCATGATAACGTGTGGAGACAGGCAGCACGGTCACCTCCCATTGCTCCTTCTGAAAAGGAGATGAGACCGTTAAACTGTAATCTTCCTCCACCGCACCAATCATATCCCGATAGTACGATAATGGAGAAAGCGTAGCAGAGAACAGAATCTGACTTCGAAAGCTCTTAGACATTTGACGGAGCAAATACGAGGGATCCAAATTAAATAACTTCAAGTACACATCTCCGCGCCGAACCTCAGCATAGGTTATGTAGCGTTCATCATAAGTCTTAAAGGTGCGAAGCATCCCTTGAACTGCAAAATAGGTATCCAGGAGAACATTCTCTCCTTCTCCATTCAGAGGAACAATGCTGGCGCTTGGATGAATAAGCTCCTGTTCTGCTTCCAAAGAAAAGGTCTCAAGTAAGGCTGGCAGCTCCTCCGGGAACGAAGTCCATTGTCCCTGCCCCTCATCATTACAAATTTTACGAAGGGAGATGAAAAAAGCGTTCACCGATTTAGCTGCAGCACTCAAATTTCGGTTTACTTCCTTGTACTGACGCTGGATTTCTAGAAAAGGGGCCTTCAGCAAAGAGGCAGAGAACATCTCTCGTCCCCGGTCTACCAGATTATGCGCTTCATCTACTAGAAGCACCGTTTCTCTCTTTCTCTCCTCCGTTAGCCGTTTCAGGCTGATCCGAGGATCATATATATAATTGTAATCGCAGATCACCGCATCACAGGCATAGGCTGCATCCAGCGAGAACTCAAATGGGCACACTTTATGTTTGTGAGCATACAGTGCTAGGGTGTCTCTGCTCATCAGCGTCTCATGCTCTAACAGATCCATTACTGCATCGTTAATCCGGTCATAATAGCCATCCGCATAGGGACAGGAATCCTTGCCACAAATCCCTTCATCATGAAAACAGGTCTTCTCTTTAGCAGTAAGTGTGATGACATGCAGCTGAAGTTCTTGCGCCAACAGTAGCGAGATTGCTTCTTGTGCGGCAAAACGGGTAACCGTCTTAGCCGTTAAATAGAACAATCCCTTAGCTTGTCCTTCGCCCATTGCTTTAAGGACCGGGAACAGCGTTGACATTGTTTTCCCAATACCTGTGGGCGCCTGAGCGAACAGACTGACCTTTTCTACGATGGATTTGTACACCGCTCCGGCAAAATGCCGTTGTCCCTTTCGATAAGAGGGAAACGGGAATTGTAACTCTCGAAGGCTCTGTTCTTTCTTAGCATCATGACGAACCATCATCTCAGCGTACGGAGCATATCTGGCTACGGTATCATTAGCAAATGAGATCAGTTCATCTAAAGACAACGTGCGGTACAAGCTTTTTTGCTCATCAGTAGCCCGGTGGACATAGGTAAGCTTTACTTGAATAGAAGAAAGCTCCTGCTCCAGCGATACCATATATGCGTACATCAGTGCCTGAGCCCAATGTACCTCATGTCCCTCTTCCAGCATATCCAGCAGTCCGGAGGTTGATTTGATTTCTTCGACCGTTAAGCTCCCATCCTCCGAAATAAGCAGTCCATCACAGCGCCCATCTACTATATAGAGTAAGCTGCCATAAGGGATCTCTGTTTTCAGATAGACCTCCTTGCGGTCGCCTTCCTTATATTGCTTTTGGATTTTCTGATGAATTCGTGTTCCTTCAACCATAGAGGAAGTACCATGAAATCCAGGCTCAATACTACCGCTGCGAAAAACATACTCGACGAGAGTTCTAACGGATAGGGTTACAGTATGATCCAACTATTCTAACCTCCCTTAATTAGCCATATATCCTTTTTGTTCCCAATGTCTATTTCGGTCCTTTAATCGCTGTATAACCCCATGTGATAGCATAAACATCATCTTTCACCCATGCGTGTTAAACTTTACGCACTCCACAAAGCTTATACTTACGCTTTCGGTTTTTGACTTTCTTCTGCTAGCCCTGCATAATAAATTTTATTACTATGGAGTCATTTTGTCTTGACGCTGTTTCGTCCTGTTTGAGAAATGGCGTTTTATCATGTAGAAAGAGGGGGAAGCTGTGTCATCCTTTAATATTAAACGTTGGATCATTAAACCTTTTGTGTTTTTCACAATACTTTTTATCCTAAAAGCATTTCTGGCTTGGGGCGTCATTTTTGATGATGTGCTGCCTTGGAAGTCATTACTGACAGAAATTCCTTTTGCCTGGGCGCTCTTCTGTATTATTGAGCGGTTCGCCTCCAAACGAAAGCTTGGATATTACATGACAGTCAATTTATTAGTAACAGCCATCTTTTTCGCAGCCATTATGTATTTTAAATATTATGGAGTCATTGTAACTTACCATGCCGCGGAACAGGTGAATCAAGTCACAGCCGTCAGCAACAGCGTATTCTCACTAATGGATCCTTACTACCTATTAATCTTTACAGATATTATTGTCCTAGGAGGCTATTTCTTCTTTAATAAGAAAGGCCGTGTCTATAAAAAAGAGAATATCAACCATCGTAACGAAAAAATAAAATATAGTGTTCTATTCGCAGTCTCACTTGGTTTATGCTTGTTCAACATTTTGCCGAATAAGGCTAGTATGAACGAAATTAAGAAAGCTCAAGAGATGGGTATTCTTAATTATGAAGCCTATACGATCTTTGCAAAAGAAGAACCAGAGCTTGTGCAATCAAGTGATATTACACAAGATGCCATCAACAATGTGAAGGGGATTAATACTGCGGTTAGTTCTCCACTTCATGGCACGGCTAAAGGCAAGAATCTTATTATCATTCAATTGGAATCCTTCCAGAACTTTTTGATGGGTCTTGAGCTAGACGGGCAAGAGATTACACCGAACCTGAACAAGGTAATGAAGGATAGTCTTTACTTCCCCAATTTCTATCAAATGGTAGGTCAAGGGAATACGTCGGATGCAGAATTCGTAGTGAACACATCCGCCTACATCCCTCCACGTGGTGCAGCAACGATGTCCTATGTGAATAAGGTGCTACCAAGTCTGCCACGTTTGCTTAAAGAAAATGGGTATCAGACCGCAACATTTCACACGAATGTCGTAGAGTTCTGGAACCGTGGTGAGTTGTATGATTCACTGGGCTTTGATCATTATTATGATCGCAAATTTTTCGGTGAAGATGATGTTTTCTTCTTCGGCGCTTCTGATGATACGCTCTATAGTAAGACAGCCGATAAGCTAAAAGACATGAGCAACGAGGCTCAACCTTTCTACGCTCAGATCATTTCGATGTCAGCGCATCATCCATTCACAATCCCTGAGGATAAATACCGCATGAAGCTGCCAGAGCGTTACGAAGGTACTTTTGTGGGTGACTATATCCGTTCCCAGAACTATGCGGATGATGCCTTCGGACATTTCGTAGAAGAACTTAAAGCGAATGGCGTATGGGATAACAGCGTGATCATGATTTATGGAGACCATATGGGACTGCCTATTTATTCTCTCGATCATGATGATAAGCAATTAATGACTGAAATTTATGGTCATGAATATACCTATGCGGATATGTTAAACATTCCTTTGGTCATTCATGCAGGAGACAGCACAGCACCACAGACCTTAGAGCAAGTCGGTGGCGAAGTGGATATCATGCCAACTGCCGCGGGTCTTCTTGGAATTTCATTAGAGAATAACCTAGTTTTCGGTCAAGATCTACTCAGTCAGACTTATAATTTGCTGCCAGAGCGATATTATTTACCTTCTGGTTCTTTCATTTCCAGCTCAGGACTACTTATTCCGGGAAATAGCTTTGAAGATAATACACAATATCCTATTTATAATGGAAAAGTACCGGCTGCCACTGAGGATGAATACAACCGAGCATTGAGACTTCTACAGCTTTCCCACAGCTACATTACGCAGCTGCCAGACAAACCAATTAAGCCTTAGAATTTATCATTATATTTCAAAGAAGGCCACCTTCTCTCCGGAGAAGGTGGCCTTCTTTCTGTATCTATAAGCTAAAGCTAGAGATTTACCGTTTCTTACCGTTCCTGGTCCTCGATCATTCGGTAGTACTCCGCAAACTTTTGCAGTTCTTCCGGTTTCAGGATAGATAAATGCTCAGCAAGTAACTGTTTTGAACGGAAATGTCCTTCTTCAAGTATTTGCTGGCCTTGCTCGGTGATGGTCACCACAACCGCTCTCCGATCCGATCCATCCGTCTCACGTTTAATAAAACCCAGCGCTTCCAGGCGATCGAGCATCACGGTAATGGCACTGGATTTGACCTCCATAGACTCCGCCAGCTGTACCACCCGCGACCGCTTCTCTTTCGCTACTATATTTAACAGACCCATCTGAGGTACGGTAAGTCCGAGTTCCTTATGCAAAGTCCTTTGGGACATGATCTTACGTTGTACTCTCCACATGGATAATCCAAGACGCTCTATTAACGGATCTAATTGATGCGGCATCCTTGTTTCAACTCCCAATCCGTTTTTTATAACTCAAGCGTACCACTAGAACTGGTCAGGATTCAATGCTTTTGTCTACTAAACATTTCATAATCACGTTTATTTCCATAATTCTTCCACCAATTTACAATATCCGACACAAAAATACTATATTCTATGTAAGGTTATAAGCTTATCGATAGGCTATAATCGTAGCAGTGAGAGCGATTGTCACCGAAAACATAATTTGTCAAGGTTGGTGCAAAGAATGAAATTGGCAACTAAATTAGCTTGGATGATGTTCATCGTATTACTTCTTGTTGGATCATCCATTGGGTTCTTCGGATACCGTACTGCGTACAAGCAAGTAGACGAAGCAGCAGGTATCGAATTGGTAGGATGCGCCAATATTACAACCGGGCTGATTGACCCATCAGACATTACCGCATTAATTGCAGGAGATCAAAGCAAACTGGAGGCTGTCGAGGACCGGATCGGTTGGATTGTGGCACATAAGGCTATTTTTAAAGAGGCATTCATTTTGTCTTTAGACGGAAAAGTTCTTGCCTCAGATTCAAGCTTTAAAGCAAGAGGTTATAAAGCAGGCGATACTTTTTATTTCTCAGATGAAGAGAAGGAAAAGATCACTACATATAAGCATTCCGCCTACTCAAAGGTTTATACATACGAAGGCACATCACTCAAGACGGGCTACGGCCCCATCTATCAGGATCATGATCCATCCAAGCCTATAGTCGCTCTAATGGCTATTAACTTCGATGGACCATTAATTCAAGAACGGACCCGGGACATCATTGTTCAGCCCTTTATTATTGGGGCTTCCATTCTAGTTATTGCTATTGTAGCAGCATATCTGTTAATCCGCCGAATGGTAAGTCCTTTAACGAAGCTATCTAGAGGCGTAAATCTTGTGGCACAGGGCGATCTTACTCATGATCCTATTTCATTCAACAGCAAGGATGAGATTGGTACTTTAGCCCGTAATTTCAATGACATGACACAGAGCCTACGCATGCTCATTACCGAAGTCAATGAAACCTCCATGAAGGTGGCGTCTTCATCCGAAGAGCTCTCTGCCAGTGCACAAGAGACTAACCGTGCTGGTGAGTACAGTGTCAACGTTTCCATTGAACTTGCCGATGGAGCTAATACACAATTGCAAAATTTGGAGGGTGGGTATAAGTCTGTACAGGACTTGTCACACTTCATAACAGAGATTGCAGGAAATGCAGATAACGCAATGAATAATGCTACCAGTAACGCCGAAAAAGCTCGTACAGGTAGAGAAGCAATGGATTCTACTACGCAACAAATGCGCATCGTCAGTGACAGCATCACTGATTTAGCTGTCATTATTGAAACCTTGGGCGGCTACTCTAAGGAAATTGAGAATATCGTGGGCACGATTGCGAGCATCGCAGAAGAAACCAATCTGCTGTCGCTGAATGCAGCCATTGAAGCTGCAAGAGCCGGTGAAGAGGGAAGAGGCTTTGCGGTAGTTGCACAATCCGTACGCAAGCTTGCCGAGCGTTCCGCCCACTCTGCTGCTCAAATCGGTCAACTCGTAAGCATTATCGTGAATCAGATGGACCAAGCAGGAGAAACCATGAAGCGCTCTACAGAAGAGATGGGCCAAGGCCGGGAATTGATCGTAACGGCAGGTCGATCCTTCTCCGAGATTGAGATGTCTGTCTCTGGGATGGCTTCGCAAAGTCAGCAGATTTCCGGAACAGTCCGCGAACTAGCCTTCATCTCCGATGGTCTCGTTACTACTCTACAGAATATTGTAGACGTCGCTAATCAGACAGCAAGCGGTGCGGAAACATTATCCGCCTCCTCACAAGAGCAGCTTGCAGCCATGGAAGAAGTGGAATCAGCTGCAGGCTTCCTGTCCTCGCTAGCTGAGAAGTTACAGATTCTAATTGAACGTTTCAAAGTATAATCCTTCTTATTCATGTAAGTTCTTAAACTTAAAGGGGCTAGCGACCAGGCAGAGAAATTCTGCTTGGTCGCTAGCCCCTCTTCTATGTATTGAAATCACGACGCTGCCGAATTTGCTATAAACCACTCACCCAGCTCATGTACAGGCATCGGCCGACCGTAATAATAACCCTGCATGACTCTACAACCTAGTGATTTCAGCAATTCAATCTGCTCTGGTGTCTCCACACCTTCCGCCACGACTTCCATATTAAGATGGGTCGCAATCGCAATAATATTGCTGATAATAGCTTTCTTGGAGTGCATCTTGCTGTTACGAATAAATACTTGGTCAATCTTGAGTGTGTTCACTGGGATCTCATCCAAATTACCAAGGGAGGAGAAGCCTGTCCCAAAGTCATCCAGCGATACTCTTACCCCAAGCATCCGAAGTCTGGACAGCTGTGCAACCGTCTCTTTCATGTTATGCATCGCAATAGACTCTGTAATCTCCAGTTCGAGGAAGTGTGGCTCTAATTCTGAACATGTGAGTGCTTCCGCTACAACATCGTATAGACTCCCATTCTCAAACATCCGTGCGGACATATTAATTGAGACCGGTACGTTAGCTATCCCTTCCTTATGCCAAAGTCTGTTCTGACTACACACATCATGTAGCATCCAATAGGTAATCGGAACGATCAGTCCGGTCTCCTCTGCAATGGGAATAAATTCTGCGGGGGAAATTATCCCATGCTCAGGGTGCCTCCAGCGCAGCAATGCTTCAAGACCAACCGTAACGTTCATATACGAATCCCATTTCGGCTGGTAGACAACCATAAACTCGGAGCGTGCCAGCGCTTTACGAAGGTCCTTCTCCAGCGACATCCGTCGCAACTGATGGCGATTTGCTTCCTGGTCGAACACACTGCATTTGTTCTTACCCGAATCCTTAGAAGTATAAAGAGCCGTATCCGCAGCCTTCATTAACGCTGAGCGATCAGTTCCATGCGTAGGGGTCATACTAATTCCAACGCTTGCAGTAACATATAGCTCGTTGCCCTGAATACGATAGAATCTCTTAAGCTCATGCATAATACACTCTGCCTCTAACTTCGCATCCTCCAGCGTGCAATCCGGGAGAGCAATCAAGAATTCATCACCGCCTAAACGGAAGACCTTCCCCTTGTCTCTTACAGAATGATTTAATCTTGCTGCAACCTCCTGTAGTAACATATCACCTATATCATGTCCAAGCGTATCATTAATCGACTTAAAACGATCCAGATCCACAAAAAAAACGGCACCAGACCTACTTCCGAAAAATTCATTTTTAAAATAGCGTTCCAGTCCATGTCGATTCGGCAGCGCTGTTAATGAATCTTGATAGACCATTCGTTCAAGTACATGGCGATCCAGAAATACGGCGCCAGCAGAAACTGCAAGCATAAGTAGCGCTACGAACGAAACTCCAATTAACAGTACAATATCAGTCTCCACATTAAAAGGTTTGCTTCCGAGTAAGTTGTTATATTCGAAATGACTAGCCCTTACACTTGTATAATGTAAACCGGCAACTGAAATTCCAATAAACAATGCCGAGTATAGCTTCCACCTTTGAAACCCTGCGCATTCTTTGAACTTGTGAAACATCAATAATCCGATATAAGACGAAACCAAAAGAAGGGTTACAGCAACGGCTTGAATCCATGAATCATAATGAATCTTAGCCACAATCTTCATAGCAGACATTCCGATATAATGCATAGCCGAAAAACCGCTTCCCAAGAGGATACCACCTACTACTAAATGCCATACCCTTAGCCGAGGAACAGATGTGATCCGAAATGCCAAATAGCAGAATAACACACCAACCATTAGTGATAATATTACTCTGCCTGGATAATAATTGACCTCAGCCGGAAAGCGACTCGCCGTTATCTCAACATAATGTATTGCCCAAATACCGCAGCCTAGCACACAAGCCCCCGAGATTAGCCACAAGCGTCGAACTTTGCCGGTAGAACCAGCAACTTGCGAAATCAGATTCAGTGCGGAATAAGCAGCTATCGCCACTAGTGCAAATGATAGTAAAACAATCCAGACATTAAAGTGGATGCCCATTTTATCCATTAGTTAACCTCTTCACCGGTTTTGAATCCCGTAATCGCTCAGCGTATTTCTCAAGTAAAAAATCAGTACACGAATATCAGATATGGAAGAGTGCGTAAAGATTATAGGTTATCCATAAAAAGAAACTTTAGATGTATTCTACTCTGTATTCAGAAGATTGTCTAAGTAAATACTGGGATTTATACCCTTTTTTATTACGCGAAAAATGCCCATATTTGACACAATCACTCAACTTGGAAAACTTGAACCATGACCTGTTGATGATACATTTTTGGGAAAGGTAATTCGCCATATCCATAGATTCAAAACTACCAGAACCAACAGGTAGATATAAATTCCACCCATAAACAAATTGAAGACATAATGAATACCTGCCATCCCCATCAGCAAGAATAACAACCCAAAGGAGTTTGCGGTGTAATCCTTCTGTTTAGCTGCCTCATAACGTTCTGAGAAAGGTAGTACCGGAGGATAAGAACGGAAACAAATGACCGCATAGATCAGCATTGCAAACAGCACGACTACCAAGTCTGGCACAATCCGCAGCCCAAACAACCAAAGATACACTATCGCTTCTATAGCGAACAAAGGTAATAGTAAGCGAACTATCGCTGCCTTAAGCATGCCACGATAGATGGGTGCGGTGTTCGGCAGAGGAATCAGCTTATAAATCCAAGAACCTTTATAACCCGCAGAGTACCTTAGCATTAGAACAACCGTCTGAAGTAACGTCGCACCGAAATAAATCATCAGGTATGTGTTCGAATCCTTGATAGACGATGCATTTCCATCCCAAAATATCCCAAATATAAAAATGAACGGGAAGACAATGGAATAACCGATTGCCGGATATACCTTTAACTTGAAGTCACGCTCATTCTTCATCATTGACCAGCTAAAACGAAAGAACATGCCCTCTACCGGGTTCTTACAAGTTATTTTCGACAACCAGTCCACGATTCGGGCGTTACTTTTGCCAACGTTCCCTTGCTCTGAAAGCTTCTGTAAGCTCTTTTCGAATAGAGGCATCAGCTTAATATAAGCCACAATCAGCAGAACCGGAATTAATAAAGCTAGCACTGAAAGCACCACGAAGTGTGTATCTCTCGCCCCGCCAATCAACATCTCAAATGGAGCCGCAAACCAAACCGGAGAAATCAAATACTGCCACCATGCCGGTTTAAAAGAGCTGCCCAGTTCGGCAATATCAAACAATCTAACAACGAGCTGATACCCTACTGTAATCCCTATAGTCAAAATGATCTGTACATAATTTATAATATCCTTGAGCTTCTCCCCGTCGAAAAACTTCATGATCAGTAAATAAAGCAGCGCCGTAATGACGAGGATAAAGCAGTCCATCAGAATGATCTCAACAGCATATATTAGGAAAAATAGTACTCCCTGTTTGAACAGGCACAAAATCAGCGAAGGTCCGGTCAATGTCAGCGTCACTGAAAATAAATAAATGAGAATGTGGATGCTCTTCGCCATGTTCAAGGTACGACGGTTCACTGGCTTTGAAGCCAGTATGTTTTTGTCCCGAAGATCTAGCATCACGGAAGAGAAATCAGAGATCAGCGTGGTCGTAATCATAAACATCACTACACCAAACACTAGACTCATCTGCAGCATATAGTTCCCCGTTATCATCATAAGAGGAATTAACATGACGCCAAAAAGTAAATAAATCCATTGCACACGTAGCGGCGAGCCCTCTTTCTTCTCCTCCTTCTTCTGCATTCCAGCGAGCACTGTTGGTGTTCTTCTTCCGTCCATCGTCAGTTTGACCTGCAGAATACTCCGCATCACATCATAATCAACTCCGATTCGGCTAAACCCACCTCGCAGCTTATCCAGAAGCTTCAGCACATAGAAATCAGTCATGAGAAGATACCTCTTGCATGACCGCAACAAATTCCCCAGCGATATCACGGTATTTATCAAATCCAGTTAATTGATTAAAAATATCCTCAAGCGACCCTTCGCGGCCCTTCTCTTGAAGCTCCGCAAAGCTCCCATCCGCCACGATATCTCCACCATCGATCAAAACAATCCGGCTACTGATCTTCTCAACCACATCCATGATATGTGAAGAATAGAAAATGGTCTTGCCCCGTGCCGCCAAAGATGCAAAAATCTCCTTTACCACCATTACGCTATTAGCATCCAGACCGCTCAGCGGTTCATCCAGAAATAGAATATCGGGATCATGAAGCATGCTGGAGATCAGCAGTACCTTTTGTTTCATCCCTTTGGAGAAGGTTGCGATCCGCGAATCATAAGCTTTCTCAAGACCTAGCAAGGCCATTAATTTTCCAGCTTTGTAATCCACATCACTACGCTTCATGCCATACAACTCACCTACAAAAGTTAGATACTCCCTAGCGGTGAGGCTATCATATAATTCGGCTACCTCCGGCACATAACCTATTCTTTTCTTGTAAGAAACATCTCCATCAGCAATATCCCTACCGAAAATCTCTACTTTGCCGTTATAGCCTTCTACCAGACCAAGCATAATCTTAACAGTTGTACTCTTTCCTGCCCCGTTAGGGCCGATATAGCCAATAATTTGTCCTCTGTATACCTTAAGGTCAATGCCCTTTAGCACCATTCGGTCAGTGTAGTTCATCCATAAACCAGAAATCGCAATGACTGGATCATCAGCAAGGCCCATATCCTAATCCCCTCTCTAGCGACTAATTGACGATGTTAAAAATTACTATTTTATAAAATTACAATAATTGTATCATTCAATAGAATCCCACTCCATAATTTAACTCACTAATTTTATATCTATGAATGCTAATGCCCTTTTCAGCACAAAAGGGAGAACCATTGGTTCCCCCTTAGAGTGTAGAGATCTATACCACATCAAGCAGCGATGAGAAGCTTAAGCGTGCAAAGGGATTGGGAGCGGATTTTGGTATCAATTATTTAAAGGCCCCTGAATGGGATAAGGCTGTTCTTGAGCTGACCGAAGGACGCGGGGCAGACCATATTGCGGTGGATCAGCTACATTAAATAGATCTATCAGGGCGCTGCGGGTGGGTGGAAGAATCAGCCTGGTAGGCGGTCTGTCGGGCTTCCAAGTGGAGGGCTTTGAAATCATCCCTGCAATTTTGAGAAAAGCGCGTCTTCAAGCCATCAATGTCGGAAGCCGTGACATGTTTGAGACGATGAACCTTGCGATCAAACAAAATGGTCTTCGCCCTATCATTGACGCTGTATTTCCATTTGAACATTCTGTTGAAGCATTGCAATACTTGGTTAAGGGTACATACTTCGGGAAAATCTGCATTAAGTTTTAACAGTAGAACCCCCTGCTTTTTTACAGGGGGTTCTACTGTTATATTCAGCTACCGCTTAATCATTTCAATAATAGATTATAAATGACCTGTGCCGCTTGCGCTCTTGTAGTAACTTCTTTAGGACTCAGCTTGCTATTCGCTCCGGTCACTACACCTCTTTCCACCAGCGCCCGAAGGGCTTCCTGTGCATAGCCAGCAATCTCCCCTGCATCACCAAAATCAGAAAGAGCTACAGCCTTCTTCTCGGATGGCAGTTCACCCAGCGCTACAAGTGAGCGATACAGGAGTGTAAATAGCTCCTGTCTAGTGATCTGAACCTCTGGCTGGAATTGATTATCTCCCGAACCTGTGGCTACCCCAAGGCGCTTAGCAGTCGCAATATAGTTCGTGTAATACGTATTGCCCGCATCCGCAAAATTATCAGTTGCGGTAGCGTCAGGTGTGATGCCATAAGCATTCAAGAGCAAAACTACGAATTGCCCTCTAGTTATTGCAGCATTCGGACTGTAATGCTCTGCATCCGTACCGGATGTGATACTACGTGCCGCAAGATAACCTACTGCACTGCTATACCACGAAGTCTCTGAAACATCCACAAAACTCACCTTGTTATATCCAATAATATATTGGGAGAAATGTGTGGTAACAAAATCTATGCTTCCCTTGGCAACGATATAATTCCCGCGCACATTCTCCAAGCTTCCGTTGGTATTGATATGATATACGATGACCGCATCTTTCTGTTCTCCTGCTTGCAGTGTATATGGCACACTGATATGGATAATGCCCCCACCAAAGGTGGAAAGGGTACTCTGGCCTGCTTTTACCGACAAATCATAAACCGGTCTGTCCCCGAGAACGGCCTTACCTTCTGCCGTTAACGAAACCTTAGCGATGGTTATGACAATATCCCCTGCATCCGAGGCTGCGCTGATACTTGCCAAAGATTTGGCATCGAGCATAATCGTACCTACATTCTCATAATGAATCGTAATCTCGGCCTTTGTACCAGATGCTAACTCGTTAATTATGCTTCTCGGTAGTGTAAGCTCGGCTGTTTGGGTTTCAGAAGTAGCTGCAGCTTTAATTTCAAGTACGGCTCTCTTCCCATCCGCTTCTACCTTTTTAGCAAGATTCACAAGCTCGGTAGCCGCTTCCTTCGTGATTGTTGCTGTGGTTACTCCTGTGGTTTTATCCGTTTTGGTTGCTGCTGTTGATGATAAATTCACAGTGTTACCGGTTGTTGTTGTAGTAACCAGTTGAGGGCTTGCTGTTGGTGTTGGTGTGGTCGTGCTCGGGGCAGGATTGCTGCCGCCAGGCCCACTTGTTCCTGGGGGTGAAATAGATACATAAACAGGGACAATAATATTAGTTATTGGACTTGCCTTATACCCCTCTTTCGCTGCGTATCGAACTTGATACGTACCTGGTATTAGGCCTGTAATCTCTTTATCTGGTGCATACACATAATTAGTCACACTGGACAGCTTATATTCTAAGGCAGTTGTGGTTCCCGTAATTTTCCCATCATTGTTCGCTGTAGAAGTAGGTGCTACCCCCTGCAAACCAGATGGCGCTGCTTGCTCTGCAGTGAATACTGGAACAATCACTTCTGCTGCTCTGCCTGCATTAAACCCTTCTTTGGCTGCGTATCTTACCTGATACGTCCCCGGTACCAGTCCAACGATCTCTACATCTGTTGCATAGACATAATCGGTAACTGTTGATAGCTTATACTCCAACGCTTTCGTAGTCCCTGTGATTTTACCATCATTATTGGCTGCAGTAGTCGGTGCCACACCAACTAGCCCTACAGGAGCTGCTTGCTCGCCATAGGCCGGAACTTCAACAGTAGCATCTTTACCTACGCTGTATCCTTCTTTTGCCGCAAATCTCACCTTATAAAAGCCCGGAGTAAGACCTGTGATGACTATGCCTGTTACAGGCTTATAATCAGTTTCTCCAACACCCTTATACTCCTGCCCTTCAGCTGAGCCCGTAATTTGCCCATCATCGTTAGCTTCAGAAGTAGGAGCTACGCCTAATAGACCTGTTGGAGCTGCTTGTTGATGGATATAAGCAGGCACCTCCACACTTACGTCTTCACCAACATTATAAGGAATGATCGTTGGTCCCGCTGCAGACGTTGGCCCTTGATATCCAGATGTAGCCGCATATCTTACTTTATAGACACCAGGCGCAAGCCCTGTAATCGCTGACCCTGATACTTGCGTATATGCCGTATCTCCAGCCAGCTTATATTCCAAGGCTGAACTTGTGCCCAAGATTTGCCCATCCTTACTGTCTGCTGCGGTTGGTGCTACACCTGTAAGTTCAGCGGGCACAGCTTCCAGTTTAGAGAATAACTTATCCAGAGCTGTTGTAGTGTTAATGTATCTGGCTCCGACTGGGTAATTCGCCTGCACGTAATCTGGTTGGATGTTCGTCCAGCTGTACATAAGCTCAATATGCCCTAAAATAGGTGCATTAGTGCCGTCTGCATCTTTGTTATCCTTGTTGTACGTGAACAGATATGGAACCTGAAGTCTATCTCCAATCACGGTGTCTCCAAGCTCATTCACATAAATAATCACAGATGGTTTGGCTGCTGTATTGTTCTCGGTCTTGATATTAGTCAGATAAGTACGGACCAGATCAACATACAACTTCGCATATGGGTGATTGGTTGTTCTAATCTGAAGTTCATTATTATTGTGCGGATTGGCATTGCCCTTGGTGCCGCTGTTGTTGCTTGGTTCAGCAACCGTCAGCCCAGAGTCGAGCTTCGTATCGAAGAAGTAGACCTTATCGATATTATGTTTTTTGGCATACTCGTTAATATATTTGATAACCGCTTGCGTGTTAGGGCACCATGAGCCGCCTAACAAAATCGCATAGTTGCCATCACTCGCCAAAATTTGCTTCAGCTGATGATAGGTCACATGTTCATACACGAGCGTACCGTCCGATTCGTTGAAGATCGTAGGTTTGCCCTCGTTTTCTCCTTCGTAGTTCTTGTTAAATGCCGCCTTGATATAAGCGGACTCATCGATCGTGCTGTACCCAGAAGCGGCACTAAGTACCTCTCTTACTGATGCTTTATACGCATTAACCTTCGCAGCATCAAGTGTTCCGTTCGTCAGGAACTCATTCCACGAGTAGCTTTTATCCAGATAGGATACAACAGGAGCGATATTTCCTTGTGCATCCTTATGATCCTTGTTGTATACCAATAGGAATGGAGATTCGATCCTATTAGCCGTTACGATTTCCCCGTTTTTATTGGGATAGCTGACATTGCGTTCTGGAACATCTTTGGAGGACAGATTTAAATTCTTTAAATATTTGTTTACCAGGTCAACGTATTTGTAAGCAAATTTATTAGTGCTGTCTGCAATCTGGAGCGTGTCACCGTCCAGCTTAGTATCAAAGTTATAAATCGTAGAGATGCCGTACTCTTTAGCTACCTCATTGATAAAGCCGATATCGGCCTGTGTATTCTCGCTCCAAGCGCCGCCAACTAGGACAGCATAAGTGCCTTCACTCTCAAAAAGATGAACGATATCCTCATAGGTTGCCGTTTTAAATACATGGTTAGGATCATTCAGACGGTCATAGACATGACTGAAATAATCAAAGTGGCTTACACCACTACTTGAGCCAAAAGAAGTTAGCGCCTCTGCGTTATCCGGATTAGCATAAGCTCTTCCTGCCTGAGTAGGCAGAATTAGCAGGGAGGCTGCCAGCAGCAGCGTTAGAATTTTTTTAAAGGTTAATGATCGTATCATTATGTGCACCTCGCCTTAAATAGGTTTATGTGATGTATGGGCTGAAAGGAATCCGGAATGAGCGCGCAGCCCATCAAGGACAAACCTCTTCCTCAGAGCTTGTTGCCGGTGCGGGTGCCTGAACCGTTTCCGCTGGAGCAGCTGCTGGTGCGCTGACCGTGGATGATGCAGGTGCAGAAGACGATGTCTTCGGTTGGGCAGACTCAACTACCGGAGCGGCTGTCGCTTTAACCACCTCAGTTGTGGAGAAAGTAATGGATTTCGATTTCGAAGGTGCTTCCGTTGCCGTTACTACAGGAGCCGCAGTGGCCTTAGGCTGAGCAGATACGACAGGAGCAGATGTCGGTTGAGCTGCTTTGGCAGTTACGATTGCTTTGGGAGCTGCCGTAGGCGCAGCCGTTGGAACCGGTGTAGCTGTTTGAGTTTGCGTTTTGACAGTCGCAGCTACCGTGGTTGTAGTTGTAGCTACCTTAGCGGTCGCCTTAGGCTGAGTTTCACCCACCACTGGAGCTGCTGAGGCAACAGTCTTCTCCGCAGAATCAACGATTGCATCTGGGGCAGCAGTCGCTTCTGCTGAGACAGTCTCCACTGCTGGTGCCGAAGATTCAGGCTGAACCGTTACAGCAACAGGAGCTGAGGTAGCTTCTGCTTGAACAACGACTGTGGCTGCAGAAGTAGCTACAGGTGCAGCGGCTGCAGAAACGGATACAGCTGTATTACTGCTTGCTTCAATGGATGCTGCCTCTGCTGTCTTTTTATTAGCGGATACTGCGGCATACGTCAGTGCGGAGAAGACGACAGTTGCAGCAACCAAAGATATCGTAAGCTTTTTCATAATGTGTGTACCATCCTTTTCAAATAAAATAAGACCCAACATGGCACGTTATTACGCACCTGTTGAATCTCTGGCTGTCCAGTAGATCCATGCTTCTTAACTATCATCGTTGTACCTTTAACCCCAAATTCTCCTTTCTCTAAAATAAAAAAGAGACTCAACGAGACGCCTAACTAAGCGTCTTTCGTTGAATCTCCGGCTGTCCAGTCGATTCCAATTGGCTTGTAATTAAGTTCCATATTATTCATGACGATGCGCCTTGTCAATCAATTTTTATTTTTCACATGGTTTTTATCGGTATTGATTATTTTTAACATATTATTACATTGACTTTACTATAAATTGTATATAGATTGATCTCATTAGGATTAATCACATTAAAAAACTAGGTTTAAGGGGGTATTGGTGATGAACATAGATAACAACTTGTTATCCGCCATCGAAACGAACTGGTATGGATTTGTTGCTTCCATATTTGTGTTTGCAATTTTGTTTCTACTAGCACGTAAAAGGATTGGATTTGGTACTCGGGTACTCATCGGACTTGGCATCGGACTTATCGCCGGAATATTCTTTCAATACTTCGATTTAGAGACCAAAGCCATTAGCACGTTCGGCAGTATTTATGTCAGCTTAATTCGCATGCTCGTCATTCCTTTAGTATTCGTACTCGTATTGAACAGTATTTCTTCCTTAACTAATCTGGAGTACCTACGCAAAATCGGGATCAAAACCTTCGCCTGGTTCCTCGGAACAACTGGCATCGCTTCTATTATCGGCCTATCGGTTGCGCTGCTGTTCAATCCTGGTCAAGGGATACAACAAGATGTACCTGCAGATTTCGCCGCCCGGGAAATTCCGACCTTCTCACAGGTTATTCTGGATCTTGTGCCATCTAACCCTGTGAATGAAGCAGCTACGGGTAAGGTTGTGCCTCTGCTCATTTTCGCTATCTTCCTAGCAGTAGCTATAATCAAAATTGGCTCCAAGAAACCGGAAGCCGTGAAACCTGTACGTGATCTTATTGAATCACTGACACTGATACTGCATCAGGTCGTGAAATTCATTATTCGCTTGACGCCTTACGGTGTCTTCGCACTGATTGCAGGAATCACCGCACGTTATGGTTGGGAAACGTTGCAGGAGCTGGGCAGCGTAATTATTACCTCATATGTCGCAATGATTATACATTTTGTTCTTATCTTTGGCGGGTTGGTTCTATTAGTAGCGAAGGTGAATCCAATCCGTTTCTTCCGCAAAATCTATCCAACCATTACCGTTGCCTTCACGACTAGAAGCAGCTACGCAACACTTCCTGTCAATCTTGAAGTGATTACGAAGCGCCTTCATGTCTCCCCGCGGATCGCGAGCTTTATTGCACCTTTAGGAGCATCGGTCAACTTTAATGCGTGCGGTGGTATTTGGCCGGCGATTGTGACTGTGTTTACCGCCCAGGTATTCGGTATTGATCTGAACTGGACTGACTACATTACGCTGGTCTTAGTAAGTATTATCTCTTCTATTGGTGTAGCTGGCGTACCTGGACCAGCCGTAATCTCCACTACGGTAGTCTTAACTGCTCTTGGCCTGCCGCTTGAAGGAATTGCTATCGTTGCAGGTGTAGAAGCGCTCATTGATATGGGTCGTACTGCTGTAAATGCAACAGGAACAGCTGTAACCGCGTTGTTGGTCGCGAATTCAGAAGGTGAATTTGACCGCGAAGCGTTTAATAGCAATGATGACGAAGATGATATTCTCGTGGGTACAGTTTAAAAGCTGAACACGCAAGCAAAAACGCCTTCGGCATCTGCTTATAGCAGAAAGCCGGAGGTTTTTTTGTAAATTCATATTAGATTCAGCTATTACACCATGCTAATTCTTTGCCGTTGTTTAGCTGAAGCAAGGCAGGTTTCAACCAGCCGCATACTTAGCACCGGATCCTCCGGTGCAATGAGTCTCTTACCTGTGAACACAGCGGCTGCAAAATCATCCACCTGCCGAATGTATGGATTAGCCCCTGTGGCATCGACCCGTCTCACCTCATCACCAGTGTACACAAAGAATTCCGCATCCTCGTCTCTAGCGTTGAAAGGCATAGGCACTTCAATTCGTCCCTCAGTCCCAAGAATCTCCAAGAGCTGGCGGTTATATGCCCACATTCCGCAATCAAAGATCAAGCTTAAACCATTTGGAAACTCTACCAGCCCTGAAGCCATCATATCTACATTATCATGTTCAGGGGAGAACTTCGCATGCACGGTCACAGCTTCCGGCTCCGTCCCAAACAACAGCCGTGCCGCGCTTAACGGATAACAGCCAACATCATAAAGCGAGCCGCCACCCCAAGCTGATTTAAAACGAATATTTGAAGTGTCTGTAGCATCATTGTAAGTAAATGTACCTCGAATCGAGCGTAATTCTCCGATTTCACCGCTAGCGATAATGTCCTGGAGTTCAGCAATCCGTGGATGATGCCGATACATGTACGCTTCTGCTAAGTGAACGCCTGCATCGTTGCATGCTTTCACCATCTCTGCAGCCTCTGCACTGTTCAGTGCGATCGGTTTCTCACACAACACATGCTTACCTGCTTCTGCCGCACGGATCACCCATTCTCGATGGAGATGGTTAGGGAGTGGAACATACACCGCATCGATTTCTTTATCCGCAAGTAACTCTTCGTAACTGCCATATGCTTTCTCTATTCCGAACTCTGCGGCTACAGCGCTGCTTTTTTCCAAGCCACGACTCGCTACCGCTGTAATTACTCCCGAATCTGAATTCATGATAGCTGGCATCACTGAACCAGTCGCAATCTGCGCACAGCCTATGATTCCCCACCGAAGTTTTTGTACCATAATGGCTACACCTCTTCCCTTGGATTAGTTACTATACTTTAAGACACCTTATCATATAATGAAACTCATCACTAATAGAAAAGTACAGGCACAACACAAAAAGCAGCATCCATAGGAGCTTCAACTCCGATAGATACTGCTTATTAATTCAAATGAAAAAATTACATTATCATATTTAACAGCACAGCCGCACCAAGCACAGCAATACGCGCCGCGTTCATCAACACGAAATTTTTGACGGCAAGAATAAAGGTACTCGCCTTCTCCTGCTTCTGTTTGAACAAATCGATATTTCGGTGCAATGGGATCAGTGTAAGCAGAATCGCCAAGACAAGAATTGGGTTAATCCCCAAGATCAGCAGCACTACAAGATCCAGATAAGAGACGTAGTAGAGATATTTAAACAGCACAAGCGCATTACGTCGGCCAATGTAGACTGGAAGCGTGTATCTGCGGTTCTCCACATCTTCATCAATATCACAAATATTATTAGCGAGCATAATCCCTGCAATCCCCAGAATGGCAGGAACAGAGAACCAGAACAGGTACAGCACTTCCACAATATTGATATTCAAGCTGACCCAACCGTTCTGAAGCAACAGCGATACCACATGCTCGTCCGTATGAATATAGGCAGAAATAAAAATAATGACAAAGCCCATAAACAAACCCGAGAACAACTCACCTAACGGCATCCGCGAAATCGGGATCGGCCCGAACGAATAAAGGATACCTATCAAGAACGACAGCCCACCCAGCAAGAAGACCAGCAAACCCGTCTGCAAAACAAGCGCAATCCCGCCCCCTGCAGCCAGAGCCAGCAAAATAACAATCGTCGCCACGACGGTGCTCTCTTTTAGCTTAAAATGTACAATCGCATTATGCGTCTCATAGCCATAGCCGTGGGTTTTGGAAGCTTTTTTGAAATCGTAATAGTTGTTAATCGCCGTCGTTGCCATATCAAAGCTAAGCAGGGAAACGAACATCAAACCAAAACGCAACACATAAAAATCTTCAAACCGATACAGGGCATACAGCGTTCCCATCAGAAAGGGGATCATACTGGCTACTTTTGTCGGCAGCTCCACAAATCTTAGAAAGCTTTTAATATTCACACCATACACCCTTATTTATCAATTGAGCCTGCAAGGTATTACTGTTCAGTCGTTGTAATCTTCACTGGAGACCATTCTGCAATAACCGTTTGTCCATGCACAGACACGCTGCCTTCAGGACTCAGATCCTTCTCTGTCATAATTCCAAGCGCCACTGTAAAGTTGTTGAATTTGACCGGAATATTTTCCTCACGACGCACTTCTTTGCCATTCAAATAGAATACAGCCTCATCGTTGCCACGGTGGTACGTTATGCGGTAGGTATTAAATTCACGTGGTTTGAAATCCGTATCTTCTTTAAAAATGCAGAAATATTTCGTCCCTTTACTCTCTGGTACTTGTACCCCCGGGAACGGCAAAATACCATATACACTAGCATATTTATCATTTCCTGCAAAAAAGTCTAATGCAGCACCTGTCGTAAAATCAAGCAAGTTCAGGGATACATAACCGTCATACAAATCTCCTGGTGCTGTTCCCTGTGTACGGCAACGAATTTGCAGCTCGAAGCTGATCTCTCCAGCCTCAGGAATTTCCACTGGCTCCGCGGAGTAATACATATGCTTAGCATTGTCTAGAATTTGTACTTGATGGTTCTCACGAGACAATTTCGCACGCACATACAGCGTATCATTACGAACGATAACTACCGCTTCCGGTTCACGATAAGCCCAAAAGGATCCATCAGGCAGTGTAAATCCACCTGTCTTCCAGACCTTTCCTTCTTCTAAAATGGAGTGAAAATCTCCGAGCACTATTTGGTTGCCTTTAGCGCTTTGTTCCTTCATCAATTCCTTGTCCTTCTTTTCCATGAAAACTCACTCCTTCTGTATGGTAATTATTAGTACAAGCAAAAACGCCTTCGGCGTCCCTAATGGACGGTAAGCGTTTATGCGAGAAATATAAGGATAATGTATAGCGTGAAACCTATAAATTCTTATATTTTCAGAATAACCCTTGAATTAGTAAGGTTGCTGCCATCACTACTCCGCAACGAACGGAGGCTTTTTGTGAAGCACCCATGAGCGGGATATAGGCTGGTGAAGCATTATGCGGCTTCAGTCCACGATAAATACGAATCGGCCAGAAGGCTGTAACCAAGGCCAATAGTGCATAAACTGGAAGTACGCCCATCAGCACACAGATTACCACAGAAGCATAACCAGTGAAGAGAAGCACACGCGAGAAGACAAGTGCCTTCTGTTCTCCCCACACTACAACAAGCGTAAGTTTTCCAGCCTGCTCGTCCGCTTTCCAATGTAAGAAATGATGATTAAACAACAGCAATGTAGTCAAGAATCCAACCGGCAACGAAAGAATGACAGGCTTCATGCTAAAATGACCAGTTTGTACGAAAAAGGAACCTAACACAGGCATAATCCCAAAAGCTATAAAAATAGCTATCTCACTGTAACCTTTGCCGCGATAGCCATACCGCAGGGGTGGGGCTACATAGAAATAAGCGATTAAAGCACCTACAAGTACAAACCAGAGGATATTCCAGCCGCTATATATACTTAGGATTCCACCACAGATGAGGGCAATCGCCAACATACTCCAGGTCATTTTTGCATAAAAAGACTCCGAGAGGATTCCACCTGTCAGTAGCCCGGAGTTTGTGCTGATTTCACCAGCGGAATTCTTCGCCTTTGTATCTGTTCCGTTGCGATAATCCCATAAATCATTCACCATATTGGAAAACAGATGCGCCGAAATCGCTCCTATTAAGGTTAGAATAAATAAGACCGGATGGAATGACCTTTCCCATACATATGCCCCAACTGTACCTAAAACAATCGGGATAAGCATAACTGAAAAACTCCAAAACCGGGTCGCCTTCGTAAATAATGTCCATTTGCTCACTTCAAGCTTACCGCCTTTTCATTATGACTTGATAATAATTATCACTGACTATTATACATCAATTTTCAACAGATTGTGAAGATTATCACTGCATATAATGTCTAATCTTGACATAATACCTCGGTTTTTTTAGCTAAAAGGTTTCTTCAATGAAGCTGAAAATGTAAATAACCTCTTATTGGACATAGGGCCACCCTTTTACAACAAAAAATGAGCGCTGTTTTATAGGCAAGCACATACCGATATGATATGATAGGCAAGCCTATGAACAGCGCTCCTTGAGTGCTGTTTTTAAGAGCGTAAAACTATATATAATAATGGAGGCTTTTACTGTCATGTCAGCGCAATCCCCTAACACCCAATCTGTCAAAATCGTCACCGCAGACCCTAGCGCCATCGGGCTATTCGGACTGGCTATTGTCACATTGGTTGCTTCTTCACAGAAGCTTGAGTTTACAACAGGACTTAGCTACGTCATTCCTTGGGCTATCTTCCTCGGAGCATTTGCTCAACTATTTGCCGCAATTCAAGATGCTAAGCACAACAACACCTTTGGTATGACCGCCTTTGGCGCCTACGCTTTCTTTTGGTTCGGCATGGCTAGCAGCTGGCTGATCAAGCTCGGCGTATTCGGCCCAACGCTTGCAGAGGCTGTAGATCCTAAGCAGCTCGGATTTGTATTTCTGGGTTACTTGATCTTTACAATCTTTATGACCATTGGCGCGGTTGAGGCTAATAGAGTTTTGCTTATCATTTTTGTATTGATAGATTTCCTTTTTATTGGACTAACCTTCGATTCCTTTGGTATCGCTCCAGAATTCTTTCATAAGCTTGCTGCTTGTGCCGAACTTGGAATTGGTATCGTATCCTTATACGGATGTGGCGCTTCTGTGCTAAACGCTCATTTCGGACGCACTTTCTTACCGATCGGAGCTCCGCTAGGTATTTTCAAGAAATAGTAATTCACCTTTTTTGAATCCTAACTTTTGCAAGCCGAAAGGATGCCTGAGACCATGCATGTCCTATCCTCTTCTGAATTAGCCGTAACCGCTATATTTGCGCTTATTCTCGCAGTTATTGCCTATTGGATCATTCGGAATATCCCAAAGATGTCTGGAGATATTGCGGCTTTTCGCAAAAGAACACTGGTCTGGACCCAGGTTTCGCTTGTACTAACGGTACTTCAGCTGAACTTCAAAGCAGGCGACTGGCGATTTTCTATCGTTCTTGGACTCATCGTATTATTTACCGGAAGCATTTGGCTTTCCGCCCGTTACCATGACATCCGCAGCACCTTAGATCCAGAATCCAAAGATTCTGAAGTACATTAGTAGAAGCTAGGTAACAAAATAAAGGTGATGAAGCTCCCGTAAGGGGGCTTTTTTTTGTGAATTCGGAAGGTCCCTTCGCATACTTCTCCCCTCCATAACCATACTAATGACATTCCAAGCTAAAACGCCTTCGGCGTCCTCTTAAGGACGTTTAAGCGTTTATGCGAGAATTATAAGGATAACGTATACCGTGAAACTTATACTTTCTTATAATTCAATATAAGTAACGGGAGGACTATGCAGGTGAGTAAAAAAATAAATCTTCTGATGTTCAGCGGAGAATACGACAAAGCCATGGCGGGATTGATCCTAGCGAATGCCGCGAGAGATATTGATGTAGAGGTTACGATGTTTTTCTCTTTCTGGGGTTTGTTTCTGGTGCGTGATCCGGAGAAGATGACGCTAGAGGATAAAAGTATTTATGAGAAGCTGATGGATGTCATTACGCCAAAGGGCCCTGGGCAGCTGCCACTCTCCCATTTGAATTTCAGCGGGCTGGGCCGGATGATGCTAGAGGAGATGATGGAGGAGCAAGGCGCGCCGAAGCTGATTCATTTTCTTAAAGGAGCTCGTAAAAAAAACATCAAGTTCTATGCATGTAAGCTCTCCGTCGAAATCATGGGCTTTAAAACAGAAGAACTGCTGCCAGAGGTCGAGATTATCGATGCTGCGGCGTATTTAAGAGATGCTTTGGAGAGTGATGTTCAGCTGTTCATTTAGCGGTTAAAATTAATTAATATAAGAAAACATAAAGCGACATGGGGAATTTCTCATGCCGCTTCGGATTTCAATTGAAAGGATATAA
This sequence comes from Paenibacillus pseudetheri, assembly GCF_924513355.1. Taxonomy (NCBI): domain Bacteria; kingdom Bacillati; phylum Bacillota; class Bacilli; order Caryophanales; family Paenibacillaceae; genus Paenibacillus; species Paenibacillus pseudetheri. Next base: position 236,746 of record NZ_CAKMAB010000002.1, read on the forward strand.
ATTATACCGTGATGATTGTCTTGCCCATTGGAATCTTGAAGCTCTTCTCCATTACTTTGATATGAATCAGCTCTTGTGCATCCACGATTAATTGCGTCTTCAAATGGTTCACTTCCACGGTAATCGTCGCTTGACGGTAACGCATCGTGAAGGTGTATCCCTTCCATTGCTTCGGCAATGACGGGTTCAATGCCAAATGATCATCCTTGATCCTTACACCCGAGAAGCCATAGACGATCGACATCCATGTACCACCCATGTTCGCCATATGCAATCCGTCTTTCGTGTTGCCATGAGTGTTATCCAAATCCATTCGTGCCGTTTCAATGAAATAATCGTACGCCTTGTCCGAGTAACCTAACTTCGAAGCCATGATGCTATAGATCGCGCAGGATAAGGACGAATCATGAGTTGTCAGCTTCTCGTAATAATCGTAGGAGTTCCGCAAGACATCGGTTGAAATGCCATCCTCGAGCAAGAAATGCGCCAGCACCGTATCGGCCTGCTTCAACACCTGATGACGATAGATGTGTAGCGGGTGATAGTGAAGCAGCAGTGGGTGTTTTTCTTCCGATGTGTTCTCGAAATCCCACACCTTCTTCGCTAAGAAAGAATCATCTTGTGCATGAATGTTCAACTTCTCATCGAAAGGCAGATACATCTTCGCAGCCGCTTCTTCAAATGCTGTAATCTCATCTGTTGTTAAGCCAATGCGACTACACAAAGCTTCCCATGCTCCAGGATGAGTTTCTGCCAGCTGTTTATACCACGATGCAGCCCACTCTAGATTATATTTTGCAAGTACATTCGTGTAATAGTTATTGTTTACGATGGCCGTATACTCATCCGGACCTGTTACATCATCAATCTTGAATAGACCTTCATGATAATGACCTAGCTCCATCCAAGTTCTTGCAGTTTCAAATACGACTTCCGCACCGAATTCCGCAATGAAATCTTTATCGCCTGTCGCGAGATAATATTGAATATACGTATAAGCAATATCACCATTAATATGATACTGTGCCGTACCAGCTGGGAAGTACCCCGAGCACTCTTCCCCTGTAATGGTACGCCATGCGTAAGCGGCCCCCTTCTTGTGGCCTAGCTCTAGCGCACGCTTCTTCGCTTCGCCTAGAATCGTATAACGGTAACGAAGCAACTGCTTCGCCAGCTCTGGCTGACAGAGGATGAAGAACGGCAGGATATAGATTTCGGTATCCCAGAAATAATGTCCCTCGTAGCCCTCACCGCTTAAGCCTTTGGCTGCGATGTTACTGTATTTATCTTTGCCCACAGATTGCAGCAACTGATATACATTATATCGAAGACCTTGCTCAAGTACCTCATCACCTTGGATCTCGATATTTGCAATTTCCCAAAAATGTTGTAAATATACTTCTTGTGCCATGTAAGCCGCTTGAATCCCTTGCGTTAATACCAAAGCCATCAACTCACGTCCGTGAGCAGCTGGATCTTCGTGTCGACGTGTATCTGTAAATACGTTGAATTTTGTGAATTGAACAATATCCTTACCGGCTGGGAACGCATACCGCACCATTACACTTTTCTCACCCTTGATCAGTTCACCGTTCACCGCAGGCGTTGTCTGATGAACTGTTGTTGCCGCCACTTGTAGCTTCGATGTATTTGTCTCAAGCACGATTTGTAAGGAGGTCTCGTCGAACACCTCGATATTCTTCATATCCAATAGCTTGGCATGACCCGATGCAACACGAGGGTCCTTCGCATTCGTATAGTTACTCACATCGCCATTCACGCCAGAGGTAATCGTCACTTCATCCTGACAATTGATACGAGTTACCTCAATATCTATCGTGAACAATTCGAGTGTTGTCAATGACGCCATGCGTGTGAATGAAATTTCGACCTCTTTACCTTGTGGTGATATCCAGTGCACGAGCCGTACGTACTTACCTTCGCGCATATCGAGATAACGCCGCCCAGATACGACCGTTCCTGTGAAAAGACTGAACTTCTCCTCCCCGATATGAATGGTCACATCCTGTACATCCATCACATTCACAAGTTTCTGTTGTGTATCGGGAAAGCCATACGCGCTCTCCCCATATAGCATCGGTGTAATATCATAAAATGCATTTATATATGTTCCACGAACCGTTGGCTCGTCACCTTCGTAACCTTCTTCAAAATTACCTCGAACACCTACATAACCATTAGCCACATTAAAAATACTCTCACTAACGCCGAGGTCTTGCATATCCCTATGATTCTCAATAATCCAGCCCGACTTCATATGAAGGCCCCCTCATCCAATTTTATTTCACAGCACCTGCCATAACGCCTTTAATAATGTATTTCTGTGCGAACAGATAAAAGATAATAACCGGAATAATCGATACGACAAGTCCTGCCATTGCAAGGTTCCACTGAATTGTAAATTCTCCAAAGAAGAAGAAGGTTGACAATGGAATGGTACGAAGCGCTGGGCTTGTTAAGGTCAAGGATGGAAGTAAATAGTCATTCCAAATCCACAATAGATTCAAGATTCCTACAGTCATCGTAATTGGCGTAAGCATTGGGAATACAACCTTCCAGAATGTCTGCCACGTATTACAGCCCTCTATCATCGCCGCTTCTTCAAGAGCAATCGGTACCCCTTTAATAAAACCATGATAAAGGAAGACCGACATACTTAGCCCAAATCCGATATACATGAAAATTAGGCCATAATGTGTATTAATCATAGAGAAATTAAGTGATGGGATATCCCATTTGTTTAAATATTGCATTAGCGGAATCATCACCGATTGAAACGGGATGAGCATCGTACCTACGAATAAGAGGAGAATGCCATTGGACAATTTATTCTTCATGCGAACAAGCATCCAAGATGTCATCGCTGAGAAGATAATAATAAGCCCAATACTAATGACACTCACTAAGAGCGAGTTTTTAAATGCTGACAAAAAGTTCATTTTGTCCATTGCCGCAGCATAGTACTCGAAGGAAAAGGATTTCGGCAGGCCGAACGTATCGGTGAATATCTCGGCACGTCCTTTGAACGAATTCACAAACATAATATACATAGGCAACAGCATAAGAAGTCCACTAACCCAAGCTATAACTTCAAGCAATATTGAAGTTGATTTATTGCGACGTTTCATTATTGTTCAACCTCCCTTTTCTTCGAGATAACGACCTGTGTAACCGTCACAACTAAGATGACGAGGAAGAAAATAATCGCCTTGGATTGCGCGAGCGCATATTGATTCATACTAAACGCGGTTTTAAAGATATTCATTGCAACAAGCTCGGTTGTACCGTAAGGACCACCGTTCGTTAGTGAGATATTGGTATCATATTGTTTGAATGCGTTCGACAGCGTCAAGAACAAGCTGATCGTGAAGGCTGGCATAATGAGTGGGAACATAATTTTGCGGAATCGCATCCATCCGCCTGCGCCATCCATATCAGCTGCCTCCAGCACCTCATCCGAAACACCTTGAATAGCTGCGATGTAGATGATCATGACGTAGCCGGCCATTTGCCATGTTCCTACGAAGACCAGCGCCCAGAAGGAAGCCGTCGGATCATCCAACCAATTGAAGAAGATCGAGCTATTCCCCATTACTTCTCCAACCTGTACGAAGAATTTCGTGAATACGAACTTCCAGATGAAACCTAGGATCAGACCACCGATCAAGTTCGGCAGGAAGTATATTGAGCGTAAAAGATTACGCGACTTAATTTTGGAAGTCACCAGCATCGCGAGTGAAAGTCCGATAACGTTAACGAGAATAATCATGCATACGGCATATTTAAATGTCAGGCCGAAGGATGTAAGAAAATCTGAATCTTGAAACACCCGTACATAATTATCGAAGCCTACAAAGTTAGAACCTGCAAATTTAAACCCATCCCAATCTGTAAAAGAGTACACAATCCCCATAACGAATGGAATGATGACTACATTTATAAAGATGAATAATGATGGAACAATAAAAGCTGCCGCTATTAAATTTCTCTTTACACTTTTCTTCAATGGTTTCACCTCTTATCCATTTCTACAAAACAGGAAGAGGCCGCTTAACGAATATTCGAGAAGCAGCCTCCATAGCCATACGATTATTTTTTAACCGCAGTCATCCAAACATTCTGAAGTGCTTCTAACAAGCCCTCGCCCGTTAATTTTCCTGCATAGTATTTTTCCACTTGGTTCGCAAACTCTTGATCTGCTCCCGCTGGGAATTGATCGAATACCCATTTCACTGTCTTGCCTTCACTTGCATAACGGTTCACTTCTTGGGATAACGGATCCATTTTGCTAGTATCAAAACCGGAGTACACAGGGATAAAGTTAAACTCATCCGTTACATAGTGCTGACCCGCTGGATCTGTTAGCAACCAATCCAAGAACGCCTTCGCACCCGCTTGTTGATCTTCCGATGCATGCTTGTTCACGCGGAAGAAGTTACTGTTACCTACCGCAATACCTTGATTACCTTCGAACGGTACTGGCAAGAAACCATATTCAAATTTCACATCATAATCGTTCAAGAGACCTTGTGCCCAGTTTCCTTGGTGAATCATCGCATATTGGCCTGCCGCGAAGCCTGCAACTTGTTCATCATACGTATCTTTACTCAAGTTCGTATGGTCTTTGATCTTGTCCAGATCAGCAACGTACTCTTTCAATTCAGGAATATCTTGAAGCTTCAATTCGCCAGCATTAATCTTAGCAATCGTACCCGATGTATCTTTCATTAATGCAAATGGCCAGTTAAATGGATGCATGAAACGGAAGTAAGACTCTTGTGCATACGCTATTGCCTTCTTCACGCCTTTCACTTGCTCCAACTTGGTACTTGCTGCAACAAGGTCATCCCATGTCTTAATATCGTCCGCATTCACGCCTGCTTCCTTGAACATATCCTTATTGTAGATAAGTCCGAAGCCTTCAAGCGCAACTGGCAAGCCATATAATTTACCATCACTACGCGCTGCTGTATCTTGTCCTTCAACAATTTTGCTAGCCGCTTTCATATCATCCAAGGGTGCCATATATGGAAGGTATTTTTGAAACTCTGAGCCAGATGCTGTTGTGAAAATGGTTGGTGCTTTTTCTGGTGCGGAGCTGAATTGTGTCTGGAGCACCGTCATCAGGTTGTCACCTGCTGCTCCTAATGCTTGTACTTCATATTTATCTTGAGTTTTATTGAATTCTTTCACTGCATCCTCTAGTGCACTTTGGATTTCTACTTTATTCTGAATGATTGTAATAACCGCTTTTTTACCAGTTCCTTTAGACGTTGTGTCTGCGCTATTTGCCTTGTTTGCCCCATCATCACTTTTTGCTCCACAAGCGACTAACGTGGATAACATAGCTACAGATAATAATGCTGCCCCTACTTTTTTCTTCATCTGCAATACCCCTCTTCTGAAGATTTCATAATTTTTATTGATATTTCTAAAATTGAAAGCCTTTACAAAACTGATATTACACGATAATATAACACTTAATTATAAATTCTTAACATTAGTTTCGATTTATAAATACGGATTATATTGTAAAATCCTCCCTTAAACAGGTAGCCTAAAGGAGATTATCCATGCTAGACATTACTGCCGTCCTCGAACGCAATATGGCGAAGAATCGCTATCAGAACTATATGCACCCTTCCTATGAGCACGAAAAGAAGCTCGTCTATGCAATCCAACGCACTGATCGTGAAGGTGCCGTTAAAATATTGAATGAAATCAACCTGCTGGAACGAGCCAACCTGTCACCAAAGCCTTTGCAGTCGTTGAAATATTCTCTAGTCGCTAGCTGCACCATTTTTACGCGTGCGATCATTGAGGCGGGAGTCGATTCCGAGTCCGCGTTCATTCTCAGTGACCATTACATCAACTTAATTGATGAGAGCGACTCGATCGTGAAGACCGTTGAGATTGAATACCTCATGCTAAATAGCTTTATTAGTGTCATCTCAACCCATCGTTCGTATTCGTATGGACCTATCATTAATAAGACGATCGCCTATATTAAAAAGCACATTGAAGAGAAGCCTACGCTAGAGCGAGTTGCGGAAATCGTGCAGTTGCATCCGAATTACCTCGCAACGCTATTCAAACAAGAAACAGGGAGCACTGTCCTCAACTTCATCCATAAAGAAAGAATTGATGCGATCAAGAACTTCCTGATCCATACAAATATGGCGCTTCAGGATATTAGTGATATCTTCGGCTTCGCTTCCTCTGCCTACTTCTCTACCTACTGCAAGACGCATCTAGGCATGACCGCAAGGGAGTATCGAAAAGATCACATGAAATGACAAGCAAAAACGCCTTCGGCGTCCTTAAGGACGGAAAGCGTTTTTGCGAGAAATATAAGGATAAAGTATAGCGTGAAACTTATACTTCCGTATATTTTTTAAAAAAGGCGAATTCTCTTTCATAGCTGAATGGAATCTCGCCTATTGGTCCCCTAATGATTACTTTGCATAACTATCTCTTCGGTGGTTGCGGTGTAATCAGGAAGTTAACCGGCAAATTACTACCAGACGCTGCAGTGAACAATATCTCAACAGAGCCCCCTTCATCACCTGTACGATAAACCACACTATTCAAGTTTGCATTTGTAATACTGCCGGTACTTGGCATTTGAACAATTTGACCATTCACCATAACAGGTCCCATATAATTACCACCACGCGGGTTAAAGGTAATTAATGAATTTGGAGCAACATGTTCAAATTTGATTTTGTATAGTACTCCGAAGTTGCCTGCATTGGATGCCTTAGTTCCTGACATAGGGTCGGTGCCCATCAAATTCAAATCACTTGAATTATCACCGATGAGAAGTCTCGCAGGTGTTCTTCCTACTTCATCCGTAACAGTCATGATACGTGTAGAATCAGCATAAGTCCCTCGGTTATGCACGCCATCACGATCCAGTATTGGAAGCGTAGGAAGTGTGGTTAACGGATCTTTATTCGTATCAATCATCATAACATTGTATTCAATAGGATAATCACTATATAAGTCCGCTTGGAGTGACACGATTTCGCCCGGTTTTATTGCAATATTATTCAGATCAGACAGGATAGAGACGCTTTCACCAGGTTGCAGGACCGTTGTCTTGTAATCTTTTTTCGTTTGCATGGATTCCCAATAACGTTGCACTGAGAGTTTACCCGTAGCTTCCGGAAAGGGGTGTGGGCCTCCAACGCCTAAATATTCTGTTGTGATCGTCGTAGGGGATAGATTGTTGTTCTTAGCTATCACATATACCTTCATTTTAGTATTCATATTATTCTTGTGGTGAATCAAAAAGCGGGTTCCACCGAACGATGTTTCACGATAAGTAATCCCTTCCATATTTACGGTTTCTGGACTGTTAGCGCGAATAAGATTATAAGGCTCAGAAGTGAGCGTATAAGCTACCTTCTGCCAGTTTGGAACATTAGATCCGTCAATATCAAATACACCACCCGGAGAAGCGAACAATCTATAGAAATCTTCCTTACTGTACAAGACTTCACCCGTAATATTAATGACTTTTTCAAAAGTGCTGATTGCGCCATGTGAATCTTCTACTTGAATAGAAACTGTTGCAGGACCAGGCGTGAAGAAAGCTTCCGCTTTATTCGTCCAGGTCGTTGTTTTAAGTGTATCTCCGTCTGGGTCGGTGCTCATATCCGTATAAGTGATCATCTCACCCATTTTGTAGGAATTCTTATCGGTCGTAAAATTTGCAACCGGCGGTGTATTCGGTTTTAGAATCGTGATCGTCGTGGAGTAAGGATCACTCCATTGTCCATTAGCATCCCTAACAGAGTAGGATACTACATATTGCCCAGGTGTATCATAGATATCCTGCTTCCCTTCCCACTTCTCTTCAACTATGGCTGAACCAATCGGTGAAGAGCTAGAAGTCAGGAAATTCACTGGATCACCAGCATAAATTATAGCCGGTACTGTAAAAGAAGCTTTAGGCTTCAAATTTAGCGAAAGAATGACTCGTTTTTGCACATTATCCACGGTATACGGAATGCCCAGCGCCCCAGTAATGGACGTCAATGGAATCATAAAGGTTCCTTTGAATTGATAAGCTGGACCTTTCATTGTCACATTCTTACCATTTACGGAATAAATCTTACTGTCTGTCTTGAACCGCATAACGTCGCTGCCTTTAGTAATAATAGTCTCTTTCGTCTTATAATCGTAAATGTATTTCACACCTACACGTTCAACCATAGCTCTAATCGAAACGTAGGAAACGCCATTCTTCACTGCCATTGGCTGATTAGCCAAATATTCAATGCCATTCTGATACATTTTGTTACTATTCATCATAAGTACAAGCTGATTGCTAGCCCCTGCATTAACTATATCAGTTGTAATCGGTGGTGTGGTGGTCGCAGGTATAAGTGTAAGACTTGGACTCGGTGTGGGGGATGGTAACGTTGTTAAAGTAGAATCGGTTGTTACCCCTGTAATTGGCGTTACTGTCGCTGTTGGTGTTGCTGTTGGCGTTGGTGTTGCTGTTGGTGTTGCTGTTGGTGTTGCTGTTGGTGTTGCCCCTTCTGCTACCGGACGTGTCAATGATGGCAATGGATCAGTAGCTTCTGGAATTACTTCCGTAACAGATGTAGTAGCCACTCTTACTCCACTGGTGTTACTGGAGGTAACATTTCCAGCTTCAGCAAAAACGGGCACTGCCGCAGCAGTCTGAGATACGGCCAATAGTACAACTAATGTTAGTTTTTTTAAATGCATGATTTGACTCCTCTGCTCCATTTGTAAATATAAGTGGCCCCTATCTTTATTTTCCTCTTATATTTCTTGTAAAAACGCTTTCACCCCTAACGAGACAATGGTTTTACTTCATGGTACATTCATTATTTCAAATCGTATTATTTGACGCAGTAGATCTCAAAAAGTTTCATTATAAGTAAATAAAAAACAATGTTGTATATTAATTACACCATTCACCTCCTATCTCCCTTATTTGTTATTCATATAAACTCCACCTAGGCTTTAACCCAATTCTCCAAGCAAGCATATACTGATGCCATAGAAACTACTGGCACGCCGAAAATAAACCATGACCTTACCACTATCGGCGTACGGGCTGGAGGGAAATCCGTGCTAAACATCATCCACGCCTCTTCTGCAGAGACGCCCGCTTCACTACAAAACCATTTCGAGATTTTTCGTGAGCACACCATTGGAATTCGGCATCAGATCACCACACCCTATGGTAGACAGCCACTGCTGTACGCCGATTGGACCGCAAGCGGACGCTTATATGAACCGATTGAACGGAAGCTGCAGGAAGCCTTCGGTCCATATGTTAGCAATCCACATACAGACTCCAACACGACCGGATTAACCATGACACTGGCTTATAATGAAGCGCGGCAAATTATTAAAAAGCATGTAAATGCTGGCCCACAGGACATCCTGCTCTTCTGCGGAAATGGAACAACAGGAGCCGTAAACAAGCTGCAGCGCATCATGGGCTTAAGGCTCCCTGAATGGCTTCAGGACTATAGCTCCCATTCGATGAAGGAACGTCCTGTGATCTTCACCAGCCATATGGAGCATCATTCCAATATCCTTCCCTGGCAGGAGGGGATTGGTGATGTTGTGACTGTTCCTCCCGGAGAAAATGGAAATATAGATCTTCAGCAGCTTGAAGCCCAGTTGAAATTGTATCAGCATCGCCGCTGGAAAATCGGTTCATTTACGGCTTGCTCCAATGTGACCGGAATTCAGACTCCCTATCAGAAGCTTGCCGCGATTATGCACCGTCACGGAGGCCTATGTTTTGTAGATTTTGCTGCCAGCGCTCCCTATGAGCCTATCGATATGCATCCTGTCTCACCGCTGGAGAAGCTGGATGCAATCTTTTTTTCTCCGCATAAATTTCTGGGTGGACCGGGCACGAATGGCGTTCTAATCTTTGATGAGGCTCTAAGTAATGGACGTATTCCTGACGAACCGGGTGGAGGTACAGTGGCTTGGGTCAATCCTTGGGGAGGACGCCGCTACACCAATGAAATAGAGATGCGGGAAGACGGGGGAACGCCGGGGTTTCTGCAAGCTTTTCGGACGGCACTTTGCGTGAAGCTGAAGGAACAGATGAATGGAAACGGTCAATATATGGTGATTAGAGAGCACGAGCTATGCCAGCAATTAATGAACGGGCTCTGTAGCATACCCGAATGCTCACTGCTAGCTGGACACCATACAGAACGTCATGGCATTGTCTCTTTTACACTACGTGATATTCATTATAATCTTGCAGTTCAACTACTGAATGATCGCTTTGGTATACAAGCCCGGGGTGGTTGCTCTTGTGCAGGTCCTTATGGGCATTACTTACTTGAATTAGGGTGGGCGCAATCTGCTCAGATCGCTGAGGCAATTACTGTAGGAGACCAGTCGCTTAGACCGGGTTGGATCCGCATCTCTCTACACCCCATTATGACGAATCAGGAGGTAGAGAGAATTGTATCCGCAGTACGAAATATCGCGATCCATTTCCAGCAATGGAAACAGGACTATTTTTATGATGCTTCCACGAACAGTTGGACCCATATCTACAATGAGGATCCCGCTGAGGCGAAGGTTAAGGAGCTTTTTTCGGTGTAGTTTCCAGCTTATTGTGTAGTGTCCTTCACCATGTCCAGATCGGCAGCACTAGCGTTGGAGATAACTTGTTCTATATTTTTGCAACCTGGAATTACACTGGTTACTGCGGGATGCTGAAGGCACCACGCCAAAGCCCACTGCGCCATATCGAGTCCAGAAGGGACTTCGTTGGTAGCAATTTCAGCTACAGCGCGCAGCTGTTTTTGCCTTACATCCTCTTTATGGTTAGCACGCACATCACCCTGACCAAATACCGCATCCGGCTTGTACTTGCCGCTTAAATAACCACTCGCTAACGGAACACGCGCCAGCACACCTAATTTATGCTCGATGCAGAGCGGAAGAATCTCTTCCTCAGGTTGACGATCCAGCCGATTATATACTACTTGTATGGCCTCTGCTTGCACATCCGCTGCTGCAGAGGTCTGATGTACACCAGAGCCCGATGCACTAATCGAGACACCTAAATGACGGATTTTCCCTGCCTGCTTCTGTCTATCGAGCATACTCCACAGCTTATCATTGTCGAATTGCTCATCGGTTCCGGAATGGAATTGATAGAGGTCGATGTACTCTGTCTGAAGCGCCCGTAGGGAATCATCCAGCTGCTTCAGCACATCCTCAGCACGCCATAGCTGTTCCCGCTGCAAATGTCCCTGAAAATGATGACCAAATTTCGTAGCTACAATCCAGTCCTCACGTTTCCGGCGAGCCAGATAACCCCCGATGAACTTCTCTGACAAGTGATCTCCATAACATTCTGCCGTATCAATCAGGTTAATACCGAGCTCTCCAGCCTTATCCAGCATGGCATCGACTTCAACTTGAGTGAAATCCTTGCCCCACTCTCCACCGAACTGCCAAGTACCCAAGCCGATCACCGATACATTCATCCCTGTACTGCCAAGTTTACGATATTTCATCAACATTTCCTCCTTCGTTCTATCAAAATAGTCCTTACACAGCGCTAAGCAATCTTTTTCCCTTCCTGTGCTGTTCTAGCGAACCGCGCTTCGATGGCTTTGACTCCCCATAACGACAGTCCAATAAACAAGACAACATAGATAATCTCCCACGGTTGGCGGATGAAGCGTTCCAAATCGTTGCCAATGTATGAAACTGCGAATACCATGATCGCTTTGCCCACAGTGAGCGCAAGGAGATACGAACGAAACCTCATCCCGGCAAGACCGGCAGCCATATTAATTACAACGAAGGGGCCCACCGGGAATATACTAAGCAGAAAAACATAGCTGAATCCGCTTTGGCGCACCCATGTCATGCTTTTGGCTACTTTGGGCCGCTCCGCCCATTTTCGCAGATAACGATGAGAGGCCACTTTGCGAATAATCCAAAATGTAGTCACACAACCCGCAACCAAGCCGATCCAAGAATACAAAAAACCTAACCATAACCCATATACTGCCCCATTTAACCCTACGATCGCAATCGTTGGTAGTGGTGGTATAAATGATTTCATAAACGTCAATGCGATACCCGGAAAGGGCCCAAACGAACGATATTGTTCAAGCAGATGCCGCAGATTATCCTCTGTCAGCCAAGACATAATATCAAGAAAGTACATAACCAGCTGATCTCCTCATCCGATTGGAATTCTTAACACCTGGTCTCAATTATACACGAAGTTGCGAGCATTCCTACAGCTCTTCCAATATAAAGAAAACAAGCTAGAACTACACGAATGACAGTAGGTAAACACTCAGTTACCATAGATAGAAAATACATATGAGATAGGGTTGCGTGAGTAAGGCTAGCCTAAGGAAAAGATCAACTTCATTATTACGAGACTTTATTACGAGACTTCAAGACATCTATATTGACAGTACACCGATTGATAGTAAGATGAGAGTTGATGGAAATAAAATGAATTTATGGGGGCGTTATTTGTTGAAGAGATTGTCGATTCTAGCAATGATATGCGTTTTGATTTTTTCTGTAGGTCTTATTCCTGCTCCAGCGTCAGCGGCTTCTAAGGGATCGCACATTTTTGTGGATGGGATGCCACTAAATTCGAGATCTGTGAGCAAAAACGGAGTTTCGTTCGTGCCTTTCCGAGAATTATTTGAGAAGCTTAAAATGAGTATAGACTATAACCCAAAACTGAAACAAGTTACGGGCACCAAAGGCGATTTGAAAATAACTTTTACTATTGGTAGCACAACAGCATACGTAAATGGTCAGAAAAAAACGCTGCAGGCGGCGCCGTTTGCTCAGAATGGCACAACGTTAATTCCGGTTCGTATCGTTGGTGAAGCAACCGGAAACGCCGTTTATTATTCAGCAGCAGCAGATGTGATTCAAATTAATAGCCCTTCTTTTAAAGGTGCCTCTTATACCATTGACGGCATCCCGATCTTATTCAATGCCAATGGAACTGTCTTGTTTGGTCCCAACGCATTAAAAGACATGAATCTACAAAAGGAATTAGCTGAGAACGATGCCATTAAAAATTTCACAGCTAACGCTCCCAAAATTCGTATTGTCGGAGTACCTCCAACACAAGAACAATCCAAAGATCCCGGCTATAAAGGATACCCTGATTATTTTGACGCCAATTATGTAACCGCAGCCGGAAACAAGGAAACATTGCCTCCGCTTATGAGCGAAGGTTGGATTTCATTATCTATGCTCTCCGAAATTGAAAAAGTCATTAATCTTGGAAATAGTGATTCCAACACAATTAGCATAGGTAAATATGCTGAGATGGACCTCGTAAGATATAATATCGTTATGACAGATGAATACAAAAAAGCAAAAACAGGCCAATTCACGTTAAGCGACATACGTGTAAAGAAATATAAGGGCACTATGTATCTTAACATTGAAGATTTACAGACCGTTGGCCTCATCGAGCCTAATTAAACTAGCTTGTTAGTTAGTTCAATAATTCAGGGAAAAGGCCATCCTGCAAAAGGATGGCCTTTAAAATTTTCATTGACGTTGTTTTGCCACATCCTGAAGGTCCGAGCAGTGAGACGAACTCCCCCTTTGCAATATCAAGACTCACCTGATGCAGTGCAAGCACTTCCGCAGCTTCTGCCCTATAGCGCATTTCAACATTTTCCAGCTGAATTTCAGGAATATTTGTCGCGAGTAATGACATCCTCAGCCCCCCCTTATCAAAATAAGCTATGCAATTAATGTTAATAACCTGACTCATTAGAGTGTGTCGAGTTAAAATCTCCTGTTGTGTAGTATTAACTAACATGTTACGCGCTGCTAACTGGACTCTCATTAGACAATTAGTAAAATAGCTCCCGCTAAATCACGTCATTTTGTCTAGGAGCCATTTATTCGAGTTTCAAATGAAGTGATTTTTAAATATTTGTAGATATGTGGTAATATTTATCCATATCTTTCCTCGGCAGGAGACAATAGACCCATGGGATCTGTAATTTCGAATTATATTGTTATTGTGGCTATATCTGGTGTCCTGAGCGTTTTACTAGCCCTTTTCGCCTATTATAAAAAAACGGATTTTTTAGGAATTAGAGCCTTTGTTATAAGCTCCTTCACTTCCGCGATTTATACCTTCGGCTTCGCACTAGAACTGTCGGGGAAAACGCTGGAGGAAATGAGTTTTTGGATTAAAGTAGAGTATCTGGGGATGCCTTTTATAGCGCCCGCCAGCCTTATTATGGTGATGCATTTCGTGGGGCTGGAGAGTCTAATTAAAAAGGGCATGCGAGCAGCGCTGTACATAATACCTTTCATCACAACACTGATGGTGTGGACCAATGATTACCACCACTTTTTCTATAAATCCATTTATTTGCGGGACAACACGCCCTCCCCACTCGTTGATGTAGTGATGGGACCTTGGTATATCGTTCACGGCAGCTTTACCTTTGGCTGTCTACTGGCAGCTATCTGCCTTATGTTATGGCAGTGGAACCGGATGAAACGGGTATACCGGAGACAAATCGTTACCATTCTAATTGGACTAAGCCTTCCAACGTTAGGCTCTTTTTTATATTTGATGGGCCTGACTCCCTACGGGATGGATCCCGTCCCCGTCATTATGAGTATCACTTCCACGCTATATATTTGGGCCATCCTGTCGAGAGGCATGTTAACAGCTGCGCCTATCGCCCGTGAGAATTTGTTCGAAAGCATGCGAGACGGGGTGCTTGTCACCGATCGTTCGGACATGCTCGTCGATTACAATCGCGCAGCCGCGGATATGATAGAAGGACTTAATTCCTCGGCGATTGGTAAACCGCTGGCTCAACTGTTTCTTAATGCCGGCAAAGATGCCTTGTCCTATGTTATGGATGCAGAGCCGCTGCTACGCGAAGAACGGGAAGTTGCTTGGATCAAAGGAGACGAGATTTGTTACTATCAAATTCGATCCTCTCCCGTACAGAAACAAGGAGGATACTTAGCAGGACAAATGATCATGCTGATTGACGTAACTGAACGAATACTGCTTCAAGATAAGCTGCGTCAATTGGCTACGATGGATAGTCTGACGGGGATCTATAACCGTACCTATTTTTTGGAGCTGAGCCGAGGGCTTCTTGTTCAGGCCGCGAGCAATCGGAGTTCATTATCGATTATTTTGCTGGATGTAGACTTCTTCAAAAGCATTAATGATCGATTCGGACATCAATATGGAGATCAAGCCCTTCAGCACATTGTTCAGGTCTGCAGTAGACACCTTCGGGAGGGAGATCTCTTTGGCCGTTACGGTGGCGAGGAATTTGTAATCTGTCTACCAAATACATCACTAAAGCAAGCCGCACAACGCTGTGAAACTATCCGTGCAGACATTGAACAAAGTGTCTTATATACGCTCATCGGGTCCATTAACGTGACTGCCAGCTTCGGAGTAGTAGAAGCCCTAAGTCCTGAAGCCACTCTAGAAGAGCTGCTGTCAGAGGCTGACCATGCTCTGTACAGTTCCAAACGAAACGGACGCAATGCTGTCCACCTCTCCCAGAGGTCAGAAATCACACTTTTCAAGCCTATATAAATAGCATCTTTGTCCCTCCCAGCGCATTCATCGGCCGGTCTTATTTTTCATAGTCTGTTTTTAAGTTTAATAAAAGTTATCTGAAAATCTAATCAGAGTATAGAAAAAATTCGCTTTATGGACATGGAGGCGCTAGAAATAATGAGGAACCATACAATGATGCAATTTTTTGAATGGAATGTTGCTGCGGACGGCAAACACTGGGATCGACTAAAAGAAACAGCTCCCGCACTAAAGGCCGTAGGCATTGATTCTGTTTGGGTACCTCCTGTGACAAAGGCCGTCTCCGCCGACGATACAGGTTATGGGGTGTATGACCTATACGATCTGGGCGAATATGACCAAAAAGGCACGGTACGCACCAAATATGGCACCAAGCAAGCACTGATTGATGCCATTTCGGAATGTCAAAAAAACGGCATTGCCGTGTACGTTGATTTGGTCATGAATCATAAAGCAGGGGCGGATGAAAAGGAAGTCTTCCAGGTGATCGAGGTCGACCCCAATGACCGGATGAAAGAAATCTCAAAGCCTTTCGAGATTGAGGGCTGGACTAAATTCACCTTCCCCGGCCGTGGGGATGAACACTCTTCCTTTAAATGGAATTACAATCACTTTAACGGCACTGACTTTGACGCCAAATTGGGGCGAACAGGTGTATTCCGTATCGCAGGCGAGAATAAAACATGGAACCAGAATGTTGACGACGAGTTCGGCAACTACGATTATCTAATGTTCGCAAATATTGATTACAGTCATCCAGAAGTCAAAAAAGAAATGATCCAATGGGGAAAATGGCTGGTGGACACGCTCCACTGCAGTGGCTTTCGTTTAGATGCCATCAAGCATATCAACCATGAGTTTGTGAAAGAATTCGCGGTAGAAATGTTTAATAAATGTGAGAAGGATTTCTATATCGTGGGTGAGTTCTGGAATTCGGATTTAGAATCCTGCCGACAATTTCTAAATACCGTCGATTATAAGATCGACCTCTTCGATGTCTCCCTTCACTACAAACTGCATTCAGCTTCCTTGGGGGGCAGAAACTTTGATTTAACCAAAATTCTAGATGACACACTGGTGCAGACCCATCCCACCAATGCCGTAACATTCGTGGACAATCATGATTCTCAGCCTCATGAGGCTCTGGAATCGTGGGTAGATGATTGGTTTAAGCAAAGTGCTTATGCGCTTATCCTGCTGCGACGCGATGGTTATCCGGTTCTGTTTTATGGCGATTATTATGGAATTGAGGGACCTACACCCATTGCAGGCAAAAAAGCGGCGATTGATCCGCTGCTATACACCCGCTATCACAAGTCTTATGGTGAACAGAAGGATTATTTCGATCATCCTAACACGATTGGCTGGACACGGCTCGGCGTGAAAGACATCGAACGCTCCGGTTGCGCGGTTGTGATTAGTAACGGTGAGAACGGTCAGAAAAGAATGTTCGTAGGGGAACAACGCGCTGGTGAAGTATGGGTAGATTTCACTCATAATCACAAGGCGACTATAACGATTGAAAAAGATGGCTGGGCGACCTTCCCGGTCAACGGTGGTAGCGTATCTGTCTGGGCTCTGCCTGATGAAAAAGTCGACGAAAAATAAGGATTCGCATTACCTCTCAAAAAAAAGATGTCCAGAGCCATTATGGCTTTGGACACCTCCTCTAGTTGTTTCAATGTATACAGAGACTACAGCTCTATTCCTCCGCCTTTGGATGGCGGGATACTAATCTCACCAGATCGAGCGTTAAGATCGGCAATGCTATGGAAGCCGGATAAGCCAAGTAACGCGGTTCCCACTCTGGGCTGAACTTTTCTTTATACCGGCGAAGTCCGACAAAGCCGTACCAATGCCCCCCTCTTTTAAATACGAGATGAGCCAGCTTCTCCTCTTTCAAGGCCCCAGCATTCTCACCCACACTGGACAGCGGAGCATTACCTAGATTAAATCGATGATATCCCTTAGATTTCGCCCATTCTAGCAAACGAACAAATAAATAATCCATCGTTCCGTTTGGCACATTCTTTCGATGACGCATCAAATCAATCGATAGGGTCATACCCTGATCATACCCGTGTGCAATCGAAGCAAATGCCAGTATCGTCCCTTTGGCATTCCGCAGGAGCACGATTGGAGCCAGCTGCAGATAGGCCTCGTTAAACCAACCCAGCGAATACCCTTTTTCGGTGCGTCCATTCAACCATTCGTCCGAAACGGATCGCAACTCTCGTAACAAATCTTCAACGTGAGGTGCTTCTACAACTTCGAATGCATATCCTTCCCGTTCAAATCGGTTGCATACGCTTCGCAAATCACTGTTCTTTTTGCCACTGAGTGTAAAGGTATCGAGCGTTACTAATGCCTCTTCCCCCAGCTTAAAAAAGCGATATCCCTGCTCATGATAGATCGATAAGAAATCAGGTGTGGCCTGATAAAAAACTACAACCAGACCGTACTTATCTGCAGCTTGTCTAAATTCACTGATTGCCTCATTCATGAGACTTCTCTCTCCCAATGGATCACCAAGGACTACAAGCTTATCCCTAACCCTGGCGAAGGCGAGCAATACCTTGCTCTCTTGCGCCCAGAAGAAGCTTTTGTCACCCAAAAACAGCATATGGGTTAAGGCATTGCCTTGAACTTCGCCTAGGAAGCTTTTCAGCCTTGCCATATCAAAATTTCCGAATAACTCCTCCGGTTTACGATGGGGTCTAAGGGTGATCAGCAAAGTAAGAATGATCCAAGAGAAAGCTAGTCCCCCTACGGCTGTAAAAGCAACATGACTATGCCGCTGTAGCCACTCTGGCTGTACACCGGGTGGGAGATGCTTCAGAAATCCACGATGGGCATAGCTGCCCAATAGATAGTAGCTTAGGGCAATTACAGAAGTAAGCGCAAGCCACCAAATCGTACTCTGTCTGCTAACGGGAGCACTGATCCGGTAGAACCGAGATCTGGAGATCCACAGAATGAGTGCAACGAGGAGCAGAAACAGTGCCTCTTCATAATCAAAGCCTTTAGCCACCGCAAACACAGACCCAGAAAATAATAAAATGCTGGTCCAGATGTACGCGCTACGAATCCGTAATGTTATGCCTCTCGACAACAAAATGAGCATAAAGCCAATAAGAACAGATAAATGATGTGAGAGCTGCATGATCGAGAATGACAATATTTCCTCTGTAATCTTCAGCCGGTACAACAATCCGGGTGTAGCTGTTGATAGTAAGAGAATAAGCCCGCTAGCTAATACAAGCTTGCCTAGAGCCCACACACCAAGATCGCTCAGAAAGGTATACTGACCCGGCCAACCCCAGATCTTCTGCCAAATGTTAAGAGAGGGTTCAAACCCTGGAGCTGAACGATCTTGACCCTTTTTTCCCTGCAGACCAAATTCCAGTGCAGCCAGCACCAATCCGATCAGCCATGGAATGAGATAATAGAACAATCTAAAAATAACAAGCACTGCCATGGCTTGATCACTTTTGAATCCAAGCTGCGTAAGACCCAGCAATGCAATAAGGTCAAAAGCACCGATACCACCAGGCGCCATACTCAAGATGCCTGCGATAGCAGCAATCGTAAAAATGCCGAATATGACTGAAAAATGAACCTCGTGCAAGAGATGGCTACTGATTGTCCAAAACGTTACGCCAGCAAAACTCCATTCCAGAAAGGAAGCACCCACAGAGGCAACTACTGTAAGCCAGGGTGTTCTACCTTGTCCCCGATTAATCCACTTTGCATAAAGAGCAGAGCGCTGTACAAACACAAAAAACGGCAAATAAAGCGCCATCCCCCATACCGCAAATAGTAACCAATGATGCTCTTCCAGCAATGCCGTGGCCGGGAGTAAGCCAAAAATATTTGCCCAAGAAAGTAAAGATAACCCGGTAATCATGAGCGGTGATAGAAATACGATTGCCGGCGTCAGGACGGAAGTTGACACTCCGCTTTTTTTGTACATCAACGTCCTTAAACCCACTCCAGCCAGACCTGCAAAACCAATTAAATTATTAAATGTATTAGCTATCCAAGCATAACGGAAGGTGTCCCACAGCCCTACTTTTAAACGAAAATGTGCTCGTATCAAATAATCATAAGCACTCATTACAGCTACTGCGAGAAGTGCAAATCCGATCATTTGCAAAACGGCAGATGTAGGCACTCTTCTTAGCTCACGCATAATAAGTCCTAAATGAACCTGCTTCAGCTCATGTTGCCCCTCCCAATACACCAGCGCTATGATAGCTACTGGAAAGAGAGCTCTCACCGCCCGAATCCGATAGATGGATAAGAACAGCCTTACTATTTTGAATCTTTCTAATGTTTGTTGTTTTGATTGCATTAGGCCACCTACCCTTACCGCCGACACACGTTGTGCTAGACAATTTTTACAACCATTTCATTATAACAATTATTGGAATAAAATACCCATGATAATCAACACCTACTACATTAGACTGCCAGCACAGCCCTAATCCCTGCAATAGTTAAGGAATGTTAATGAAATTCTATTTAGCTAAAGAACATTGAGACTGTAGTTTACACATAAAATTGCACAACAAAAAGGACATCCCTCACGGCAAAGGATGTCCTCTCTGTTATGTAGCACGGTTCTAACCAGCGTTCATACTCGAATATCAAACCTGCCTTTACTATCCGTTGTTGCGGTAGCTATCTCTTGCGGACTTGCTGCAGCAAGCGCATTGTTCGCAGGTTTGGCAGGTGCCTCTACAACACTGCTAGCGGAGGAAGCACTGCTCTGAGACTTCTGCGAGATTTGTGCCTCAATGGTCTTGATCTGTTGCTCAATTTGCTTCGTCTTCGTTTCCTTGGTCTTGTCATCGTCTGAGCTGGCATCAATCTTGTCTAGTTCAGCTTCCAGCTTCGCTCTTTGTTTCTCAAGCGCACTGGTATCTGTAGTGCTTGATGTCGAGGTAGAATACGATGTGGATCCTGAGACTGCTGACAAGGATAGACTACTAGGAGCTTGCTTTTCCTCGTCTAACAAGCAGCATATAAGAAAGAATCGAGAGAAGTCCTGTGCATGCTATCACAATCGCCATTGGAAGTGCTGATTCAACTCCCCCAAGACCCACAAGTGGCGCTACACTGCTACCTAGCAGCAGGGGAATTAATCCGATTAACGCCGAGGCACTGCCTGCCGATTCACCTTGATCTTGCATCGCCAATGAGAAGCTGGTCGCTCCGACGATCCCCACACTGGAGACAACTGCAAATAGACAGATCAGAATAGGGATCAGCCCTCCTCCTACTAGAATCGTCAGTAGTAGTAAGAGGCCTCCCGTCGTACAGAGCAATAGTCCACTAAGTAGCAATTTAGTCTCACTTACCTTGCCAGCAAGTCTGCCGGCAATTTGGCCTGTAATAATAATTCCAATCCCATTCACAGCAAAGATCAGACTGTATACCTGCGGTGTAACTGCAAAAATATTTTGCAATACAAAAGAAGAACCTGAGATATAAGCAAACATAGATGCCATAACAAAACCTTGAGACAAGGCATAACCCATAAACTTACGATTGCCAAGCAATACCCGGAAGGTAAGCAGCGTACCCTTCAGTCCACTCTTAGAGCGTCGCTCCTTCGGAAGTGTCTCCGGCAAGCGCAATAAAATGGTTAGGCAAAAGATAATTCCGGCAGCAAATAAGACTAAGAATATCCCCTGCCATGTAGTTACTCTTAGCAGTTGGCCCCCAATAACCGGAGCTAATATCGGTCCGAGACCATTCACAATCATCAATAGTGAGAAGAACTTCGTGAGTTCAGAGCCACTATATAAATCACGAACAGCCGCTCTAGAGACAACCACACCTACTGAACCAGCAAGCCCCTGAATAAACCGCAAAGCTACCAGCAGTCCAATCGAAGGACTAAAAGCACACAGCACTGAAGATATGGCATAGATAAACATTCCTATAAGCAGCGGACGGCGACGGCCATACACATCACTCAGCGGTCCAGCTACCAACTGACCTGAAGCTAGTCCCAGCAAAAAGAAGGTCAGACTAAGCTGTACTAGAGCAGCAGTCGTACCGAAATCTGCGACAAGTGTAGGCAGTGCCGGCAAATACATATCAATCGACAACGGGCCGATCGTTGTAATAGAGCCAAGAATCACGGCGAGCTGCAATCTCTGCTTCCGTGAAGGGCCATCTGCGGCAAGCTTATTCCCATTTTGAATTCCAATCATGATCCTTACTTCAACCTTTCTAAAACAACCCGTGGGCCTTTTTTTGTATTCTTCATACTAACGTAAAGGAAGTGAATTGATCAATCCTAATATGAAGGGTTACAGGGGCCTGTATAACAAGAATAACCGCCATTCGGCGGTTATTCTGATTGTTTCATGCATTTGTAGATGTGCTGCGTATCTGCAACCAATCTCTAGCGGCTTCAGCTTCAGCAACACTCAGACGATGGCCTTGATTGCCCCAGTGTGTTGTAACCTCTGCGCCCGCTTTCTGCAAAATACTCTCCAGATCCTCAGTCTCCGAAGAAGCTATAAGCGGATCATTTGTACCTGCTCCAATGAAGATAGACGCCCCATCAAGAGAAGGAAGCTCTACATTCCGCAGCGGCACCATCGGATGCAGTAGAATTGCGGCGCGGAAAACATCCTTATAGTGGAACAGCAAGCTACCGGCAATGTTTGCACCGTTGGAGTAACCCACGGCTACCAGATTGTTAGCATCGAATCCGTGCTGCGCTGCGGCATCGCCTAGAAACTGCTTAATCTCGTGAGTACGGAAGATTAGATCGGCTTCATCGAACACCCCTTCAGCCAGCCGTCGGAAGAACCGCGGCATACCGTTCTCCAGTACATTCCCTCTGATGCCCAGCACCGAGGAATCGGGAGATAACAACCCAGCAAGCGGTAGCAAGTCTTGCTCATTGCCTCCCGTACCGTGGAATAATACAAGCGTGGGCTTCGTTACATCTTTACCTTTATGAAATACATGAATCATCCCTGCTTCACCTCAATTTCTCTTATCTGAATAGGACTTAAGTTTTCTTCGATAACCGCACGATGCGGTTCATACCAAGATGGCAGCATCAACTTTTCACCCAGAGCATCCGGTGCCTCATCTCGAGCAAAGCCTGGAGGGTCTGTAGCGATCTCGAAGAGGATTCCCCCTCTTTCACGGAAATAGATCGCATTGAAGTATTGGCGGTCTTGAACCGGTGTCGGATGATGTCCATGACTCTGCACATGATGCCCCCATTCCAGCTGTTCAGAATCATCTTTTGCACGCCAAGCGATATGGTGAACCGTACCTGCACCTCCTACACCTAGCGGGATTGGCGTTGTCTTCAGATCAATAATATTACCCAAATCGCCAGTAGTTCTATAACGGCTATATCCATCTCCATCCGCGATATGCTCCATTCCCATCGTATGGACAAGCGTTTCTGCCGTTTGTAGCGGATTGTTGCTATAGAGCACAGCGCCGCCGAACCCTTTGATCGCATGTTCAGTAGGAACCCCTCCGAAAGACCACTTGCTAAGCGGTCCTTCCTCACGTTCCACGAGTTCAATGCGCAAACCGTCATAGTCAGCAAAGGATAAATAAGATTCCGAGATTCTTTGCTTAAGAGTAACCGGAATTTGATATGCCGCAAGACGCTGTTCCCAGAATGTCAGAGAGCCCACTGGTACTGCGTAAATCGTTACACCGACCTGTCCAGCACCGATTCTACCTTTACGCCCTACGGGAGATGGAAAGAATGTAATAATCGTCCCCGGCGCACCCTGTTCGTTCCCAAAATATAAATGATAAACTTCCGGAGCATCAAAGTTAATCGTTTTCTTCACCAGCCGTAGTCCTAAAATACCGGCGTAAAAATCAACGTTACGCTGAGCATCTCCAACAAAAGCGGTAATATGATGGATTCCTGCAGTTTGAAGTGTCATAATGATAAACCCCCTTCTTAGTTAAAAATCAATGCATCCAGAGAAATCGAACCTGGCCCTGTAAGTGCTATACCTGCAGCGACTACCAGTACCGTAAGCGGAAACTCAATTCCGTTCGAAGTAGACCAGAAGCCATTTGGAGCGTGAACCTTAATGATAGCCCCCAGCATAGTGGCAACAATCAACACCGCTGCAACAGGCGTCAGAAGGCCTGCCGCGAACATGAATCCGCCTACCAGCTCCATTAGTCCTGCTAATACCGCCATAGTAACCCCCGGTTTAATGCCGATGGATTCCATCCAGCCACCTGTACCCTTCGGGCCGTAACCACCAAACCATCCAAACAACTTTTGGGCACCATGCCCTATAAACGCAATCCCGATCACTAATCTCATCAATAATATTCCTACACTTATCATTGTTAATCCACTCCAATTTTCTTTGATTTAATTATCTTAACATTAAGATATATGATAAAAATTTTTATCTTTCAGTGGTAAGAAGCAGCGAACTGCTTCTGACCTTATAATAAAACCTTGATGCGATATTTCAGCGCTCCTACACACCTTTGCCTAGCTTCTTCAGTAATTCAATCGCCTGACCCTTCTCATCATTATCCAGTCCACGCATCAAATCATGAATCGAAGCCACATGACGCGGGAAAATCTTATCGAACAGCTCACGCCCTGCATCCGTAATCTCCGCATAGGTCACGCGTCTGTCCTCGCTACACGGCACACGTTTCAGCAGACCTTTCTTCTCCAGCTTGTCGATATTATAGGTGATGCTTCCACTCGTAACGAGAATCTTCTCCCCGATCTGTTGTAGTGGAATACGGGTCCGGTGATACAGCACCTCAAGCACCATGAACTCGGCAGATGCCAGCCCATAACTCTTCATATCCTTCACAGCTTGATCCATCAAGCTTCTGTAAGCCTTAGATAATACAACAAATAACTTTAAAGAAGACGCCTGATCCATCTCCGTAGTATTCTCTGTATTACGAACATTCTCTTCGGTATTACTCATCATTTCCACCTCCAGTTTGACAGCGATGTTGTTCAATATAAAGTGAATATCTTTACATTAAATATCTTTAAGTTAAGATAACTATACTTCCTCACACTACCTTTGTCAACCTCACCACTCAAAAAAGATAACATAAGGTGCTTAACGAGCTGTTAATGTTCTTTCTACGACTTTTTAAGAGCGTGATGAAAATCACTCTAAGTTTGACCTGACCCTTAAAACGGCGTATTCTTGTCTTTACGAATGACTATTTAGTAAGCGATTTCACATCTCTCAAAGGAGGCAACCTGATGGTGGAGGAACAAGCTGGTGCGCGGCGCGTGCTGATCGTAACAGCCGTAGCCGCAGAGCGAGACGCGGTCCTGCGCGGCCTACAAGGCAGCGACAGGTTCCATGTGATTGCTGCCGGCGCAGGTACGGCAGCAGCGGCGGCGGGAACCGCCGCGGCACTCGCAGCCGGTTCTTACGGCTGCGTAATCAGCGCCGGGATCGGCGGCGGGTTCCCGGGGGTGGCACCTTTAGGCTCGCTGGTCATTGCCAGCGAGATGATTGCCGCCGACCTCGGGGCCGAGACGCCGGAGGGCTTCCGCAGCGCTGCCGAGCTTGGCTTCGGCAGCGTGTCCGTGCCGGCTGACCGCGGCACGGTACAGGCGGTTTCGGCCGCGCTGGCAGCGGCCGGACTGACCGTAAGCACGGGGACCGTGCTTACGGTCTCGACGGCGACCGGCACCGCGGAGACGGCCGCCGCCCTTATCGCGCGGCATCAAGGTGCCGTCGCGGAAGCGATGGAAGGCCACGGAGTTGCCGTGGCCGCTGAGGCGCTGGGGCTCCCGGTACTGGAGCTCCGTGCCATTTCGAACCCGGTCGGTCCCCGCGACCGGGCCGCCTGGAAGATCGGCGATGCAATGGAAGCATTAACGGCGGCAGCCGCTATACTATTGGAGGTGCTGTAATGACAACTGAGCTTAATATCGCTTTTTCCCCTTGCCCTAACGATACCTTTGTATTCCATGCCTGGGCACACGGGCTTGTTCCGAATGCACCACAACTTAATGTAACCTATGCCGACATTGATATTACCAACACGCTTGCTGCTAACGGAGAAGGCCCTGAAGTCCTTAAAATCTCCTATGCCGCTCTACCATGGGTTCTTGAGCATTACAAACTGCTGCCATGTGGCGGTGCACTGGGTCGTGGCTGCGGTCCATTGCTTCTTACGGCAAGTGGCCCGACTGCAATCAAACGTCCCGAGAAGCTTGCCGGACGCCGGATTGCGGTGCCAAGCGAGCGTTCTACAGCTTATTTACTCTTCAGATTATGGGCAGCACAGCATATAACAGGGGACATTGGCGAAATCGTCGTCATGCCTTTCGATGAGATCATGCCTGCCGTACGCGATGGACATATCGATGCCGGATTGGTGATTCACGAAGCCCGCTTTACTTACGCGTCTTATGGTCTTAATATGCTGACTGACCTTGGCAGCTGGTGGGAGAGCGATACCGGATTGCCGATTCCACTCGGCGCGATCATTGCTCGCCGCGATCTGGATGCCAATGCCATCACTGGCTGGATTCGCAGCTCTCTTCAATATGCGTGGGATCATCCTACCGATTCTAGAGACTATGTGCTTAGCCACGCTCAAGAGCTGGCTCCAGAAGTGGCTAAATCACACATTGATCTCTATGTGAACGACTTCTCGATGAATCTAGGCGATGACGGCTACGCTGCAATCACCGCCTTACTAAATCGTGCTGCAGCAGAAGGACTTGTACCTGCCATCGATCCTGCATTACTTCGGTAACATTTGCTAGACGTTCTTAGCGCACTTAAAACTAGACATAACCCACAATCCCCGGTACACCATAAGGTGTCCTCCGGGGATTTTTGTTTAAAATATAAGAAAGTATAAGTTTCACACCATACTTTATGTCTTATATTTCTCGCTTAAACGCTTGCCGTCCTTATAAGGACGCCGAAGGTATTTATGCTTGTTCTGAGTAACATTCCCCGTGATTCCTTTCGATCCATTATTTGGCATAGTGAAGCGATGGCTATACAATAGACCTATAAATAGGTTCTATGAAGGAGGATCACATGATACCTGAAAACAATAGCAAGCAAAACATCGATCGATTTCTCGGCTTTCAAGAGGACTATGACCGCTACCGTCCTGAAGCTCCTGCCATGATCATCAAGCTGCTGACCGACTACTTGAGCGGCACACCTTCAGTCGTCGCAGATATAGGCTGCGGCACGGGCTTGTCTACTTTTCTGTGGAAGGATGTCGCGGACAACGTAATTGGCATTGAACCGAATCCAGATATGCTGGGAAAAGCAATCGATAAATTAAGTCGAATTGAAGATCCCCAATCTATCACTTTTGTACAAGGTTATTCTAACCAGCTTCCACTTGCAGTGGACAGCGTAGACATAGTGACCTGCTCGCAATCATTCCACTGGATGGATCCTGAAAGCACACTTCGAGAAGTCTCCAGGGTCTTAAGAACAGGTGGCGTCTTTGCTACCTACGATTGCGACTGGCCTCTCCCCCTTCAACAGAAGGTAGAAGAACGTTACAACCAACTGATCTCCAAATCCGAGGAACTGCTCGCCTCACTCTTACCTGATGCTGAGAGAGCACATAAATGGGACAAAGAAGGGCATTTGTCACGAATTCAGGCTAGTGGAGCTTTCTCTTTTGCAAGAGAGATCGTATTTCATAATCTTGAATCCTGCGATGCGCAGCGCTATGTAGGACTCGCTTTAAGTCAAGGCGGAATACGAACCGTGTTGAAACAGGACGCTACCTTGCTCGATCAGGACATTGCAGATTTCAGCGCTGCAGTTGAAGACCATTTTCAAGGACGCACCTTAGAGGTACTGATCAGCTACCGAATGAGAATCGGCATCAAATAATCTCTACCCATAACGCAAAAACGCCCCGATTCTCCCCTTAGGAGGAAGGTCGGAGCGTTTTCTTATTTTATTTGACTTCTTCCATGAACAAATTTAGGTTCTCAACGATTTCCTTAGATCTGGAATGGTGTAAATAATGTCCGCCCTCGAACGTCATCACTTTTCCATGCACAGATTCCTTAACTTGCCCTTCATGCAGAGGAATCCAATCTTTCACGGTTGTATTATTCGCTTGTATAAAGAATATAATGGGAAGATTCTTGTCAAATTTCAACCCTCTGGCTGCGACAAAGTTAGGATATATATGTTCCATTTCATTTAAGGTAGTGGAATTATTCATATTTTTGAGCGATATCAATTTCATTTGTTTTTTGGTCTCATCATCAAATGGCAGTCCATCATAAGGGTCACCGCTTAATTGCAATCCCAATCTAAAGATACCTGAGTCTTTGAGCAGCTTTAATTTTTTTATCGGGAATTTAACATCCATACCACCTTGCTCAGGAACACTACTATCAACCCCTACAAATGCACTCACTTCGTTTGGATATTTCTTCGCATATTCCAATCCGTAAATACCTCCAATGGAGTGACCCATTAGAATATATTGGTCAATGTTTAGATTCTGTACGGCTTCATGAACCTCACTTATGATATTCGCTGTAGTTCGTTCCTTATCGGTCTCATCACTTAATCCATACCCAAACGGCTCAACCGCGACCACTTTGTAAAATGGTGATAACTCATCAATCAACGGCTTAAAATCAAGTGCTGGCGCTCCAGTTCCAAAGCCCGGGATAAGCACAATAGTCTGCTTCCCTTGTCCTTGGATCAAAACATTCATACTTTTTCCGTCAACAGGAACTAACTGACCATATTGATGTATTTTTTTCTGATCTGTTTTGTTGCTAATCACATTAACTGTATAAACAACGGCTAGAAAAAGCACGATCAAAATCACGATTGCTCCTAATATTTTTAGCAACAAGTTACGTACTTTATGTTTCTTCTTTCCATTCTCCGTTTTTATTACCTCTGTTTGTGTCACCCTCATCTTCTCCTGTCCTAATCTATTTATTAAATCGCCTAACGTTTCGCTAATGAGATCTTAACTAACGAAGATGTACTCCTCATGACGACAATATGAATTAAGTATGAACAGGCAAAAAAATACTACGGCAGCGCAAGCAAGAAATCTTACCTGTGCTGCCGTAGCTTGAACAATGAGGTACGCATTCAACACCTCGCAAGAATACCCTTAACACTAATTATTCTGTCGGTATTATAATTGGTAAGGTGACGATGAAGGTCGTTCCTTGGCCAGGTTCGCTTTCCACTCGGATATCCCCTTTATGAAGCGATACGATCTGTTTAACAATGGCTAGTCCCATCCCGCTACCGCCATACTTACGACTGTGAGAACGATCGGCTTTAAAGAAGCGTTCAAATATACGCTCTTGGTCCTCGGGAGAAATACCAATGCCAGTGTCGGATATTCGGACGGTTACATTGTCCAAATCTTGTTTGACGCTGACGTTAATCACACTGTCATCCTTGGAGAACTTGATGCTATTTCCAAGGAGATTCGTCCACACCTGACTTAACAGGTCATGGTCTGCCCATACGATTACTGATTTCAATTCAAGTTCAAAACTAATGTTGCGTGCCGACCATTGGGGCTGTATCGCCACGATTACACGTCTGATCTGTTCATCCAAACTGAACGTAATAAGCCGCAGTTGTTGGGATTGCGATTCAAGCAAGCTCAGCTTTAACAAACTATCGCTCATCTTGGACATCCGCTCCGCTTCAGCAATAATAATGTCGAGATAACGATTCCGTTCATCCTCTGTGAGGGCTACTTTCTTGAGCGCAATAGCATAACCAGATATCGAGGTAAGCGGAGACTGAACCTCATGCGACACATTCGTTACGAACTCCCTGCGCATTTGCTCAAGGTGCTGCAGATCATGCATCATTTCCTCGAAGCTATTAGCCAAGGTACCTAGCTCACCCATCTGCTTAATATTCAATTCGACGTTGAAATCCCCAGTTGCTATACGCCTAGTTGCCTTTGTAAGCCTTTTGATCGGTCTCACTAAGAACATGGAAGCGACCAGTATCAATACGCTCCCCGTTATTAACGAATACGCCAAAAAATTAAATAGCAGATTCCTCGTAGAAGACAAAGTAGGAGGCACAAGCGGCTCCACAAACATCGCCTTCGTTCCCATTTCGGTTTTCAAAGGTAGTCCTAAGAGGTTGGAAGAACCTATACTCGGTTTAACTTGAACAGCTTCACCACCCAATACTTTCTTTAATTGCTCCCTAGTCACGGTAGCAGGGCTCTCTCCATTAAGCGCTCCGTAAGACTGAACCTGACCGTTCTCATCGTAAATTCGAATATGGTAGGAATCAAGCTGCTTCATTCCACTTATAAGAGCATCGGCTTCACGTGAGGGTAAGGTTTCGTATATCCGTTCGATGTCCTGACCAAAGCGAAGTAAGGGAATTCGCAGGTTTTCGTTTAATTTATCTTGAAATACCCAGGTTGTCACAAATAGAGAAATCAGTGTGCCTCCGATCACGGAGACTAGAAAGGTCAGAACAACACGTGTATATAATGATCTGATCATTCATATACCTCAAGCCGGTAGCCAAGTCCACGAACCGTCTCGATACGAAAATCAGGAGTAGTCGAGAACCGCTCGCGCAGACGTTTGATATGCACATCTATCGTTCGATCGTCTCCAGCGTAATCAATCCCCCAAATCTGATCAATTAGCTGCTCGCGCGTATAGACTTGTCCGGGTGTTCCAGCGAGCTTATATAGCAATTCGAACTCCTTGAGTGGCAACGTGAATGACTCCGTCCCTCTCATCACTTTATAGGTCTGTCGATCAAGAATGACGTCACCGAAATGGATCGTCTGTGTCGAACCAATCTTGTATCGCTTCAATAAGGATCTAACACGAACCGTCAGCTCCAGCGGATCGAATGGCTTCGTCAAATAATCGTCTGTCCCCAGTTCGAAGCCCTTCACCTTCTCCCAGGTTTCACCTCTCGCAGTTAGCATAAGTAAGGGAAGATCCGGATTGGCTTTTCGGAGCTCTTTGCATAACGTCCACCCATCCATAATCGGCATCATGATATCGAGTACAACAAGATCAACTTGCTTTGAGGCGTAAACGGCTAATGCTTCTTTGCCGTCTGCAGCTTCGGCTGTATCAAATCCGTCGTTACGTAGAAATAAACAGACGAGTTCGCGAATGTTCGCATCGTCGTCAGCAACTAGTATAGTAGGCATTCGTACCCTCTTTTCCTGTTATCCATCTTAGTCATTATACTACAATATACTTTCACCCAAGAAGGAACGCCTTCGGCATCCTCTCAAGGACGATGATCGTTTCGCGAACAATAGAAGGATCATGTATAGCGAGAAACTTATACTTTCTTATATTTCAAAAAAGAGCGTCTAATACGGTAATCCGCATGTAGACGCTCTTGGAGTCGTTTGACTTCACCTTCAAACGACTTACTTCTTATTCATCTTAAACTTCAGGAAGAGCTCATTGTAATGCGCAAGCATCCGTTTGCCAAGGTTATCATACACCTCAAGCCGATCCGTAATCTCGGCAGGCGGGTAGAACCGGGTATCCTCGGAAGTTTCCTTCGGAAGCAGCTCCAGCGCAGGAATGTTAGGCGTGGAATAACCTACGTATTCTGCATTCTTAGCCGCTACATCTGGGCGAAGCATGAAGTTAATGAACTTATGCGCTCCATCCACATTATCCGCAGTTCGTGGAATGACCATGTTATCAAACCACTTGTTCGAGCCTTCCTCAGGCACTACATAATCCAATTTATCATTCTCATCCATGATCTCAGAAGCATCACCGGACCACACAATCCCGACCGCAGCCTCTTCATTGGCAAGCAGCATCTTGATCTCATCTCCGACAATTGCTTTCACGTTAGGAGACAGCCTATTCAGCTTGGTTAGTGCCTCTTGAAGATGCCCTTCATCCCGGTCATTAACGGAATAGTGTAGGCTGTTCAAGGCCATACCCATCACTTCACGCGCTCCATCCACCAGGAAAATGTTATTCTTCAGCCTGCTGTCCCAGAGGGAATCCCAGCTGGTAAAGTCCATCCCTTGGGTCATGTCAGGGTTGAAAATAATCCCAACCGTTCCCCAGAAATAAGGCACGGAATACTTGTTGCCAGGATCGAAAGAAAGGTCCATAAACCGCGCATCAATATTCTTTAAATTCGGAACCTTGCTATGATCCAGCGGTATGAGCAAGTTTTCTTCTTTCATCTTGGCAATGGCGTAATCCGAAGGAATTACGACATCAAAAGTAGTTCCACCCTGCTCCACTTTCGTTAGCATGGCTTCATTAGAGTCAAAAGTTTGGTAAATGACCGTTAATCCGGTCTCTTTTTCAAATTCCTTCAACAGATCAGGATCGACATAGTCGCCCCAGTTATAGATAGTCAGTGTATTCCCTCCGGAATAGCCCTCTCTCGAGTTCATCCAAGAGCCCAAGTACATTAGCGCGAATGCCGTGATCATGATCGCCAGAAAAGCATTTACCAGCTGTTTCATCTAGGCACCCCCGCTTCCGCTACTGGCTCCGCCACAGCTTCCGAGGTATTCTGACGGTTCTTCTTAAGGGTCAGGAAGTAATAACCGACAACGAGCAGTATCGTGAACAGGAAGATCAGTGTCGATAGCGCATTAATGGATAACGACACCCCTTGCCGAGCTCTGGAATAAATCTCAACCGATAGCGTCGAATAACCATTACCCGTTACGAAGAACGTAACTGCAAAGTCATCCAGTGAATACGTAAGTGCCATGAAGAATCCACTAAAGATCCCCGGTTTGATAATGGGCAGAATAACCTTAGTCAGAACATCCTTGCGGCTTGCGCCGAGGTCACGTGCTGCATCCGTCAATGAAGGACTCATATCCTGTAAATGCGGCAGAATCATCAACACGGCAATCGGTACACTGAACGCGACATGCGAAAGCAGGACGGATACGAAGCCAAGCTTGATGCCTGCAATGGTGAACAGGATCAGGAACGATGCACCGATAATGACATCCGGACTAACGATCAACACGTTGTTCAAAGATAACAAGGTATTTTTAGCACGGCGGTTCTGTACACTCTTAATGGCCAGTGCACCAATAATAGCGATAAGAGTGGCGATAGCCGAAGACAGAAGCGCGATTACAAGCGTGTTGATCATGATGATAATTAGACGTGTATCCTGAAGGACCTCTCGGTAGTAATCCAGCGTAAAGCCCTCGAACTTGTGCATCGTCCCCCCGCTGTTGAACGAATAGTACATCAGATAGAAGATTGGCGCATACAGAACAGCGAACACTAGCACTAGGTACAGATTGGAGAACCCGTTTTTATTTCTCATTCCGCACCCCTTTCCGCGATCCGCCGGTAATAATCATGAACAGTGCCATAATAGCAATCAGAAACACTGCAACCGTGGAGCCCATACCCCAGTCCTGTGTGACCAGAAAATGCTGCTCAATCGCAGTACCGAGTGTAATGACCCTGTTGCCTGCAATCAGACGAGTAATCATAAACAGGGACAGCGCTGGTATGAATACTGCCATACATCCGGAACGTACACCCGAAATGGTCAATGGAAAAATAACGCGCCGGAACGTCGTCCAGCCCGAAGCACCCAGATCACGTGCCGCATCCAGCAAGGATAAATTAAGATCCTCCAAAGCGCTGTAGATCGGCAAGATCATGAATGGGATAAAGATATACACAGATACAAATACAAAGCTGAAGCCCGTAAATAAAATTTGCTGTTCTCCGATTCCAAGCAGATCAAAGAAATTGTTGATCGGTCCGAACGTACCAAATATGCCAATAAAAGCGTAAGTTTTCAGTAGCAAATTAATCCATGTCGGTAAAATAATCAGCAATAACCATAGCTGCTTATGCTTCGTTCTCGTCAACAGATATGCCGCCGGATAGGCGACCAGCAAAGAGAATGCTGTAATCAAAAACGCATACCAGAATGAGGTCAGCGTCATTTTTAAGTACACAGGTGTAAAGAAGTTCACGTAATTATCTAGCGTAAGATGCCCATCCAGATCAAATAGAGAATAATAGATGACAAGCAGCACTGGTGCGATTACAAACAAGGCGATCCACAGGTAATAAGGGATGAGATAATACGATCTGCCCTTATTCTTCATGACTCTCCACCTCGCCGTAAGCTTCCAGACGTTTGTCGAACTCTTCCTCCGTTTCACCAAAACGCATAACATGAATCGCTTCCGGATCAAAATAAAGGCCAATTTCACTACCTACAGTCGCCTTACGTGTAGAATGCACAAGCCATTCATGTCCGGATTCATCATAACAACTGATTTCATAGTGGACACCCCGGAACAACTGGGAATCCACTCGCACACGTAGTTTACCCTGTTCCAGTGTTGAAATTTCCAAATCCTCGGGACGTATAACAATCTCCACAGATTCGTTTGATTTAAGACCGGCATCGAAACATTCAAAGCGGCGACCGTTAAACTCCACCAGATAGTCTTCAATCATAACACCCGGAACAATGTTGGACTCGCCAATAAAATCAGCCACGAAACGGTTAATTGGCTCATCATAGATATCGTTAGGTGTTCCGCTTTGTTCGATTTTGCCTTTGTTCATGACAAAAATCCAGTCGGACATCGCGAGTGCCTCTTCCTGGTCATGTGTAACAAAAATAAAGGTAATGCCAAGCCGTTGCTGCATTTCACGCAGTATGTACTGCATCTCTGTTCGCAGCTTCAGATCGAGCGCAGATAGCGGCTCGTCCAGCAAAAGAACCTGCGGCTCATTCACAATCGCACGAGCAATGGCCACGCGCTGACGCTGACCACCGGACATTTCGTTAATAGCACGCTGCTCGTAGCCAACAAGGTTAACGAAACTTAGCGCTTCCTGCACCTTCTTCGTGATGACATCTTTCTTAAGCTTCTTAATCCGCAGTCCGAAAGCCACATTCTCGAATACGTTCAGGTGTGGAAATAATGCATAATCCTGAAAGACCGTATTGACCTGCCGCTCATTGGCTGGAATGTGGTTGATCACTTTACCGTTTAAATAGATAGAACCGCTTGTTGGCTCTGCGAACCCAGCGATCAATCGTAGAATAGTCGTTTTACCACAGCCTGATGGACCAAGTAGTGTATAGAATTTGCCGCGCTCTATCTCAAAACTGACTCCTTTTAACACCGGATCTTCGTCGTCATATTGCTTGGTAACCTCTTCAAATGAAATAATAGTGCCTTCCTGAATAGCTATAGCTAACAACCTCCCTGCCTAAAGTATCACAATACTATTTTACCCGCATCTCGCGGAGAACAATCGAATGGGCATGCTCAGCGCTAATAAGCGACAATTCCTCCTCTCATTCGACACTCCAATAGATATAGCATATTAGATTGTACCATTATATGCGATAGCGTAAAGGAAAAAGGAATGCGTAAACTTAACAACTTTGTAAAATATCCAGTCCTCCAAGCCTTTTTTAAGATGCTATAATGAAAGCGAACTGAAAGACCAGACAGTTTTTTCATTTTTTTCCGAAAGAAGATGAATGATAATGAACGAGGGGTTACAAGACCGCCTTGAAAAATATGGTTTCTCACTTTACATGATACGAATTACGCTGGCCGCTTCACTTTCATGGGTCGCTGTACACAGCATATATGGTAGCCAATATTTATATTTTGCACCCCTTGCGGCTATCCTCATCACCCAAGCCAGCGTTAAAGCATCGCTAGAAAAAGGAATCTACCGCCTGATCGGCATTATTCTTGGCGGGATCGTTAGCCTAATTGTTGGCCAGTTTTTTGATGTTGGTGGACTTTCTATCCTGCTCATTCTACTCATCGGGATTGGCATCGCTACGGCCTGTAAGATGAACATTCAAGCTGTCTCACAGGTGGGTGTTACTTCCGTTCTAGCTCTTACTTTCTACCAGAATGACTACGTGCTTTGGAGAATAGGGGAAACATTTATTGGTGTGCTGATCGCCCTGGCCATCAATATGATTATCGTGCCGCCGAACAGGTTCGTCAAGGTAAAAGCATTGGCATTCGAAGGAAGTCTTCTACTTGCAGATGCATTAAAAGATCTCGTAGGCGTAAGACGTGATTCTCCGAAAGACAATTTGCTGGAGGAAGCAGGTAAACTCCTGTCGAATAGCAGCCGGGAACAGAAAGAAATGTTCTATACCCTCACACATTATCAGTGCCGGGGTGAACTGAAGGGGCTCATACAGGCTACCTCACATCTAAAAAGCATTCATTCCTACGTCAAAGAAATCGCCGACGATATTCGTCTTCTGCCAGCGCATCACGCCTCTTCGGACTGGATGAAGGATGTGCTGGAGTCAACCGCAGATTGCATTGCTCTTTATGGAACCAGAACCTTGTCTGGCGCGGAGTGCCAACGTTCTCTTGCCGATTGTATAGAGCGTGCTCGTGACCTGCAATTGGCAAGCTTCTCTGAACTGCAAGGGAATTGTTCGCTAGCAAGCATTCGTGATCTCGGTGCGGTCTTCAGTCACTTAAACCGGGTGCTGGAGGAAGTAGAACGTGCTAAATCTGCTACTTATGTTGTAGCCACCCGGCCCTCAACGGCTGAAGTCGCACGCGCTTTACATTTTATTAAAAAGGGACTCTCCCAGAAGCTATAAGCTTTGGGAGTGTCCCTTTTGTTCAAATATAAGCCCTCTTACAACCCTGATTACTACTTATACTTTCTTATATTTGAACTAAACCGACTGTTTCGCGGCACGCCCGATCCTCACGTTCACCAGAACAATGCTGCTAACAATAAGCAGTAGACCCATCACAAGATTTAAAGTAATCTGCTCATTTAAAAAGACTACGCTAGTACCTATCGAGATCAGTGGGATCAAAAAAGTAAATGATCCGACCTTCCCTGCCTCTCCCTCGTTAATCAGCTTGAAATAAATCAGCCAACCTAAAGCGATCACAAAGACTGCAATAAACAGTGTATCGGCTATAAACGTTCCACTCCAGGTGATATCCGACCACTTCTCTGTAGCAGATCCCGAAAGTAGCAAAATGATACCACCGATCGTTATTTGCATAGCGGTCATCCATAGCATATTCACGCGCACAGCATTTCGTTTCATATATACCGTTCCTAATGCCCAGCTCAAAGCACTGGCTAAAGCAAGCACAATTCCCCATATAGAGATGCTTCCGTTAAGTCCTCCAATACTGAGGGAGCCTACTCCGATGAACCCTAGCAACAGACCTGCCATTTTGAGCCCGTACATGCTCTCTCCTAACCACAGCCATGAAAAAATGCCCAGCAATACCGGCTGCAGAAATACAATGGACGAGAATAATCCTGCGGGTACATACTGCAAGCCAATCGTCTGAAATCCATAATAAAACACGATACTTAATATAGCCGAGATCAGATAGATCGGCCATAGTTGCTTGAAGCGAAGCTCCTTCATCTTAGGAAGTGCAATTAGAATAAGAATGCATCCGCCGATGACGGTTCGGATACCTGCAAATAATAAGGGTGGAGCGTAGTCTAAGGCGATTTTGGATATAGGCCAATTAATGCCCCATACAATCACCAAAAATATAAGAAGGATGATGCTTTTCTTCTGCTGATTCATGTATTCACTCCTTGGTGTAGATTCATCACAAATGATACAATAATTAAGAATATAAATGAAATGAATAATACTCATAAGGGGCATATCATATTTGTTATGAACAATAATCAAATTCGTTTGTTCGTCAAAATCGCAGAGAGCGGTAGTTTTACCAAAGCTGGCGTAGAACTGAATATGACCCAGCCTGCTGTCAGTCGAGCAATTTCCTCTTTAGAAGCCGAACTGGATGTAAAGCTATTACTTCGAGATCGACGGAACGGTCTAATGCTTACTGACATCGGCAAGCGTATCCTTGTTATTTTTCGTGAAATTCTAATGGGCTTTGATAAGGTCAATCAGGAAATTTTCGCCGAGAGGGGGCTTGAGAAGGGAAGCATTCGAATTGGGGCTTTTCCAGTGGCTTCTGCCTATTTTTTACCGAAGATTATTAGCTCTATCACTGAAAGATATCCGAATATTACGATTAGCCTGCAGGAGGGCTCTATCGCCGAAGTCAGAGAATGGCTGGAATCCAAAGAAATTGATGTTGGCTTATTGCTCGCTCCTTGCGAGGCGTTCGAAGCCATCCCACTATATAGAGAAAAGCTGTACGCTGTAATCAGAGATGACCATCCTTTGCATGAGCGTTCTGTCATAGGTGTGAGAGAATTAGCGGGTGAGCCAATGCTGATCTGTAAAGCTGGTTATGAACCACCGGTGGTAGATTTATTCCGCAGAAGCAACAGCTATCTGAATGTAAAATATGTGGTTAATAACTATGCAACAGCTCTTAATATGGTTCAAGAGGGGCTGGCTGTAGGTGTGATGTCTGAGTTATCTTTGTTATCTTTACCTCCAAATGTAGTAACCCGTGAACTGCAGCCCGACGCCTACAGAGATATACATATCGCAGTCAGCTCGCTTACCGATACTTCCATAGCTGTAAAGATGTTCATGGAGACAGCTATGGATCTTTTTACTAAGCCTAATAAAATGGATGATGAGGAGTGCTGAAGATGAACTTTAAAAGACTTGGAAATAGCGGACTACAAGTATCCGCATTGGGACTGGGGACAAACGCTTTTGGTAAAAGGGCGGATCAAGAGACCTCCATTCAGATCGTACATACTGCGCTGGATCATGGCATTAACTTTATCGATACTGCTAATATTTACGCTGGCTCCGAATCTGAGCGAATCATCGGTCTGGCCTTGGAAAGTAGAAGACATGAGGCTGTTCTCGCCACTAAAGCAGGCTTAGTTAAGAATGACGGACCTAACGGAAGCGGCTCCTCGAGGCGCCATTTGATGCAGGAATTAGAAGATAGTCTTCGCCGCCTAAAAACGGACTATGTCGATTTATACCAGATTCACACCTTCGATCCCAATACGCCACTTGAAGAGACGTTACGGACCTTGGACGATATGGTATCTTCGGGAAAAGTACGCTATATCGGGGCTTCCAACTATACAGCATGGCAATTAATGAAGGCGATTGGAATTAGTGAGGCACGGAGCTTCGCCAAATATATTTCAATTCAGTGTAGCTATTCCTTAGCGGATCGGACCCCGGAGAATGAGCTTCTCTCCCTTTGTCTTGATCAAGGTGTAGGGATCATTCCTTATTTTCCACTAGCGGGCGGAATTCTCACAGGCAAATATAATTCAAGAGGTTCCGCACCCTCAGGGTCCAGAGCAGATACCGATCCTAATTTCAAAAGATTCCTGAATCATGAGCGGATCGAACTGGGGAACAAAGTGGGGCAGATCGCTGAAGAACTGGGAACCTCTTCTACTGCACTTTCCTTAGCTTGGCTCATGAATCGTCCTGCCGTCTCGACGGTTATTGTTGGGGCTACACGCGTGGAGCAGCTGGAACAGAATTTGCATAGTACCTCCCTTCAGCTTAATGAGGAAACTACGAGCAAGCTGGATGCGGCCAGTAATTCCTTCCGCTTTGGCGAGCCTTTCGCCTTTTATCGGCTCCCATAGTCTGAATACTATAATGAAGGAGGGGAGTATTATGACAACACATACAACGGCTAGCATTCAAGTGATGCTTGAAGAGCATAAGGACTTTTTTAATCGTGGCGCAACTAAAGAGGTTGCCTTTCGACTTAGTCAGCTTCAGAAACTTAAAGACAGTATCAAGCGATACGAGAGTCGTATTATTACTGCCTTACAACAGGATTTAGGAAAGAGTGAGTTCGAGGCTTATGCCACAGAAATCGGCTTCACCTTGGACAGCCTAGGTTACATGATGAAGCATCTCAAACGTTGGGCGAAGCCCGTAAAGGTTAGATCACCTCTGCATTTATTTCCTGCAAAGAGTTATATCTTAAGTGAACCTTACGGTACCGTGCTCATTATTGGGCCTTTTAATTATCCATTTCAGTTGCTGATCGAGCCGCTGATCGGCGCCATTGCCGCTGGAAACTGCGCTGTCCTCAAGCCATCGGAGAGCACACCATCCATCACGGCTGTTATAGAGCAGCTCATTCAGGAGACCTTCGAACCCCAGTATATTCGCGTAGTTCAGGGGGAGAAAGAGACCACCCATCTGCTGATCCATGCCAAGTTTGATTATATTTTCTTCACGGGCAGTGTTCCGGTCGGCAAAATCGTGATGGAAGCCGCTGCGAAGAATCTAGTGCCTGTAACCTTGGAGCTTGGCGGGAAAAGTCCGGTCATTGTCGACACATCAGCCAATCTTGATGTTGCAGCGAAGCGAATCGTATGGGGCAAATTATTAAATGCCGGTCAAACCTGTATCGCCCCCGATTATTTGCTCGTTCATAAGGACATTGCTAATGAATTGATCAACAAAATCAAACATCAGATTACTGAATTCTACGGTCAAAATGCGCAGCCGAATACAGATTATGGCCGGATCGTAAATGAGCGCCAGCTGCAAAGGCTTGCCAGTCTCATTGACCGGGATCAGGAAAAGGTGGTTATGGGCGGAACCGTCATTTCAGTAGAACGTTATATTGAACCTACACTAATCTATCCTGCGGCTTGGACTGACGCTTCTATGGAAGATGAGATCTTCGGTCCGATCCTACCCATATTGGAATATCATCAATTGGATGAAGCTATCCGGAGTATTAATGAGCATCCAAAACCACTTGCACTTTATCTGTTCACAGAGGATAAAAATGTTGAACAAGAGGTGCTTTCCCGAGTCTCTTTCGGAGGAGGCTGCATCAATGATACGATCTCGCATGTGGCGAACGCTAGCTTGCCGTTTGGTGGGGTAGGCAACTCTGGAATCGGCGGTTATCACGGGAAGCACAGCTTTGAAGTCTTTTCCCACCGCAAAAGCATCGTTAAGAGAGGCACACGAATCGACCTCGGGATTGTGTACCCACCTTATGGTAATAAGATCAAGCTGGTACGAAAAGTATTAAAATAGACAAAGCAGCAAGCCTCCCATGACTGGGAGGCTTGCTAGGCTTATCAAGAGAACCACTTTTCACTACTCAAACAGCTGTACCAATTTCTTTACATGCAACTCCGCGGTAGAAGGAAACCATAGCTCAGCACTCTCTTTCAAGGATACACTTCCAGCTCCAACGGACCTCATACCGGCGGCTTTAATAGCAGCTATGCCATCCTCTTTGTCCTCGATACCTACGCAGCAATCAGGTGATATATCCAGCATCTCAGTAACCTGCAAATATATTTCCGGATCTGGCTTGCCCATACGGATGTTTTTAGGGTCAGCAATTGCCTGAAACAATCGCCCGATCTTCAAGCGTTCAAGAATCAACATTGCATTCTCATTGACTGAAGCCAACCCGACAGGGATTCTCTTTTTTTTCAAATCGGTCAGAAGACTATGGATACCCGGGTATAAATCATCTGGAGTCATTTGTTGAATCAGCTCTTTATACTTTTCGTTCTTTTTGTTGCAGAGCATTCCTTTTACCGGTTGGGGTAAATTCAAACCACTTCCCTCCAGTAGAATCTCTAAACTTTCCATTCGACTATGGCCCTTCAGACGTTCATGCTTCTCTCTATCAAAAGAAATCGCAAGCTCTTCAGCTAAGGATTTCCAGGCCTGGTAATGATGCTCACTAGAATCGGTAATAATCCCGTCCAGCTCGAAAATAACAGCCTCAAGCTGCTTCACATTTGAAAGGGTCACCGGCTTCTTTACAGTTAACTGCACAAGGCTCCCTTTATGTAGAATTTCAATCACTTCACCTGTCAGTAGTGTATAAATCACTGCCTTACTATCAACATAAATATCCAATAAGTGCCCACCGCTTGTTATTTTAAACCGATAGCTGTCCCATTGTGCTGGCAAGGCAGGATTAAAGGATAGCATACCGCCACATAAGCGCATCCCACCAAACCCATTCACAATCGACAGCCAAGATCCTGCCATAGCAGCAGTATGCAGCCCGTCCTTCACGTTACGGTTAATATCATCTAAGTCCATCCGTACCGTGCGGTCAAAATAGGCGTACGCCCCCGTTAAATCACCAATCTCAGCAGAAATAATACTGTGAATGCACGGTGACAAAGAAGAATCATGTGTCGTCAGCGGCTCATAGTAATTGTAATTGCGGATCTTGTCCGCCAAGCTGAACTGATCACCCAGCAGAAACATGGCCATCACCAGGTCTGCCTGTTTGAGCACCTGATGACGGTAAATCACCAGCGGATGGTAATGAAGCAGTAGTGGATATTTATCCGCTGGCGTATGTTCAAAATCCCACTTCTTCTTAGTCAGAAACGTATCATCCTGAGCATAGATGCCAAGCTCCTCATCAAAAGGGATATACATTTTTTCTGCAGCGACCAGCCAACCACCAGGCTCTTCCTCCGTCAGACCAATTTTGCCCTTCAGCCGTTCAAAATACTCCGGATACTGCTTTCCTAACAGTCTGGCTATCTCATATGCATAATAGAGTTGATCCCGTACCATTAGATTAGTGTATGCATTATTGTTAACGATAGCTGTATACTCATCGGGGCCCGTTACTGCGTCAATACAGAACGCACCCTCCCTAGCCGGATTAAAATGACCCAGATCCACCCAAAAGCGGGAGGTCTCGAATATCATTTCCGCCCCCTCCAGGACCAGAAACTCATAATCGCCAGTTGCCCGCACATACTGTTTAATGGCATAGGCAATATCCGCGTTTATATGCATTTGTGCCGTTCCTGCCGGAAAATAGGAAGAGTTCTCAGCCCCATCTATGGTGCGCCAAGGATACAGCGCTCCCTTCTGAGACATCACTGCTGCCCGTTCCCGTGCCTTATCTAACGTAGCATAACGAAACTCGAGTAGCTTCCGGCTAATCTCCGGCTGTGTAAATGTAAAGAAGGGTATCATATACATCTCGGTATCCCAGAAATAGTGACCTTCGTATCCTTCACCCGTCAGGCCCTTGGCCCCGATGTTCGTAACCCCGTCACGTCCTACGGATTGCAGCAATTGAAAAGCATTAAAACGGATACCCTGTTGAAGCGCAAGATCGCCCTGAATCTCCACATCGGCATGTGCCCAGAAATGATCGAGAAAAGCCCGTTGTTCATGAACTAGCGCTTCAAACCCACAGTTCTCCGCCAAGTGTTGCACTTCTAAGCACCTACTTAACAGCTCGTCTTCTGCATAATCCTTAGAAGTGTGATACGAAATGTACTTGGTCAGGGAGATCCTTTCCCCCATCATCACTGGAACAACCCATTGCATGGATAATCGCTGATCTCCTAGCTGCAAGAGCCTTTCATATCCAGAGCTACAATTCAGACTGTGACTTATCCCTGTTAAAAGAGCAAACCCGGTATGCCGCGTCCTCTGCTTCATCCACAAAAAGGACTGCTCGAGCTCATGACCGGTTTCCACTAGCAGCAAATTGGGTTCCTTACTCCCTGATCCCAGCCGGGGGTCATCCGTGACCTCCGGCCTTTGAATCTCACCATCGATCGATGAAGTAAACGTTAGGGTTCCCTCAAAATTCAATGCCTTGACCTCGTAATCTATGGCTGCTAAATGTTTATGCTGCATGGCCACCATCCGACGAATGTTCAGCTGTACCCTGTGTCCGGCAGGAGATTCCCATTCTACCTGCCGATGCAAGATTCCATTTCGCATATCCAGCTTCCGTTCATAACGATGCACTTGCCCACTGTTTAACTGAAAGGTATGACCCTCAATGCTGAGCTCAATAATCTTGGCGTCCGTCACGTTCAGCATGGCTTGGTTGCGGGAAGGATATCCATAAGCTCCCTCTGGATACACAATAGGCTCGGAATCAAAAAATCCATTCAAATAGTTCCCTGTTACAGATGAGCCCGAGTGGCCATGGTAACCTTCCTCGAAATTACCGCGCATGCCAATGTATCCATTACCCAGAGCAAATACACTTTCGCTTCTTTGATTGTTCACTTCATCATAAGTCTCCTCATCAAGACTCCACTCCCGGTAAGGATACACCGCAGCCGGATGTACGTATGGTTTCATCTTCATCTCTCTATGTTCCTCCTGACACAGTTTTGTTCAATTAACCCTTTATCGACCCACCCATAAGCCCTCTGACAAAATACTTTTGCAGCAGGAAAAAAATCGCGAGCGGCATCAGCATGGAGATAAATGCAGCCGAAGTGAGCAAATGCCAGTCGTTGCCTCGTGAGCCTACTAAGTCGGCGATCTTCATCGACATGACCTGCACTGACGGTTGATTGCCGATAAAAATCAGCGAGACTAAATAGTCATTCCACACCCATAGGAATTGAAAGATTCCGATAGAAGCCAGTGCGGGCACAGATAACGGTAGAATCAGCCTACTGAAAATAGTGAAGTGGCTCGCCCCATCCATAAAAGCCGACTCAAACAAATCCTTAGGAAGCTGACTGATAAAGTTATACATAAAGTAGGTAACCAGCGGTAATCCAAAGGCCGTATGCGCCAGCCAAATGCCCAAGTAACTTCCGTTCAGTCCAAGAGCCGTATAATCTTTGAGCACTGGAATAAGTGCAACTTGTATTGGAATAACGAGCATAGCGATAATGATAACAAAAAGTGTGCGGCGCCCAGGAAAACGTAGCCAAGCAAAAGCATAGGCGGCAAAAGAAGCAATTAACACCGGAATTACCGTAGCCGGAACCGCAATCGTCAGTGTATTCCAGAAGGCTTGCGACAATCCGGTGCCTTTTTGCACCGTTTCACTGCCATCGGCTTGCTTGAGCTTGTATTCCTTACCCGAGAGCACATTATTGTAGTTATCCAATGTGAGATCTGGTGTCATTTTCCAGCCTTGTTCCTGTTGATTTATGGTACGCGCTCTGC
Source organism: Paenibacillus pseudetheri (assembly GCF_924513355.1). NCBI lineage: Bacteria > Bacillati > Bacillota > Bacilli > Caryophanales > Paenibacillaceae > Paenibacillus > Paenibacillus pseudetheri. Next base: position 281,275 of record NZ_CAKMAB010000002.1, read on the forward strand.
GGTTCTCCCACATCAAACGACTGCCATCGGCCTTCACGCCTGCCTTCAGCTGATCATCTGTATAGGTTTTGCCATCCACCTCGATCGGCTCCCGCAGATCCACATCTTTAGATAGCTGAAGGGTCTCTCCAGCCTTCCACTCCTGATGGGGAAAAGCTTTCCACCATCCAGTCTGCAGGATATCGGCAGCCGGACGGAAGGAGGAAATGAAGAGCCCAAGGGTCGGAAGCAACCAAATGAAACAAATCACACCCAGCACGATATTAACAATCGCCTTGCTGCCTTTTCTCTTCTTTTTCCCGGACATTAGAATCCCCCTTGCTTACGGAACTGACGTAGATTGATTATGATCACAGGCAACACCGCGATCAGCAGAACAATAGCCAGCGTGGAGCCGTAACCGAAATTCCGGTACATAAAGAATTGGCGGTAAAACTGTGTAGCCACTACCTCTGTATCGTATTGACCTCCTGTCATCACCATGACGACGTCAAATATTTTCAACGTAAAGACGATAATGGTCGTTGTCACAGTCAGAATGGTTGCTGAAATGTAGGGGATCATGATTCCAAAGAAAATCTTCACCTCATTAGCACCATCCACTCGCGCAGCTTCCAATATGTCATCAGGGACTCCCTTAATAGCTGCCGAGAATATCACCATCGCAAATCCGGTCTGCATCCAGATCAGAATGATGATGAGGAAAAAGTTATTCCACGGCTGAAGCATACTCGTCCATGCCTGTGGTTCTCCCCCAAAATAAGTAACGATGGCGTTCAATAATCCAATTTGTTCATCGCCGGGTTGATAGTAATATACAAACTTCCAAATAACGCCTGCGGCTACAAAAGAAATAGCCATCGGCATAAAGATGATCGATTTAGCTAGCTTCTCATAGCTGCTTCTGTCGGCAAGAATTGCAATCAAGAGCCCAAAAGCTACACATGCCAGTGTACCAACGAATACCCAAAGTAAATTGTTACGCAGTGCCGTCGCCATTAGATGGTCGCTAAAGATCGCTGCATAGTTGCTGAGACCCACAAATTTCTCTGAAGAAGCATTGAAAAAGCTTAAATACAGCGTCCGTAGTGCAGGCAGCACCAGTAGCCACCCCAATATAATCACTGCCGGACCAATAAAAATATAAGGCAATACCTTTCGGCGTACGTAATCAGGATATTGCTCGACTGCCCAGGTAAGTGTGTAATAGATCAGATAAACACCCAGAACCCCCCATAGAACAGCCAGAACCGCCGTTAGTAGCGGGTTTAGCGTCGAATCCCGAAAGAATAAAAAGATCGAGCCATTAACAACAACATTGGCTATTAATACTAAAAGAGACAGCAATACCGCCCTAAGGCTTACCGTCTGCTTGGCTTTTAATTGTGGCTTCATTTGTGGTTGTAGTTGTGATTGTCCACCCATATTAGCTCCAGCTCCTCCTATACTCGCGCTTTGGAAAACAAAAAGAGAGGCAGAGAACCTTCAAATCTCGCTGCCCCTCTTTTAACTGTGTGCTTTCAATATTAGGTTAGTTGTTCCAGCCAGACTGAATTTGTTCCAAAGCCTGATCCAGTGTCGCAGTACCACTTACGTAGTCGGTCATGCCCTTCCAGAAGGTACCTGCGCCCACTTTGCCCGGCATCAGGTCAGAGCCATCAAAGCGCAGCGTGGAAGCATCCTGAACCAGCTTCGCCATCCGGCGATCGGATTCTGAGGTATACCAATCCAGGGAAGCATCGTTCATTGGAGCAATTACGCCGCCCGATTGTACCCAGCTCTTAATGGATTCTCCTGTAGTGAAGAATTCCATAACCGCACGAACTTCAGGACGATCGTTGAACATCGCGTAAATATCACCAGCAACTAGCACTGGTTTGCCATATTGAGGATCAATCGGCGGCAGGTAGAACCAATCATAATCTACATCAACCTTTGCCGTTTCAGGGAAGAAGCTCGTAATAAAATTGCCAAGCATATTAAACCATGCTTTAGGAGGATTATTGAACATTGGCGCTGGAGCATCCCCGAATGATGTCGTCACAATGGATTTAGCACCCCCGTAGACATAATCCTTGTTGAGCCAGATTTTGGACATGACTTCTACTGCATTCTTCACTTCTGGAGAGGTAAATGGCAGCTCACCTTTTACCCATTTATCGTAGTTCTCAGGTGCAGTTGTGCGCAGCATTATATTTTCTACCCAGTCTGTTGCTGGCCATCCTGTTGCAGCACCACTCTCGATTCCAATAGCCCAAGCAGGATCACCGTCTTTCGCAATTTGTTCCGTCAGAGCCATCATCTCATCCCATGTCTCAGGAACCTTGTAGCCGGCTTCATCAAATTGCTTCTTTGGGTACCAAACCAAGCTCTTAACATTACTGCGGTTCCAGATCCCCGCCATGATCTTGCCGTCTTTTCCGTCCATATTAGACATATCAAGCCAGCTCTTGTTGTAATTAGCCGTCAATTTAGCTTGATCCAGCACGTTAGTTAAATCGATAACCTTCCCAGTCTTAGCAATCGAGGCTAGCAGTCCCGGCTGCGGAAAGTCAGCGATATCCGGAGCATTTCCACCATCTACTCGAATGTTTATCGTAGCTTCGAACTCTTTGGAGCCCTCGTATTGAATATCAATTCCTGTCTTCTCTTCAAACTCTTTAATACTATTCTCAAATTTCACTTGGTCAGCATCTACGAAGGGACCGAACATCGTTACTTTAGTTCCTTTATAGTCGCCCTTCATGGCTAGCTCTAGCGGAGATCCCGAAGGCTCGGTGCTAGGAGAAGTTGTAGCTTTCCCGGTGTTATCTGCTGTCGGGCTGGTTGTTGCCGCAGGCGGATCTGTAGGCGCTGCATTGTTGTTATTACCTCCGCCGCATGCGCTCAGCATCATAGTGAAGGATAAACACAGTACTAAAGCCAATGACTTTTTACGTCCTGAGGTTTTCTTCATCTTTTGTACATCCCCTTTAATGGTTTTAGAGATTGCTTCTGACTCAATCATCCGGTACCCTGGCATGTATAAGCAGCTTGAAGCAGATCACCTCCTTGCAAAGCTTTTCAGAATCTAAGGATCTATACTAAAAAAGAATCGAATCGCAAATTCCAATTAATTGTAGCGCTTACATTTGTTATAATATCACATAAAGTAAGCGTTTCCAATCCGTATTGAAATGTTTTGGTAAAAATTAATTTTATTGTCCAAGCAAATATTCAAATGTTGCTTAAGACGAGCGTTGAATTCTGAAAAGCTTTTCAGAGGGTGGTACAAAAGTGAACTACCCCTATTTTTCCCGTGTAGATTCCCGCACAATCAGCTTATGCTCCATCTTCTCATTCAATACCTGCACTTCACCTGTTGTAAGTAATTCATGCAGCTTCTCGGCCGCACGATACCCTAACTCGTAAATCGGTTGTGCAATCGTGGTTAGCTTCGGGATGAACATACTCGACATTCTCAGATTATCAAACCCAATCACAGACACCTGACCGGGAACCAGAATATTACGATCCTTCAGATAAGAAATCGTCCCCATTGCGAATTCATCGGCCACACAGAAAACAGCAGTTAGTTCAGGGTAATCTGTAAATAGTTCATGCGCAGCTTGATAAGCATGTTCAAACCGGTGACTGGCATATTTACTCTTCATAATATTCTGCTGTAACCCAGACTCTGTTAGTGCTCTTACAAACCCCTCATAGCGTGGTGGTCCTGATACCGAATTATCATGGTTAAAACCAATCATACCAATATCTTTATGACCTAAATCAATCAGGAACTTTACCGCATCATAGGCAGCCTCTTCATCATCCACCTCCACACTTGGAATGTCGAACTCATCGGAATGCGAGGACACAAGCACAAATGGAATTCTACAACCGACCAATTTGTCATGATATTCAGGGTAAAGGACATCACTGGCGAATACAATTCCATCCACCTGTTTCTCGTGGAAGTTATCAATATAGGACAGTAGTCGTTCTTTGTCGCGGTCCGTATTGCAGATCATTAGACTGTACCCAAGCTTAATGCAAGCATCCTGCATCCCCCGAATCACCCCTGCAAAATACAAGTTCTCAATATCCGGAATAAGCAGGCCCAGTGTAAAGGACTTCTTGTAAATCAGACCACGTGCAAATGAATTAGGTTGATACCGCAATCGTTCTACAGCCTCCATCACTCGATTCCGTTTGCTCTCCACTACCGAATTCGGTGCATTCATAACACGTGATACTGTGCTAATCGACACCTCGGCCATTCTGGCAACATCTCTTATGGTTGGCTTCATAATGATAACTTCCTTTTTTTAAAATATAAGAATTTATATGTTCCACGCTATAAATTATCCTTATATTTCTCGCTTAAACGCTTACCGTCCTTATAGGGACGTCGAAGACGTTTATACTTGGGTAACTTTTCGATGTGATTATAGCAAGCCCGATTGGAAATAACAATAGAATCTATGAAGCGCTTACATTATTTTTAAAAATTCCTCTTCTCCTCCTCTTTCTCCACTCGGAAGACAGACAACTTACTTAAAGTGTGTATATAGTTTTATTACATGGTATACTAGCCGAGTAGCGATATTCGCAGCTACAAATACTGCTCTATGAGCATAGAGCATTTATTATAGGAGGGATAACATTGAAACAACCTCGTGACATTCGATTCTCCGTACTGGACCTGGCTTCTATTGTAGAAGGAGGGACAGCGGCAGACTCTTTTCATAACTCTCTAGATTTAGCCCGGCACGCTGAGAAGTGGGGCTATCATCGGTATTGGTTCGCTGAACATCATAATATGATCGGAGTTGCCAGCTCTGCTACCTCACTCTTGATCGGACATATTGCTGGTGGCACCCAAAGTATACGTGTTGGCTCTGGTGGTATTATGCTATCTAACCACGCACCACTTGTTATTGCCGAACAGTTCGGGACACTCGAATCTCTATATCCGGGACGGATCGATCTTGGACTGGGCAGAGCACCCGGATCTGATCAACCAGCTTCCCGTGCACTACGTCGCGGCCTCGGAAGCGATGGCAGTGAATTCCCTGAGCAGCTAAGTGAGCTAAGAGCTTACTTCGACCCTGCAGGAGCAGGATCGCGCCCAGCTGGAGTACGCGCGGTTCCTGGGGAAGGCTTAAATGTTCCCATCTGGCTCTTAGGCTCTAGTGGTTTTAGTGCTGAGCTAGCAGCCAAGCTAGGTTTGCCTTTTGCCTTTGCCAGCCATTTTGCACCTGAGTATTTACTTCAGGCGCTGCACATATACCACAGTAATTTCCGTCCATCAGAAGTACTAGACAAACCTTATGTTATGATCGGGCTCGGGGTTGCAGCAGCCGATACCGTAGATGAGGCAAGAAAGCTAGCTACCTCGCAGCAGCAGCAATTCCTCAATATCATCCGCGGGCGTACAGGCAAGTTACAACCACCCGTTGAGAGTATGGATGGGCTATGGACGGTACAAGAAAAAGCAATCATGCTCGATAAGCAGCGTTATTCTTTCTCTGGCGATAAAGCAGCGATTAAAGAACGACTTCAAGACATTCTGAAAGAGACTCAAGCAGATGAATTGATTATCTCCGCAGGGATTTATGATCATGAGGCTCGTCTTCGCTCCTATGAAATTGTAGCTGAGGCTATGAAAGAACTGTAAGATTGCAGTCTTAACAAGGCAGGACGTTATCTGAGTATCGGGAATTCTCCCGTTTCAGATATGCGTCATGCCTTTTTAGTTTTGTTTTCAGAAACGTTCTTAATAAAACACTACTAAGATATGAAAAAACATAAAAATAAAGAGATATAGAGAGAAATCAATAGATAAATAGACCATACACTTATTATTTAACCAAATATGATCTAATTAGTTGTAATACATCATTTTTCTTTGGATATCATTTTGATTATACTTTATATATTCGCTATAACGAACGTTTTGTATTTTAGCTATGCCCTCTTCCTTCGGTCTTTCGGAAAGATTCCGCTCATAATTGAAAGAGTGGTACTTCACAATACTACTTATTTCGACAATGTAGAATGGAATAATCGTTTAAAACGGAGGATTTTGCCGGAAGCCCGCAGATTTTGTTGTTCAACAGCTACAATGGGCTCAGGAGAAAGGAGCAAAGAAAGTGAAGAAGAAATACCATTCGGTCTTCATATCTGCTTACGTTCTGATTATTCTGGTAGGAGTAATATGGCACGCTGGAGGGGTAAGCGCTCAGGATACCATTAAACTTACTGTGAATTCTCATACCACGAGCACAGCCACCATGAACAATATGAAGCCTGGTGACGAAATGAGCTCAGAGTACACGATTATTAATGATGGCACAGAAGGCTTTGATTACTTTGTGGACTTTAAATTCATCTCTGGAGACGTAGAACTGTACAATATTCTCCAAATGACACTCGAAAAAGAGGGAGTAATCATCTATTCGGGAGTGATGAGTGAGGCTGCTGGCAGAGTAACCATCGGTTCACTTGCTGGAGGAGAGAAGAGTGTAATTCAAATGGATGTAACCTTCCCATGGGAAGCCGGCAACGAATATCAAGGGAAGGCCACGACCGTAGCTTTTGAATTCTCCGCTTCCGGAGAACCAGGTCCAACCGCCGAGCCTACTTCAACGCCAACAGCGACAGTTGCTCCTACACCTGATCCATCAGCTACACCTGAAGCTTCACCGACACCTACGGTTGCACCAATCTCAACACCTACGGATTCACCAACGACTACAACTTCACCTACAGCTGTCGTAACACCAGGTCAATCGGTGCCACCAACAGCCACACCAACACCATCGCCTACACCTAAGGCTTCACCGCCTGCAGTCGATGAAATAAGCGTTACTGAAGAACCGCTTCCAATGGGCAGAAGCAGTAATGAGCCTACACCTACGGTATCACCAGGTGCTGCTGGTAGTCAAACCACCAGTGCAACACCTCAGCCAAGCGATGAGGCAGCCTTACCAGACGGCGACATTCCTTTGGGAGCACCAGAGGCAGGCAATGAGCTTCCAAATACCGCCGAGCCTTGGTATAACTTAATTCTTGCCAGCTTAGCTATTGCGGTACTCAGCGTGATCATCATGCGCAGATTGAAATCGAAGAAAGAATAACGTTTAGTAATATAAGTCTGGAGGAGAGAGTATGAAGAAGCGTAATGGTGTCTTATTAACCGTGAAGCTAATCTTCATACTCTCTTTAGTTGTGCTGATTTATTCGATCGTTCAAGTCGTCAAAGCCCCCATCGAGGCCAAGCAGGCCCTAAATGATTGGGCAAAAAAGAGGGAGGAAGCCATCGCCCGACCCCTTCCAAATGAAGAGAACCCTCTCCCCAAGGGAATGGTCAGTTCTCCACAAGAACAACCATCTTCTTCTCCCTCCTATAAAGAGGGTGAGCTGATTGGAGAAATCCGCTTCCCCACCTTAAATAAGAAGGTGGCTATTCTGGAGGGTACGGAAAACCCTGAATTAAAAAAAGGAGCTGGACACTATATAGGTAGCGTAGCCATCGGTGCCGTCGGTAATAGCGTGCTTGCTGGACACCGTGATACCGTATTCCGCAATCTAGGAGAACTTGTCGCAGGAGATCTGATCGAACTGGAAAGTATGGACGGTACGTTCACCTATGAAGTGACAGGCAGCACGATTGTAGACGGGAATGAACGCGGCGCAATAAAACCAAGCAATAACGCTATTCTTACCTTGATCACCTGTTATCCTTTTTCATACGTGGGATCAGCACCGGACCGGTATTTACTTTCAGCAAAGCTAGTGAAGCAAGAAACATCGCCTCATTAAAGCTAATCTTAACTCTTAATCTTCCTCCTCAGGGATGAGACCGGATATGGAAAGTGATACTATATAGATACAACAGTAATGAGGAGATGACCCACAGTGAAAAAAGAGGTTATAGAACGATTTATTTCGTATGCTCAAATGGATACCCAATCGAACGAGGATAATGAAACTTGTCCGTCCACTCCGGGGCAGATGGTGCTGGCCCACAAGCTGGTCGAAGAGCTCAAGGAGATCGGCATGGATGAAGTGCAGGTGGACGAGCATGGGTATGTCATGGCTACACTCCCAGCCAATACGGAGAAGGATGTTCCAACCATTGGTTTTTTGGCGCATCTCGATACAGCAACTGATTTCACAGGAACGAATGTAAAGCCACAGATCGTGGAGAACTACGATGGCAAAGATATTCTTTTGAACAAAGAGTTGAATGTCGTATTGTCTACAAAGAGTTTCCCAGAGCTGGCAGATTATAAAGGCCATACATTAATCACAACCGATGGCACCACACTGCTTGGTGCAGACAATAAAGCCGGTATTGCCGAGATTATGACAGCTATGAATTACCTTCTTCAGCACCCTGAAATCAAACATGGCAAGATTAGAGTCGCCTTCACACCGGACGAAGAAATTGGCCGCGGGCCTCATAAATTTGACGTAGCTGCTTTTAATGCTTCCTATGCTTACACTGTGGACGGCGGGCCTCTCGGAGAACTAGAGTATGAAAGCTTTAATGCTGCATCTGCCAAAATCTCTGTCTACGGCGTCAATGTTCACCCTGGTACCGCAAAGGGAAAAATGATTCATTCCGCAAAAATCGCCATGGCACTCCATCTTAGACTCCCTTCTGAGGAAGCCCCAGAATTCACAGACGGTTATGATGGCTTCTACCACCTTAGCTCCATAGAAGGCACGCCGGAATTCAGCAAGCTTCAATATATTATTCGTGATTTCGACCGCGAGAAATTCGAGGCACGTAAAGCCTTTCTTTCTGCCATCGTAGATGAATTCAAGAGCATCCATGGTGAAGAGAACATCGTGCTTGAAATGAAAGACCAATATTACAATATGCGCGAAAAAATCGAACCGGTGCGTCATATTGTCGATATTGCCCATGAGGCGATGGAGAATCTGAACATCACACCGATCATCCGCCCGATTCGTGGGGGTACCGATGGCTCACAGCTTTCCTACATGGGTTTACCTACACCTAATATTTTCACGGGTGGCGAAAATTTCCACGGTAAATTCGAATACGCCTCTGCTGACAACATGGAAAAAGCGGTAAACGTAATCGTCGAGATCGCCAAGCTGTTCGAACAAAAAGCCTAAATCGTATTTCACGCCACTCCATATTGAACACAAAATCCCTGAAAAGGCCGATCCGGACCTCTCAGGGATTATTAATGTTCAAAGTCTATTCGATTAGCATCTTTCTTCCGGCGGCGTGTCTTTCCAGATCACGTTTTCCCCATAATTCTTACCCCAATCATACATCAATCGAAGAACGGGTAGCAGACTCTGTCCATATGAAGTCAGGGAATACTCAACTTTTGGAGGAACCTCGGCATACACTTTCCGAAGAACCAACTGATCTTCTTCAAGCTCCCGAAGCTGATTAGTCAACATTTTTTGCGTGATATGAGGAATTAATTTCTTCAGCTCACTGAAACGCTTTGTCCCTTCAAGCCCTAGATGCCACAGGATTATCAGCTTCCATTTGCCTCCAATCACCGCAAGTGTCAATTCCTTCTCGCAGTTAATTTCCTTCAAGTTGATGCGATCTTTAATCTCGGTTGCCATAACTAAAGCGCCTCCTCTCTCCTGTTGTCATACTAACACAGAAACGAATATCCTCCTTAATAGGAAGGCATTCGTTTCTGTACGTTCACTCTAAATTAGCATGCTTGCCGAACATCTGCTTAGTTGTCTGCCCTGTCTTCTCCATCATCCGCAGAATCACCGCATCGTAAAAGACCAACATCGTCTGCTCGAATAAAGAAGCCATCGGCTGGATCGTGCTGTAGCCTCCGCTGGCCTGATCTTTTGTAGATCCCGGCAGCTTCACTACATAGCTCGCTAAACGTACGACGGTCGAGTCCGGCGCAATCGTAACGGCAATAATCTCTGCACCCACTCCTTTGGCCTTCTCTGCCATAGAGATCAGCCCCTTCGTCTCTCCTGAACCGGAACCGAGCACAAGCACATCACCAGGCTCAATACCCGGGGTTACCGTTTCTCCCACGACGTACGCTTCTTTACCAACATGCATGAGTCGCATTGCAAAAGCTCGTCCCATCAATCCTGATCTGCCAGCCCCTGCCACAAATACCTTATTCGACTGAAGAAGAAGTTCAGCCATTCGTTCAGCCTCTTGATGATCAAGCTGAGAAATGGAGCGCTGAAGCTCCTCTATAATTTGCTGTGCATATGTCAATGTGTCCATTGAATCTTAAGCCTGGTTAACTAGACGTTTCATTTCTGCCGCTGCGGCCTTTTGATCAGCCTCACCCGTGATGCCTCCGCCAACGATAACAAGATCAGGATTCGCTACGATAACTTCCGGAAGCGTACTTAGCTTGATTCCCCCAGCGATAGCGGTTTTAGCCCGTTTAACCACACTTTTAATTGCATTCAAATCCGCAAAAGAATTTTTCCCTTCCGCCTGATGGTCATATCCAGAATGTACGCAGATATAGTCTACGCCAAGAGCGTCCACTTCAGCCGCTCTTGCTTTGATATCCTTCACATTGATCAGGTCAACCAGAACCTCTTTGTTCGTCTTCTTAGCTTCCTCCACCGCACCTCGAATGGTTGCATCATCTGATACGCCAAGCACAGTAACGATATCCGCGCCCGCTTCCACGGCCTTCATCACTTCATATCCACCTGCGTCCATGATTTTCAAATCAGCTAATACCGTCAAAGCAGGAAAAGCTTCCTTGATTGCTTTCACTGCATGCAAACCTTCATTTATAACGATAGGGGTTCCAATTTCAACGATATCTATATATTCAGCAACCTCTGACACAATCTCTTTCGCTCCCGCAATATCCACTAGATCCAATGCTAATTGTAATTTCATATTTATTTGCACTCCTTGTTAATATATTTTAGTAAGTCATGTACAAATTCTAGGTCCTTACACCCCTTAGGGGAAGTAGGCACTTTATTGTGATGTAGTTACCTGGAGGATACTAATGTGCTGCTACCAGCTTTATCTTTGCATCAATTAATAACCTTTTGTCGTATTTTCGTAAAAGTACTGCATTTTCATGAAAGCTGTGCTAACATTACAGTTTGTTTATGAATTAACAGGACATTAATCATGATGTAAGAAGGTGTACAATGAAGCACAATAATCACCAAGAATTTAACCTTGTAAAACTAACTTGGCCGATATTCCTGGAACTGTTTCTATTTATGCTCATGGGCAGTGTGGATACTTTTATGATTAGCTCCGTATCGGACGATGCAGTATCGGGTGTTGGCGCAGCGAATCAGATTATCGCGATGGCTATTTTAGTTCTCAGTGTAATTGGTAACGGCGCAGCTATTGTGGTCTCCCAATACCTCGGTTCCAAAAAACCTCTGGAAGCCGCAAAAGTGACCGGCAATGCCATTACCCTAAACCTGTTAGTAGGAATTGTCCTTAGTACGCTTTTGCTGATATTCGGAGGGACTCTACTAACTGCACTGAATGTAAAAGGGGATATTCTCGTTTACGCTAAATCCTATATACATATTGTCGGGGGCGGTATTTTTCTCCAAGCATTAATCAATGCTCTGGCGACCACAATCCGTACGCACGGTTTCACTAAACAGACGATGGTCGTATCCTTGCTGATGAACATCATTCACGTGGTGGGTAACTACTTACTCATCTATGGTCATTTTAGACTTCCAGCGTTAGGTGTCGAAGGTGCAGCTATCTCAACGGTTGTCAGTCGGTTTATCTGCCTTATTATTTTCTTCTTATTGCTCTACAGAGTGATGGAGGTACGGGTGAAGTTAACCTACTACATTCATCTTTCCAAAAAATATGTGCAGCAAATTCTCAAAATCGGCATCCCGTCCGCGTTTGAATCGATTATTTATCAATCTTGTCAGCTCGTATTCACGCTGTATATTACCTATCTGGGCGCCGAGGCTATGGCCACTCGTCAATACGCGCTCAACATTTCCAATTACATTTATTTATTCAGTGTAGCCGTCTCGATGGGAACCTCCATTATCGTAGGACATCTGGTGGGAGCTAGGCGCCCCAAGGAGGCCTATAAGCGTGTATTCACCAGTGTGAAGTGGGCGCTTCTGGTCACAGTAGTAATAGATGCTCTTGTGATCGTCTTCCGGGTACCGCTATTCGGCCTCTTCACAGACAACGAGAACATTATTCTGATAGGGGCTCAGGTTATACTGCTTAGTTTCTTCCTAGAGACCGGGCGCACAACCAATTTGGTCATTATTAACTCACTACGCGCCTCGGGCGATGCGAAGTTTCCAGTATATATGGGACTGATCTCCATGGTCTGCATGAGTTTACCCCTTGGCTATTTTCTGGTATTCCAGCTTAACCTAGGATTAGCCGGTGTGTGGATTGCCACTGCGGCTGATGAGTGGACAAGAGCTGTCATTATGTATTTCCGCTGGAAGAGTCGAGCTTGGGAGAAACATGGACTGATTCAGCACGATGATGTAGAACACGTCACACCTTCCACTACCCCTGCAGCTGTAAATTAACGAATTTATTTAGGTGGTTCTCTAAGGTCATACCAGATCTTAAGGGTCCACCTTTTTTATCGCTTCATGGGTACGAGGGCGCTCAAGAAATTGAAGATCGCATTCGCCTAGTCTTAGAATCATTCCTAAATTCAGCTCGCAAAATCAATAGCCCGGCAGGTGCCGCCCTATGATCAAAGGACTGTTTAAAACCCATCGTAACTAACCTTGAACAATCTGCTCATTTCTATGAACATGTTCTGGGGCTACCCTTAGCCCATTCGGAGAATACTGAAGGCCAAGGGGATTGAAGCCTCCAACTTCCTCGATGATGATAAGGGGCAATTGTATGTATTTGGCTGGATGCCAGCCGTATCCGTGTATTTCAGTGATCCAGATGGCCATTCCTTAGAGTTCCTAGCTGTACTGCCTGATCCGCCCAGACCTGAGCTAGGAATGGTACCCTGGAAAGAATGGGAACTGATACACGGAAGAACCTGGTAGTTATTTGATAAAATTCAGGCTAAGCCTGCACGAGGAGACGAGAATATGATAAAAGGACTATACGAAGCACATTTACCAGTAAGTAATCTTGAGGCATCTATCGAATTTTATGAGAAATTGGGATTAAGAATGGCCTGGAGGGATGAGGAAACTGCATTCTTCTGGATGGAGGAAGGTCGGAGTTGGATCGGTATTTGGGAAGGTAAGGAAGTAGAAACGCCATACCACCCATCTTTACGGCATATTGCCTTCCGCGTAACTTATGAGGATCTGAAGCAATCGCTGCAATGGCTGGAATCCATTGGGGTAGACGCTGTTCCGTTTCGTAATCGAACTTCCGTTGAGCCTTTTATCCGAGCTTATCAAGGGAATGCTTCTGTGTACTTCAACGACCCGGACGGCAACAGCCTGGAATTGATGTGCCATGTAGAGGTTCCAGAACATATGAAACATCTCTCAGAGAACATCATCTTAACCGAGTGGGAGAAATTGCTCGAACAGAAATAAAATACTCCAACAAAAAAACAGCTGCCCACCATCAAGGGTCCAGCTGTTTGAGTATGTTAGCTGCTTCTATTTAGCCATCTCTAGGGCATGGTTTTAGTAAAGGCTGTTACTTAATCGTGATGCCTTTCTTCATAGCCTTCATATCTGAATTCGTATTCACAAGCATTGGCAGTATCTTCATACTTCTCGTCATGGGAGAGTTACATTGCCAGCAGGTAGGTACGTACTGAAATGCAAAGTTATCGCGCATCCAACCGGTGCAACCTTCCTTGGTACAAGACCAAATGGCTGTGTCTTCCTGCGGAAGATCCTCCAGTGCTTTTTTACGAAAATACATAAGTACCCCTCCTTGGATCGAATCGAGACAATTTCGCCACCCTATTAGGGGCAGATTCATAAGATGAAAAATAAAAAAGCTGCCCTCAACTTGTGTTAAGGGCAGCCTAATTTTCGAATTACAGTTTTACAACGTTTTCGGCTTGTGGTCCACGAGCGCCTTGAGTTACGTTGAACTCAACGCGTTGGCCTTCGTCCAAAGATTTAAATCCGTCGCCTGTGATTGCGGAGAAGTGTACGAATACGTCGCTTCCACCTTCAACCTCGATAAAACCAAATCCTTTGTCTGCGTTAAACCATTTCACTGTACCTGTTTGCATAATATTACCTCCAATATTTTATTTAACACATGTCCTTTTATTCCTACGTAGTGTACGAACAAATAAAAATTCACACATTGGAAAAGGACTCATACGCACAAATGATAACCTTTTACAATATGTGAATTAAGGGTTAAATTTATGATTAATTTCATTGTACCACACTAAATCATTAAATGCAATGTAAAAGCCTACTTTTTTCATTCCGGCTCTATCTCCTCTTATACAAAAGGGTTTAGAGCCGGAAATATGCAAGGATTAATCGATGTATCCTGCCAGCCCTTTATCCATTAAGTAGTCCATCTCCGCATCAAGAATTGTCTCCACTGTGATTTCATCCAGCTTCACATCACGCTGGGCAACAACATAGTCCACCAGATCATCATTGTCGATGTCTACCTCGCCTTTGGCATTGGCCTTGGCGTTATTGATAAAGGTCTGTTCATGCTTCAATACTAAACGAATTAATTTAGGATCTACTTTGGTTTTGGCAGATAATACAGTTACTAATTCCTGCTCGTTTAATTTGTCACTCATTTTTCAAATTTCATCTCCCTACAATTATTACACATCCATTGTAGCATATTTCACGCTTTAACGCGTCATTACGCGAAGTATACCGCGGTTTGTTCACACTTTTCTTGCTATCACAGGCTCTACAACATTCCACTTCAGGTAAGTTATTTAATAAAAACAGTTGTGAGGAACATTGACTTGTGCCAAAATATAAAAAAAGTGTTGGACCAAATTGAATACTAGAAAAGGCGGTTGAATTCATGAGCTCTGTATCTTCCCAGCAATTAGACACAAACAGCAACAAGGCACATCGTTACATCGAAGACGTATACGCACAGGTTGTTGCGCGTAATCCTTTCGAGCCCGAATTCCATCAGGCTGTAAAGGAAATCCTTGAATCTTTGCTTCCAATCCTGGCTGCTGAACCTAAGTATCAGGAGAATGCCATTCTGGAAAGATTGGTTGAGCCAGAACGTTTGATTATGTTCCGTGTTCCATGGACAGATGATCAAGGCAAGGTCAGAGTTAACCGTGGATATCGTGTACAGTTCAGCAGTGCCATTGGACCTTACAAAGGTGGACTTCGCTTTCACCCATCCGTTAATGCTAGTATTATCAAATTCCTCGGCTTCGAGCAAATCTTCAAAAACGCTCTTACCGGCCAACACATCGGCGGAGGTAAAGGCGGGTCCGACTTTGATCCTAAAGGAAAATCCGAAGGCGAAATCATGCGTTTTGCACAAAGCTTCATGACTGAATTGCAAAATTACATCGGCCCTGACCAAGACGTTCCTGCAGGAGATATCGGTGTAGGTGGTCGTGAGATTGGCTACATGTACGGACAATACAAGCGGATCCGCGGAGGATATCCGGCTGGCGTATTGACTGGTAAAGGTATTGGTTACGGCGGAAGTCAGGCTCGGACAGAGGCTACTGGTTACGGTACAGTTTATTTCGTAAACGAGATGCTGAAAGCAAAAGGCCTTTCCTTTGAAGGAAGTCGCGTTGTTGTTTCCGGTTCTGGTAACGTAGCGATCTATGCGATTGAAAAAGCTGTACAGCTAGGTGCAACAGTCGTAGCTTGTAGTGACTCCGCTGGATATATCTATGACGAAAACGGCATCAACCTCGAAACTGTCCGCCGCCTGAAAGAAGTCGAAAGAAAACGGATTAGTGAATATGTGAATGAACACCCTAACGCAGTGTATACCGAAGATTCCACTCAAATTTGGACTATTCCTTGTGATATCGCCCTTCCGAGTGCTACTCAGAATGAGATTGATGAAGCTATGGCTTTGAAACTGATTGAGAATGGTGTAAAAGCAGTAGGCGAAGGCGCCAACATGCCATCCACCCTTGAAGCTATTCACCAGTTCCAACAAGCTGGCGTGCTATTCGCGCCTGCCAAAGCTGCTAATGCTGGCGGCGTAGCTGTATCTGCGCTTGAAATGGCCCAAAACAGCATGCGTATGTCCTGGAGCTTTGAAGAAGTTGATACGAAGCTGCATGAGATCATGGTTTCCATCTATCAACAGTCTGTAGATGCATCCGAGCAGTATGGACAGTCCGGTAACCTCGTTGCAGGAGCGAACATCGCTGGATTCAAGAAAGTAGCCGATGCTATGTTGGCTGAAGGCGTAATCTAATCAAGCATAAACAAACGGCATTGTGATCATACAAAGTCCCCGTAACCGGTGAGTAAGAAGCCGGGGACGGGGACTTTGTAGTTCAACTATGAGCTCCAACCTGGGATTTGCCGCAAACCACCATCCCATATAGAATACGTACTCTTCACAACCATATTGGACGGTGAAGAAGCCGTGTGAATGTAGCAGGAATCGATCCCTGCCTTCAGAGCACCCTCAATATCCGTACGAGGATCATTTCCAATCATAATGGCTGAGCTCAAATCCGCTCCATACCTTTCGACTAAATAGCGATAAAATAGCGGATCAGGCTTGCTCACCCCTGCTTCCGAAGAGATCGCAATGCCATCAAATAGATGTATGATTCCGAGCATAGTTAACTCTGCCTCAATAAATGTCTTCTGCCCGTTGGAGAGCAAGAATACCTTTTTGCCTCGTTCTCTTAACGTTTGTAGAATTTCAGTCACACCCTCATATAGAGAGATATGGGCCATCGATAACGTCCGTAGCCACCTCACGGTTTCATATAACCACGCTTGATCCGGTTCTCCACCTAATTGACGGGCCACAGACCGAAACACTTCCTCCATTACGAAATCCGGATACTCGCAGCTCCGTGCAGCTTCATCAAGTTGAAGATCCCTCTCCCGCAAAAACCGTTCTTGCAGTTCACCACCTGATATAGAGAGTCCCTGATATCCGAAATGGAGAGCTAACCTTTCCCATACCTCAGATTGCTCCTCATCTGTCTCAATATCAATCAGTGTACCGTATAGATCGAAAATATAAGTCTGATACATCCCCGTCTTCCTTCCCATGATTCACATTGTAAGTTACCCCTTAGTCACATTCTCCGTCGTTGCCTGCCCCTCCTCCATTTTGTTTGACACCTTTTGATAGAGATAGGAGATCCCGAGCAGGCAAATCCCAAAGCTGGCATAAGCGATAATTTTACTTCCGGTATTCAGTAGTCCCAGATCGTATAGCAGCAGCTTACCTGTCGCCAGAAGCGTTAATCCAAGGCCGAAGCGCCGGATGTACACATATCTTTTGCGGAAGCCGTACATGATGAACAGAACTGCTATCAACAGATACACAAGACTAAATATTAATCCTGCATCGCTTAATTGCAGCTGTACCCCTAGAAAAGCGGTGATGATTCCGAGTAGATACACTCCCATGAAAACAGGATAGATCTCCATACTTTTATACTCACGTTTAAGCAAGGTGATCAGCAGATCACGTCCACTAAACCACACGAAAATATTGAAGATAATGAGTATACCCAGTGCGATATAATCAGCCCCGGTATTACGTGCAAGCTCATTCTGCAGGCTTGGCAAGCCTACTGTAATCACCAAACAAATAGCGTAGCCGATCCCAAAGAGAAGTCTCACAAAATACTTAACAATCGTGTCATACAGCACCTTCACCTTTGGCAAAACATAAGCCAGAACAATAGTTAACAGAGCAGACAACAGCAAATTATAGAAGGTTCTATGCGAGAAATCCTCCGGTACAGCCAGACGATACAGTCTTCTCGATTCATACAAACCATAGATCCAGAAATTCAATAATGCCGCGTATTTAAACCACAGGGCTAAGGTGATTTCGTAAGGCTCACTGCGCTGTAGGACATCCTTTCGATTATGCTGAACGGCATACCATACGGCGATAATCAGCATGCCTGCAGTAATGAAGACATATTTTAGCGGAAAATAGACGTCTGCGGAATTCAACCATTCATTGGCTATACTGAGCTGCATTGGTACATTTAATCCGAAGAACACCGCAAGGCAAAGCGTTAAAATACCCCAGCCTGCCCTTTCCATCCCTTTAAACCGATTCAGATTACCAAACAAGGTAAGCACAACGCCTTCAACCAACCAGCCAATGGACCACCAAGCCGCTCCGAATTGGAACGGAATCATCAGAATACCAAAGGTCAGCGAAGTAGCGTAGAACAGCAGCATGCTTTCTTTTTCTTGTGGCATCAGTTTTTCAAGCCCTCGTCCAAGCCCTAGATACAGCAGACAGAAGAGCAGCGCCAGCGCACCATTGTAATCCTTGAGCCCTGCATCCAGAAATAGAAGATACAAGGTAAGACAGCTAATAAACGTGTTGCATCCCAGTAGAGAGAAATCCCACCAAGACAACTTGGAGCGATACTTAAACGGGTACCATAACGTAATGCCCAAATACATCGCAAAAGTCAGCACCGCATAAATCATATTCATTCCGTTGCTATCCGATAACGCTATTAATATCAGCATGGAGGGTGTATTAAATAAGTAGCTGATGTAATTGACCACGTTCCAGCGTTTGCGGAAGGAGATTAGCAGAATGAATAAATTCAGAAGAAATAAGTAGCCCATTGCCACATAAACTGCGTTGCCTGAAAGCCCGAAGGCCCCAAGATAAGAATATAGCGGCAGGTACCCTCCGATTAAGCCCAATGCACAAATACTTCGTGATTCATACCTTAAAGACAGGAGCACCGCAGTCAAAGTGACGAGCACAGATAAGGACAGCCCTACATAAATACTGATAATATCCAGTAAAAAATAGCTATAGAAAATAGAGCCGTACAGCACTGAAATCCCGCCGCCAAGTAGCCCTAAAGCGAACGTCCCTTTTCCTTTGCGGTATAGCCACTCCCCGCCCCCTAACATCAGTAAACCCAGTAGGAAAAAGGCGCCTCCCTTCATATAACCGGTGAACCAATTGGAATAGGAGTATCTGAATGCTGCTCCCACGGCCAAGATCAGCAACAAGATCCCAAGCTTGTTAATCCAGCCTAGTCCAATTTTCATTTCGATCTGATTTTGTTTTCTTCGACGCTCCAATACTTCTTCACTGATCTCTTCTGAGGCAAAATCATGTAATCCGTTATCCATTCTGGAGTTCAGGACAATTTCGGATTCCCTCAGTCTTTGTCGCTGCGCCAGTACACGCTCATTTAACTCCGCCGACAACGCTCCAAGTCGACTGGACAACTCCACTTTATCCTCACCAAGCTGCCTCGCAGCTGTTTGGTACAGCTGCTGAATATGACGCTTTGTGTCCATCTCAAAAGCCGTCAGCCGGTCCGTATGGGCAAGGCTTTTAGAGGCAAAATAAGTCTGCAGCTTCTGTCTCGACTGGCTAAGAATGCCAAGTTTCTCATCTAAAATTTGTTCCGTTAGCGTAACTTTTAGCTCCGTATTCTCTTCTTGGAGCTTCCCTACCTGAGTCTTTAACTCCACTAAAGCAAGCTTATGTTTCTCATATTGCTTCTTCAAGTGTTCATTCTCGTTGACCAGATCGTGACTTTCATATTCCGCAATCAGAGCTTCATATTCCTTAATAAGCCCGTCCTGCTGGACCTTCATGAATCTAAGTCGATCTTTGAATGACTCCATAGCGCCTCCTAATGTGAACGATTGTTAATATTTCCATTTTACTACAAACGGCAGGGTCACTTACTCTTTTTTATGCAAAAAACTGCAACATATTTGAGGGATGCCCCGTCTAGATAATAACAACACTAACAAATGAACTTAAAAAGGAGCTCACAACTATGAACAACATTTTAAAAACAAGTACAGTTCTTTTAACTTTGTCCCTAGCACTTTCAACAGGAGCAGCCTATGCCGCACCAACAACAACTTCTGCCAAAAATGATGCTGCTCAAACCATCGTTAGCGCTAACCAAAAAACATTTGCGATTGAAATCAACGGTTCCGCTCTGAAAGAAACAGGCTTCCAAACTACAAATGGCAAAGAGCCTATGGTGCCACTTCGTTCGGTTACTGAAGCACTTGGCTTTGAATTAACTTGGAATGGACAAACTAAATCCGTTGATCTTATCAATGGTGCTGTGTTCACTACAGTGAAAGCCGGAGAAGATCGCTATAGCATTAACAAAATGAATACTACGCTTGGAACTGCACCACAATTGGTTGACTCCATTTTGTATGTTCCAGCTTCCTTTGTAAGTGAAATCATCCACTACAACATGACAGTGAAGGGAGATTCCATCGTGATCACTGCTGCTAATCAGGAAGAGCATATGACCAAGACTGGCGTGATTACAGCTGTCAATAATGAGGGCAAATACCAATCCGTTCAGATCCAGGGTGTAGGCACAGATGGCATCGTACTGAATGTAGGTGAAGATACGACTATCGAAATGGCAGACGGTACTAAGCTTGCTCTGAAAGATCTCCATATCGGTATGACCGTAAAAGCAGAGCATTCCATGATCATGACCATGAGCCTGCCACCGCAAACCCCAACTTACAAGATCACTGTTCTAGATGAGCAGAAACAAAATGATCTTCTGGGTACTGCAGGTACCATTGAAGAAGTTCAAAAAGATGATGAAGGAAACATCAGCATCACCGTTAAAGGCAGTGGCCTGACCGAACAGTCACAACAAGAAGTAGTACTTCGCATTAATAAAGAGACTGTGCTAATGAACACTGATGGCAAAGCTGTAAACAGCAGCGAGCTTGTAAAAGGCGCAAAAGTTATAGGATTCTACAGCCCTATGCTGACTAAGAGCCTGCCACCAATCGGCACAGCTGCTAAAGTCGTAGTAGATTCCGTTCAACAATAAGAGCATATAAAAAGGGCCAGTTTTCCGATTACGGGAACTGGCCTTTGGTTTGATTATTTTTATCCTGAGAAATCTGCTAACAAATACAAGTCTTCTTCTTCACACCAAGCTTTCCAGCCTGTTCAACCTTAGCAATATAATCTACAGCCAGCGGTACTTTACATGCGGTTTGACCCATATGTACTTGGATCTTTCCGATGCTTGCAGCAATTTCCGTTGCCTCACCAAGCAATTCGGCTACGCTGCTACCAGCAATAATCACAAACATATTCATCGTGTAACGGACTCGATTCTGTTCTTGATGGATGGTAGTCTGAATTTGTTGTAGTAGCTCTCTAATCTCAGTAATGTCGAGCAGATCATCCGGTGTAACTGAAATGTAGTTTCCATAAGTACTCCAGCCACAGGTAGCCACCATTTCATCTGAGGAACGAATCCACTCTCTGGCAAGCTCCAACGCGTGTGGACTCTCTGCAGCGACAGAGGCTACCGTATATTCTGCTAAAGCATAACAGTAAGCCACTGACACCCAGCCCTGAAGCTCTTCTTTTGTAAGACTCTTAGGATCAACCGTGAGTCCTGCCAAATACATCGCATCATAATTACCCGTCTGATACAAAGCCCGAACTAGACTCTGGTCCTTTTTCACATTCTTAACCAGTTTCTTCAAATCGCCTACCTTTACTCCGAATAAAGGCTCCTTAGCACCATGTCGTACGAAGGTACGCTTCGTTTGCTCTGTCCCCATCTCTTCAAGCTTACTCATCACTTCATTAATTGTCAGGTTCATTAGACATCTCTTATCCCTTCATCGACTCTCTTAAAATGGGTTCACGACCTAGCGATACTCTATTCTTGCCCGAATTCTTGGAACCATATAACGCTTCATCCGCTTCCCGATACAAATCTTCGAAAGTCACCTCTCTGCGCTCTGTAAAAGAAATTCCGATGCTAGCGGTAAGCTGAATGCTATCGTGTTCATTCAAAATTATTTTATAATCACTCATCGTAGTGCGAGAATCCTCTGCTTCCATCAAGGCTGCACGTTTATCCTCAGCAAAAAAGCATACAGCAAACTCCTCGCCCCCGACTCTCCCGGCAATGCCTTTGTTTTGGTACACCTGAAGTATTTTATTCGAGAAATCAACTAATGCCTGATCTCCTGCTAAATGACCATAGGTATCATTAATTAACTTAAAATCATCGATATCAAATAACAACAGTGCCATTCCTAGTCCGTCCGGAATCGTTTGATTTTGCACCATTTGCATAAAATGCCTGCGATTATAAAGTCCCGTCAAATCATCTACCGTTGCTTGATAGACCAACTCACGTTCATACCGCTTCTTTTCACTATGGTCACTAAAAACGATTAGCATCCCTTTGTTCTCTGTTGCCTGATGTTCCGTCGCTATCAAAGAAACTCCATAACCTCATAAAAAGATCAATATTCTCCCCCATCCAGGTTTTTAGTTAAAGGATAGATTGTAGATTTGGAGTCAATGAATAAACACAAATAAGCCGCTATAATTGCGGGGAGATAAGTAAAGGCCGTAAAGCCTGTAAGCGTTAAAAAAAGCGGAGCCTGCTGTATATTTAATAAGTAATACGGATATCCTTGAATCCACGGCATGCCATATTTCTCCTATTTTTCAAGTCGCTCCTATCATTATATCCTAATCAATCCTACAAATGAATCAACAAATACCAGCACATCTGTCCATCTTACGATTTGAACTTTACTCGATGGGAGAACATATACTTTCTGGCCAAGTCCTTAAATGCAACTTTATCTTGTACCGACTGAAAGTACCGTTTAGGGATAATCAGCGCTCTATTAGAGGACACAAAAAATACGAACAAGTTCATCGTTTCACCTATTTTATGTATCTCTTCCCATTTCACTTGCCCGGAACCTGCCTCAGATACGTACTTTATGCCCTCATCTGATATGGAATAGCTCTGAGGCTGCTGTGACAAACTGTCTGTTGCGAAGGCTTTTTTAGATTTTTTGATCAAACTTGATTTGGTCATATACCATAAAACAGCGGCAAGAATCACAGCAGTCACAGCAAGAATTGAAATATTTTTAGTACTGTAATCCTTAGTAATTAACAGCAAAATCACAAAATAAGCAACCACACTGAAAGAGTTAAGTATAATTCGGCTATTCAAGCTGAACCATAGGTTAAACTCCTGAACGTCCTCACTCTTAAGGACTGTATCTACTTTTATTTCATTTTCCACTACTGATCGCTCCCCTGCCACTATCGAAATTTGTCAATTCCATTTCATTCTAACATGCCTGAACACAAAAAAGGGACATCCCTGAAGCGAACGCTTCTAAATGGGTTGTCCCTTTTTAAAAATATAAGAAAGTACAAGTTTCACGCTATACATTATCCTTATATTTCTCGCAGAACGCTTACCGTCCATTAGGGACGCCAAGGGCGTTTTTGCTTGACCGTATGAATGCTTATTTCTTTTGTGCAAGACGTTGTTTGAACTTGTCAACACGGCCGCCTTGTTCTGTATCTCTTTGTTTACCAGTGTAAAATGGGTGGGATGCGGAACTTGCGTCCACGCGGATAACAGGATAAGTGTTACCATCTTCCCATTCCATTGTTTCATTGGATGATTTTGTAGATGCACTCAAGAATTTGAAGCCTACGCTTGCATCCATGAAAATAACCTTGTTGTACTTTGGATGTATGCCTTCTCTCATTCTGATCGTCCTCCTTCTGAACAAATTAGTGGAGCCTTTATGGTAAATTAACCAAATGATCTGTAGGTTTATCTATAAGTATAACCTAATAAACGTAGGAAAATTCGTAAATCTTACGATTTAGACCACCACTCCATCATACGTGAAATCGACATGTAAAGTCAACTACTATCCGATATTCCTTATATTCCCTTACGTTCAACCGGCTTATACATCATACTCCAGCTGTTTTTTTGCCTGAACAATAAAATCTAATGGGTTCTCAATAGTGCCAGATTGATATTGTACCGCACCAATTTTGAGACCGAGGCTGACTTTATACTTTTTGACAAATTCAGTGTCATTAAGCTCTTGAAGCTTCAACTTAATCCGCTCGATTACGATTTTTGCTCCATCGCTATCGGTGAACAGCAGCAGGCCCCATGTTGCGTCATCTTTGTCTAGTAAATACAATGCATCATTGGTACGAATACTGGCCTGACTAAGCTGAGACACGTCGTGAATGGCCTCAGCCAGCTTATCTTCGGGAATAATACGTCTAATCTCATTCCAGTATTTCACTTTCACTACAAGCAGTGTGAGTGGAATCTGATATCGAGTCGAAATGCCTGTAAATAAGGTGGCATCCTTCTGAAAAGAAATACTGTTACGCAGATCAGTGTTCTCGTCTACGATCGCCATATTGGCAGTCTTTTTCTCCAAACGCTGATTCTCAGCCTGCAGCTCTCGGTTGCTTAATGTAAATATCCACAGTACCACTGTTAACAATGGGGTCATAATTAGCCAGAAGTACGTATTCAGTCCAATCGTTTCTCCCAAAGATATCGTCTTATACATCGTGTAGAAGCCGTAAGCAAATATAAATACCAGGTTCAAGACCAACCCTGCAGTCACCGTTGTAAAATACGTAACAACCGCCAGAATAAAAGCCACATTTAAAATGATAATATTCTGGATATAATCGTCGGGTGTCCCTGATATGAAAACAATACAAATATAAAGAAGCACCAGGAACGATAAGAGAGCGATATCTGAAACTAAACCGCTGCGATTACGTCTCACGGTTATCACCACGTTTCTTCATATGTTTACGAAGCAGCAGGATCAGCGATAGAATCACCAGTGCCAGTACCAGCACAATTACGATAACGAAGCTCAGCACGTCCGTTCGTTCCGTTATTTTTTTAACCACGGAATCCTCTGCTGCTCCAGTAATGATCTTGAAACGGTGCGCATTGATATTACCGTCCTTATCAACGATTACCCCATCGCCAAACACCTTCCATTTGTCCCGCTCTGTTGCGATTAACTTCGACGCTAAATAGTACTCTTCAGAGTGGGCTCCCGTAACAGCAAGTAACCCCCGTCCCGCCTCAAATGGCGATTCAATCAGCTGCAGTGTACCGATTTGAGCTCCGTAATGATCTTCAATACTCATCTTCTCATTGGAACGAATCGCTGTTCCGTTCCCGTTATATTGAAAATAGAGCTTATCATTATGATCACGGATGATCTTATTATTCTTATACGAGCCTATAGCGATAACATTATTATTCTTCAAATGATCAGCGCTAATGGTATCTGTGTAGAATTGAATGTTGCCTATATTTCCGCTAGCGTATTTTCCCAGTAGATTAAATACATTAGCTAAACTCAAATATGAATAATCATCCATTTCTTGTGGCAGCACGACTGCTACTTGATTGTAAAGCCCGTCTCGTATGAACGGATACGGATAGTTATTAAACAAAAGATCCGTACGATCCTTAGTATTAAGACGCATTACAGAATCTTTGCTGATATACGCCCACGGCATTTGTTCCTTATCTAAAGTACATTCGGCTCCCTTCAGCTCCAAATCAAAGGCTACATTTACCGTGAAATTACCAGAGATATTCAAGCTTTGAGGAACTGGAAGATCCAGCTTATCGCCATTCGCCAGCTCTTTGGTCAGCTTCTTGCTGCCAATGGGTGTGTTGTTGATACTGACAGTCACTAATGAACGGTCGAAATCTAAATTCTGTGCATAACGAAAATCCAATCTGATTCTGCCTGAATCTGCAATCGAGCGGTTAGAGGGCAGTGAAACAAAGTATGTCTGCTCCTGATGACGTGCCCCAGTGAGTTTATCACCCGTTTCTGAGAGCGTAATATTGGAGCTAATCGAAAGGGGTGGTGCAGATACTTCTGTAGCATCATCGACCACCTTTATATCACTGTTGATTTGACCCAATAACTCTTCATTCGCAACAAAACGGCCTGCTTTAATCAGTAAGTTCTTATCCTTCGAGGTTACGACAAGTAGGGGCTGAGTATCCTTATTTACTAACTGCAGTAGTGCATGTGTACTTAAATCTTCAGAGGTGCTTAGCTGAGCCTTTAGCCCACTTGGTACTCGGTCATACATAGCTACCAGTACAACCGCAGCCTTATTCTTCAACGCATCTGACCGGTAGGGAAGCATTGGAATCGTTCTATTGTCCAATGTATTCCCCTTCACAAGTCCGGAGAGCGCATAAGTAGCCGACTCCAATTCTGCCCCTGTGCTTTTATCAGGTACGGTCAGAACACTTTGATTCTTCGTTAAGGTATCCACGCCAGAGAAGCGCTCGCTAAAGTCACTAATCCCTCCAGTCAAAGGCTTCGGCGTATACATCACGCTAATGCTGGATGTATTAAACAGATGAAGCCAATTCTCATAATCATAATCAACATCACAGTAAAGATCATCTGTATTGTTCGACTGCAAATAACCCTGAATGCCAAGCGTATTGGTTCCCTTTTTCAGAAGCCCCTTAGGTGCTTGAAGGACGAGCTGTTGTTCGCCATTGTCTTTTA
Source organism: Paenibacillus pseudetheri (assembly GCF_924513355.1). Taxonomy (NCBI): domain Bacteria; kingdom Bacillati; phylum Bacillota; class Bacilli; order Caryophanales; family Paenibacillaceae; genus Paenibacillus; species Paenibacillus pseudetheri. The sequence continues at coordinate 307,792 of NZ_CAKMAB010000002.1, forward strand.
GAGAGGGCCTAAACGTATAGAATGGGCTGCCATTTAGCGTTAAGGTAACGCTAGAAATCTGCTCCTTGGTAATTTGCGAAATTTGAAAGTGCAGGTTAATTCTGATCTCATCCACATTCCAATAATCCATGACCTCAAAATATTGCTGCTGGGCACTTGAACCTTTTAACACAGTATCTGCTCCTGTGAAAGAGGTTGTGTAGGTTAATCTAGTATCCTGAGGCGGAGCCTCGGCAGCTGCAACATTCAATTGAATTAGAAAAAGAGAGAGGCAGGTTAACAGTATAACCATTTGTTTTTTCATCATCATGTTCTATTTCTCCTGTGATCACATATTTCTCACATTACTTCTTTGTTCGTTATTAATAGCGTTCAGTCTTATACCACTTTGCTTCTCTTTTGAAGATGAGGTCTTTGACATAAAGATATAATCCGTAGGCGGCGACAACCATCCACAGCTGACAATAAGAGACGTACATCAACATTACGATCCATAAATTGGACAAGCTCATCTCGCCCTTCTCTGTCGTCAACGTTATGAAAGTACCGACAACGAACAGAATGATAGCGAGCAGCCAGAGAAAATTGCTAAGCCCAGCAATGGTAGTATGTACATAGCCCAAAGCATGCAGGATGAGTAGCACATCTGAGGTGATTAACGACATCAGCAATAAGAAGTAAATAGCTAGAAAATAAAGAATATCGAATCGGACTTTTGCGGCGGATTTATCGAAAAGCAGTGGGATATTTTTGACAATGACATAAATGTTGCCTTTAGCCCAGCGCGTTCGCTGCTTGAACCAGACTTTTAAGGTCTGCGGCTCCTGCTCCCATGTGACCGATTTCGGCTGGAACTTGATCTGATAACCCATCATATATATTCTGAAGCTGATTTCTGTATCTTCAGCTATCGCTTTGACATCCCAGCCGCCGATACTTTCTACGATAGACCTGCGCATAATAAAATTAGTGCCGGGAATGGTGCATAACTTGAACAACTTCCAGCGTCCCGCTTGCGCCATCCATTGAAAGGACAACGTCTCAATATTAATAAACCGGGTAAGTAGGCTTGCGTTACGGTTACGGGTTCTAAACTTACCGATTACTGCGCCTAGGCTAGAGTCATTCATGATCTCAGCGACCAGATAACGTAAAGCCGTTTTTTCAGGAGTGTTGTCTGCATCATAAATCGCAATTAACTGCCCTTTGCAATGGGTGAAGCCTATATTCAGCGCATTCGATTTCCCTTTGCCACCCGTAATCGCATCCGTATTAATAACGATCAGCTGACGCCCTGGATTTCTTTTTTGGATACCGGCCAGCAGTTCAGCACTGTTATCAGAGGAATTATCATTAATCACAATAATCTCATATCGATCTTCCGGATAATCAAGCGCTAGCAGAGATTCCACCGTCTTACAGATTACTACCCCCTCATTGTGAGCAGGAACCATAATTGAAACCAAAGGATATTCGCCCTCTATCTCTGGCATGTCCTCATTTTCTGATTTAATGTAATATAAATAGCCTGCGATAATAAGGGTCACATTCACCAGCAATAGAGACCAGATACAGATCACTGCAATTACCATCAGTATGTCTGAAATCGTCATAGGATCCTCCAAATCACGATTAGTTGTCTCATTTCAAATACTTTTTCCTATACAATCGGTATCCGATGAGCATTAATCCGCCAAATAGCAGCAGCGAAATCATTATCGCAACTATAAAGAACTGATTCTGTATATTAAAAAGCGTCGTAAAGCTCTTCTTCTGCTCTTCTGTATACCGGTAATCGCTATTCACTGTTTCTGGCGTATAATTCAGACTCAGGGGTTGTCCATTGATAGAAATCACTCCTTCTGATGAAGTGATCGTATTGACGTCTGTTACAACCTCATGCCTTTCTTGTTTATAATCCGCAAAAGAAACCCAGTATTGTTCCAGCGTCTTCAGCATTTCCTCAAGTTCTTCCTTATCTTTAGGCATATCCACAGTGATTACCGTGTCCATCGGCAGTTCTGGCATCACATTATTGGATGTTTGCAGATCTTGCAAAAAATCAATCGGCACACTATATAAAGAGCATGGAAAGGACTTAGAGGTGTCGCTCTGCTCCATATAATCAACATTTTCATCCGGATACAGTATCACAGAATCAAAAAAACCCATCCCCGCCTCCGAGTATTCCTTGTCATACGCCCAGTGCATTTGTGCACCCATTCCAAGCGGCCCAATCTTGTTATGCACCAGCAGATTAATGAACGCGTTCATCTTCGCCTGAAGTGAATGATCCATATTACTAGTACTCGTTGAATGCATCGCAATAGGGGCATTGACCAGAATGCTGCCATTATTCGATTGCACTCTTTTGATGGCTACCAAATAACGCTGCATTGCCGGATAATCGGTATTGCTGAACACTGGCCGTACACTTGCGAGAAAAGGAATCCCCACTTGATACAGCCGCTCTGCCGTCTCTGTCAGCAGTCCCAGATCAGAGAAGGGATAGATCTCTTTGATCGCAAGATACACTTTAGGCGTTGCCTTGATATGGATCCAATCCTTCAGAACATACCCCATCGCCAGTGCACTGACATTCCCTTGTTCAAAATACGGAACATATGCAGCATCCTCTTTACTTACAGCATAAGGTGCTTGCAGGCCATCCTGGAAGATCAGCTTTCCAAGGGACTGGGTTCCCTGACTTCCGGCTATATAGAGCATATCCTGTACCTGAAGTGAAATTCCCGAGAACTGCCCGATCTGGAGATCTGGATTCGCGTCATACATGACATCTGTGGTTAACTGTAGTATCTTTTTCAGCGAGGCTGGAGGGCTGTACCCGATGTGTAAATACTGTCCCTGATAATGCTCCCAATCCTCTACATAGAATTTATTAGTAATCAAAATATCCGCTGCGTTACGGATCATAATCACTTTAGAGTAATTATTCAGCATCCCTTGTTCATATTGATCCAGACTCCTAAGCGTGACTTTGATGGAATAGGACGCCAGCAGTCGCTGGAGTTCAGTCACGTTGCCTTCCTTCGTTGTCCCCTTAGCGAGACTGTCGTAGAGTAGTAGAACCTGCTGTGGCGAAGCAGAAGATTGGACAGGTGTGACGGGAATCAGAAGGGCTGTTAGGGTCAAGGTCAGTAGCAATATACCGTTTAAAACTCCTCTGAGGCTCATACACTCACATCCTTTTGAGGCCTTGTATACGGGCTAGAAGTGCTCTTGCTAACCTGCTTAACCTGATTTCTGTTTTTAGAAATTCTACGCCCAATCACACTGGATAAGGTCAGAAAGGTAACTAAATCGAAGGATAATGTAAATAAGAACTCATGCTTGGAAATATCGGCATCGCCTGCCCCGATAATCGATACAAAAATACCTGAAAGCCCAATGCCAATCGAAGCGACAATCAATACCATTCGCTGCATACCTCTTAAATCACGGGACTTGATCGCTTTTACAAAGGATGGCATATAGAGACCGATGACAAGCACCATCCAGAGGAAGATGAACCCGAATGTTCGCGGGGCCAGCGTTAGTTTCAGTTGGCTGTATCCGGTGAAAAAGTGACTCTGTGCTCGAAACTCCTTACCAACGGAATGCTCGAAATTCCCCATAGCGGCCGGCTTAATCGAGAATGCACTTCGAGCAGCTACATTAAGAATTGAATTAAGCTGGTCTGGGTTCGTTAAATAATATTTCAGGATGGATACAAATCCATAACGACTGTAGAAATTCTCCTCGAGAAGTGGTGAATTCACGTCTATGGTCACATACTTCTCATAATGAATGCTGTTCTTCAGAATGGCGTATTGCTCGTCCATCCCTAACGCTTTTAAAGCAGCCTCTGGATCAGGTGATTCCTTCAGCACCCCTCGGGTCATGGCATGGAACTGGTTAATGTTTACGAACTCATTTGAGATATTCAAATACGTGAATACACCTGCGAACAACATCAGAGCAAGAGAAGCCATCGTCAGGATACGAAAGATCTTATCTCTGCGAATCCAGAGAAGTGAACATCCCAGTACAGCAATGATCATACCCACTGGAGCATTCTGCTGCTTGGAAGTAGTCAGGATCAGCGTGCTAATCACGAAAACGGCCAGCATCGCGTAGTCATTGTATCTTTTTCGATATAACATCAGCCATGAAGCGAACATGAAGATCATCGTGATCATTACAACGCTCTCGCCGTAAAAGGAGTTAAAATAAGCCGTATACCCGGTATCCCCGAATATAAAAATAGCAATACCTGCAATGATGAATCCCTGTTTTCGGGACATCTTCCATGTAATAGCCTCTATTAATAAGTAAATTGCGATTACATATAGAGTCGTATAAATCGCCGCTTGAAAGCGGATGTCGAATACCTCACTACTGAAGAACAACTTGTTAAGTCCTATAGCCAGCTTGATAAATAAGGACTGAGAGGAAAATAACATTGCACCATTCTCATTAAAATATTGAAAGATCCCATATTGCTTCACAAAATAACCAAAGTACTGACTATCATAATCCGGCAGATTGAAATAGAGTCCATTACTATAAATGCTACGAAAAAAGTCACCATTATCCGCCATTCCGACATACGGAGCTGTGAACAAAGCGATGATGGTAATAAGCAGCACTCCAAATGCAGCAAGAAATGCAGGAGAAACCGATAAATTAGCAAGTGCTATCCCCTGCCTTAGAGGTGTTTTCACCGTGTTATCCATCATGCAGGTTCACCTTCAATACATTAAGTTTAAGTTAATAGACATAGGCCAGTAATGCCATCAGGTTGTCAAAAGAATAAGCTTGGCCGCTAGCGACATCACCGAATCCTCCATACAGTGGGCTAGCCACATCTGTTACTCTGAACTCGTTCATTCTTTCAATGCTTTTATGGTGGAGAGATTCATCGCCGATTTCTGCGCCGATCATAGCCGTAATGGCATAAATGGCTGTGGACCGGATATCGTTCAGCGGCTTACCTTCTCTCGAATATTGCCCATATAACGTTCCAGCTTCGACCAGTTTTTTGATAAAATCAATGCTGGTGGATTTCTCCTGATCTACCTCTGCTAAGGCGAGAATCGATAAAAGCGACTCTACTGTATTGATATTTTCTGAGCTATATTTTCCGGTCTCATAATTAAACCGTGTCTCATAAAAAGGAAATTCATCCGATAAGTATCCATCTTCCAATATTACGTTCATATCATTCGTCAGTTTCTTACTAAATTGGCTAGGAATCGACAACTTTCGCAAAGTGCCCAAATTAATATAACACAAAGTGACGAATGTGTTGGTTGAAGAATATTCCATATCGTAGAAATCATAAAGGTTTTCATCTTTTACATTATAGTCATAAAATCTCTCGCCATATTTATCCGCTTCAGCTGTATAACGGTTATCACCAAACTTTTCCCCAGCCTCATAAAGAGCTCGAATCATACGTAAATCATCGACGGCAGCATTCAAGGGATATAACTTCTGCTGTTTAGGGCTGTAGCGGTAGCTGAAACCACTATTCATATCAAAAATTTGTTTAGCCAGATTCCATTGTTCCGCAAATCGCTCTTGTTGGCCGCTACGCACAGCTGCCAGCATCCTAAGAGATGCCGATTCACTGAGAACCTCGTGTCCACTTGCCGCTTCCGCCGACTGATCTGTTTCTATAAAATTAGTATATACACCGTACTCACCTGTGAGCTTCGAGGTAATGAACTGCTCTAAGTCAATTACTTCCTGCGTCTGGGCTACCGTAGAATCATGTTTTGAATCATCATGAAGGGGTAACTCCGTAGGAGAAGTGACGGTTGTAGTCGGTGTTGATGTCGCTGTTGGAGTTGCCGTTTTTTCACAAGCTGTTAGACCTGTGATACCTACTAGAATCGACAGCGCAGCAGCGATTATTTTCCTCAAATGATCACTTCCTTTAGCATTGCGTTATGCTACCTAGTATTATCTATAACGGTAATATACAACATATACTTAAACCAAAATGTAACATTTTGTATCTTTTTGTCGAAAAAAGAGCCCTCCTTACGCCTTTTTCTCGCTTCCATCCTCAATACTAGGAACTTTCCATTATACAATGCTTCAATCGCATTGCCCGACCAATGACCGGAAGTATCCGTGAAATGCGTCAACGCTGATATACCTGTCTCAAGTTTCAGGAAACGAGCCATAATTCATTCTTTATTTATCCTCCCCATTATAGTTCTTAGGACATAATAGACCATAATAAGGAAGAGATCTGAACAAAATCTGAACATAAAACAATTTTAACAGTGAAATAAGTCACGTTTTATCAAAAAAGGCGGAACCCCGCGAAGCCTCAGCTTCCGAAATTCCGCCAAATCCAGCTACTTCTGACCTAACCCTTAATCCTACGATACGTTTCTTCATCGGAAACCACATACAATCTAGCATCCTTAGGAATAGCCTGATCCAGCTTTCGATTGATACTAAGATCGCTACGATCCGACAACAAGGTTGCACCTTGCAGAAGCAAATTCTGAAATGCGTCTCCATAGGTCTTCCATGCGGCATTCACTGGAATCTCATAAATATCATCACCATATTTACGGCTTAGCAGCTGCGTTATTACTTCAGAATTCCCCTCTTGCAGAGCGGATCGAACAGCTAGTCTGGAGATGGCATCATGCGAGAGAACGAACTCATTCACCTGTACATGCCTGAAATTCTGTATATTCTTCTCTTGCATTATTTCTACAGTCGTATGTACTTGTGGCGCAATGCGCTCAATGCTAGAAGCAATTAACAAAGATTTGCCGTCGATCAGCGATGCTTCATCAATCCGTGTGTCGCCGAACACAATGGCCGCTCTAGCTTCATGAATGTTAGCCTTAAGTAGCGTCTCGTCACTGGAGGCATCACCACTTATAAAGTGGACTTGATCCATATGCTCCAAAGGATGAGTTCCTGTCTCATCAATGATGACAATGTGGCATTTCGGAGAATAGCATAGAATCTCATCTACGGCAGCTTGTGCTTTCTTACTCCAATTAATCAGAATCACATGATCCTTTCCCCGAAAGCTCAACGTCCCCGCTCCTCTCCTTCTCTGCACCTCCGCAATGGAGTCAATGACTTTACCAATAACCAAGCTGAGGAGGCCGATACCAAAGATATATAGAAACATGGTAAACAGCTTTCCAACTACAGTCTCTGCAAAATAATCCCCATACCCTACGGTCGCCATCGTTGTCATGACCCAATAAAATGCATTAAACCAACTGTGAAACGTACCCGGCTCGATTAGGTAAGCAATCGACGCACTAAGAACTATAAAGATCAGAATGATTAACCCTATCGTCCGTTTACGTAACCGCATCATCTTGGTGGAAATTCTCAGAAACAGATGCATCTGCCACCCCTTCTTCACATCAAGCTAAAACGCCCTCGGCGTCCTTTAAGGACGGTAAGCGTTTATGCGAGAAATATAAGGCTGCCACTCGACGGATGGATCGGGGGCAGCCTTATTCTGGTCTTTTTCCATTGTCGGACTAAACAATCAAACTGCTAATCGCAAATGCTGTCCCAATAAACACCAAGCAAAGCATAGTGCCTACTGCCACATTTCCCTTCTCCAGATGCTCTGAAATCTTAAAGGTTGGGGTTGCCAATTCAAAGATCCAATAAGCCGCAATTAAGCACACATAACCTACCGCAAACCAAACGATCATGTGCAGAATGGAGGTATTCGTATATGCCGCTACGCCAATAATAATAGCCGTTGCCAGAAACTTGCCGCCTAAAGCCAAGGCTACAGCCACATTGCCTTTCTTCAGCTCCTCCATATCTTTAAACGGAGTCATCAAACCAAAGATCACCATGCCTAACAATTGCAAAAGAATAATCACAAACACACTCACTACCAAATTAACCACAATCGTCACTTCGCCCACCCCCGAAATTTCGCATAAGCCGAATCATAGTCGGCAAAATCATGTACTTCCTCAAGGACTACGGAAGCGGTCTTCTTTTTCTCTAATGCGGTATAACGTTCATCATCAATCGGCTGCTTAATCCGATTACCTGAAGGGAGCTCAAGCACCGCAAAGTTTCTTGTTTTATCCTTATACTTAGTCTTGTATACTCCTACAATATCAACATCAGTGGTTACCGATACTTTAAGATTGGTAAGATCCTCTGCTGCCGTTTTTTCATCTGCATAAGACTTAATCGTGCTCCATGAAGACAGGCGAACTTCATTCTTCTGATCCGCATCCGTGATTAACTCGGCGTCCATGAACTGAAGTGTCCAAATTTTATCACCAGTAGCATAATTCCCATCATTCGGGAGCAGTTCATTATCCGGCAAAACCGTCATGTCACTCCCAATTAAATCCCCTACGGTACTCTCTACCACCCGGTAATCCCACGGAACCCGTGCTACATTATCTGAAGTTTGAGCTGTTCCTGAATCAAATACACTGCCCTGATTACTGGAACATGCGCTAAGTAGCAGCACCACCGTCAGAAGCATCATACATAAGGCTCCGATTCGGGCTTTCTTGCTCTTATCCAATTATCTCACTCCCAACGCAATAAAATGACTGGCATTGCCTGTAATCAACCCGCCCGCTCGGCCGAGCATACCACAAGGCTTCCCGTTAATCACGAACATGCCTGTCAGCAGATGAAACTCACCCTCTGAAGTCGTTATCCGTGCTAAATCGGCTCTTTTTTGATACACAGTGGGGAAGAGCTGACTACTGTCATAACCGTCTTCATCTTCAAGCTCTAGTGCACCACTATCATCAAACATGCGCACCGAACCCCCTTCACGACCAAAAACAGATTTGGACACAAAGTTTCCTGAGAATACAGGCTTATTATAAGTAGGCAAAATATAGCGCAAGATCGTCTCTCGCTCTTCCTTATCGAAAAGCAAGCCCAGCTCATACATTCCCCACACCGCTGCAACTAGCCCCTTGGACTGGAGCAATATACTGTGAGGGCCGTTAAAGAGCTGAAGATTCCCTTGCTCTACCGCATAGGCGAGGGCATCCCCGCCTTCATCAACAGCCATCCACTCTTTAGGATATAGGGCGAACATCCGCTCGATCACACGGTCCCCCCCATCCTTGAGAATTCCGTTGTCGACCCACAGATCAAGGCAATCCACACACTGGATATCGAGACCACTGTGCTTCACTAATGCTTCAATCGTACCTGAATCTTCAAGATGAGATCCATAAGCGACACAAGCTGCGGTATCTGGACGTTCTATCTGCCAAGCTGCCGCGACTTGTTCCTTCATCCCTTGATTTGGACTGTGCACACCAGCTTGATCACAGATCCACGGCGTAGCTATCGACGCTTCCACATAACCTGTCGGGGTATCCGCATTCAATTCGAGCAGCTTAATCGTCCCATCATGGGCTATGGCAAAGTCGAATCTGGCATATCGACTAATGAATCCTTCTTCTGGCATAGGGCTCCCGTCAAGCATCTCCCAAAGTACAGGGGGAATTCCTAGCAGTTCATACAAATCGCGCTTTAGATGCACATAGCGAACCGCTTTATCGAGGATAGCCCAGAGTTTTGATGAAGCTTCTTCAAGCTCCTTATAAGTGTCCCTGCGCATTACAGCAATTGCATCCAACCAGTACTCTTCATCTTCAAGATCCGCCCAAGTGAACCCAAGCTCATACAACGCTTTGACCCGCGGACCTCTTTCAAGCCCAGACTGATCTAGAATTTCAAATACACTCTGCTGCTCACTCATCCGCCAAAACCACTCTTGCTTGAGCCTGATCTCGAAGAAGACTTCGAGCCTGAGCTAGATTTAGAGTTCTTCGAAGAGTTTAATCCGCTGGAAGTGCCACCGATTCCATTTTTTGAGGAAGAACCTCTTCTAGTAATAGAGCCTGTAGAGGAAGTCGATGTTTTGGGCTTTACAACAGAACCGGGGACCTTCTTATTCTGGAACTTCTCACTGCTATAGGTAGGCGGCTTATAAGTTGTTCTCGTGCCTCCATAATAAGTTGGACGGTCCTTAGACCATCCTCTGGAAGAGTAATTGCCTCCACTGTTAAACAGCATGTGATACAGCAGCAAGTCATCCCAGCCAAAACCTGAATGATATCCACCATAGTTATTCACTACCGTCGTTCCATTATTGGTTACAACACCTTGGCCTTCCTGTTCTACCTCTTGTGCACCTTCCGGATATGGAATATTCCAATCCACATTTTTGTCAAAATAGGCTTTAACCTCTTCGGTAGACCAGGATACTAGCTGTGGTTCATCTCCAGAAGTATTTGCGCTAGCCCCTGCGCCGCCAGGAATAAACATAGCATTTGCTAACAGAGCTATGCCTAGCGAAGTAGATAATACTCGAATAGGCTTACCATCAGAGGTAAATAATTTGGATACCGCTAATTCCTTATCCTTTTCATCTTTAGACATCGTAAGGTTCTCCTTCCCTTATCTCAATCATTCGTTGTGCATCGGAACAAGTAAAAGCTCCAGCTTACCTTCATCTACATTCAGCCGTCCTTCAACCGTTTCATATTCAACACTGCCAACCACTATATAATTGACATGCTCTAGCGCTGCGATCATATTCATGCTCCACGAGCGTTCCTCAATGACTCGCAGCCCGCCTTCCGGCATTTTTTCAAATAAGATTACATTCATCCCATTGTCCATTATTACCATTCCTTCCTTAGTTCTGCTATAGCATCTGATACGTCTTTATTACCTTTTCGTTTCAGTTCTAGAATTGCGCAGACTGCCCAACCTTACTCTTGGCGTTAGAACGTTTATATAAAAGAAGAATTCCTAACGAGCACAAGCTAACAAGGAGCAACACGCCATATACATGCTGATATGCTTTTGCTGGAGAGATATCACGCTGAGCATGTAGCAAAAGCCCGCAGACTGCAACAGATACAGAGCCTCCGAGGCAATAACCGCAGCAGTACCGGCAGCACGATAAGCACCAGGCAAGTAATTCCGAACAATCCGTTCCAGCCAAAGTACTGGCTGATGACGCCTCCGACAATAGGGTCGGATAACCGGCTATAAATAACCGTCGATAATGCATATCCAATCGAATAGCTGGAAATGACCCATGAGCCTAGGTCAGCAGAAATTTGGAGATCCTGAATAATGGTTGGAAGCGATACATTAAACATCGTTGTATTCATCACTACAATAAAGAGGCACATCGTCCATAATGGCATGACTATTTTATCATTCATTCCTACTCCATCTCTGTCCTAATTTATCTATACATGCTCAACTAATTTTATGCCTATAAAAAGAGGTTGGCAATTAGAAGAGGAAGATTACTTGCGCCACATCATTCCACACTCCCGTCCGATTATGATCTCCATTCTTCGCAATATATACTTGTAGTGTTTCAATCAGACCCATCTTGTGCTAATGATAAGATCTTAAAGTTATATTATGTCGCGCATGAACTAGGGATAGATTGGGAAGCATCGTTTGGTTTCTTAAAATATAAGCATTTGTGTGTGCTTTACATGAAGTTTACAAGGGTTCGTATAGAGATTTTCTAAATAGGAGGTAGTATTCATGAGGGGTTTGACAAAAGAAATTGCGATGGAAATTGTTCGACGTACGATGCATGTGATTGGGTACAACGTCAATGTTATGGACAAGCGAGGACGAATTATTGGATCTGGCGATGGTAAGCGGTTAGGGCAATCACATGAGGGTGCATTACTCGCGATCGAGCGTCGTGGTAGATTCGAGATTGATCAGGAGAGCGCCGCAAGATTGCAGGGGGTATTGCCTGGCACAAACCTTGTTATTGAGTTTGAGAATGAGATTGTGGGTGTTATTGGGATTACAGGTGATCCCAAGGAAGTGACGAAGTATGGTGAATTGGTGAAGATGACGGCGGAGATGTATCTTGAGCATATGAAGCTGTTAGAGCAGGCACAATGGGACAAACGAATGAAGGAGAATTTCCTGCTCGCGGTGATGAATGGCGATGAGGGGAACGTGCAGACTTTACGACATCAAGCACAGCAGATTCATTTTCAGGTGGATAAGCCTCATATCGCATGCATCATTGAATTAATTGATCGTAATGAAGCGGAGCTAATGGCGACAATGAAGCGGGTAGCTGATGTATTGGAAGGACGCCCGGCTGTTCAATTGATTACCATTCGTAATGCCAGACAAGTTGTTCTGATCAAGGAGCATCTCCACGAGCGGAAGCCACATACGGATATATGTGAAGGGATTCACCAAATAAGACGCTGGTTAGATGTTAAGGAGATTTCTCCACTACGTATCGCGGTAGGGAAACCTTTTACAGGGATTCAAGGGATGATGAAGTCCATTCAATCCGCAGAAGATACGATGCGTGCAGGCTATGCAATATATCCAGATGAGCCGGTTTATTATGCAACGGATCTGCAACTGGAGACGATGGTCGTTCCAAGTGTGCAGCATTGGATGTCGGAGGAGTTGCTGCAGCTATGGGCGCATTTTATGGAGGAGGATCGTAGTGGTGAGCTTCAGCAGACATTAGATCTATTTTACTTCGAAAATGGGGAGCAACAGCATATCGCTGAACGACTGCGTATTCATCGGAATACGTTACGCTACCGACTCCAGCGCATAACCGAATTCACAGGCAAAGATCCAAGAAATTATCAGGAGCTGTTCCTACTCATGAGTGCGCGTTGGTTATATTTATTGGAACATCGTGGTAATTACCGTGATGAATAAGTGGATATATGTGCATATGCACAAAAAAAGACATCAAACGATGCGAAATGTTTATTTCTCTGCCTAATGAAACGCTTACAAAATATCGCTAAAGTATAGATATGAGCTCAAACCACATATCGACATATACGATTCTATGTAAACTTGGGAGGAATAACTCATGACAGTGAGTGTAAGCGTTTTAGGTGCTTTAGCTGCATTGGTTGTAGCAATCGTTCTAATATTGAAAAAAGTACCGCCAGCCTACGGCATGATGATTGGTGCGTTAGTAGGCGGTTTAGTCGGCGGGGTGAGTATGGTGGATACCATTACGCTGATGATGGATGGTGCCAAAGGGATGATTCCTGCCGTGCTTCGTATCTTGGCAGCAGGTGTGTTAGCAGGTGTATTGATTGAATCAGGCGCGGCGAAAAAGATTGCAGAGACGCTGGTTCAGAAGGCCGGCGAGACACGAGCATTACTCGCATTAGCCTTAGCAACAATGGTGCTTACAGCAGTCGGCGTATTCGTGGATGTAGCTGTTATTACTGTAGCACCCATTGCATTAGCTATTGCACAACGTGCGAATCTATCGAAATTGGCAATCCTGATCGCTATGATCGGTGGCGGTAAAGCCGGTAACATCATGTCACCAAACCCGAATGCAATTGCAGCATCAGATGCATTTCATATTCCATTAACTTCGTTGATGGCAGCAGGTATAATTCCAGCCGTGTTCGGGATTATCGTAACGTACTTCATCGCAAAACGTTTAAACAATAAAGGTAGTAAAGTAGAAGCTTCAGAGGTAACAAATAATCCAAATGAGCAGCTTCCAAGCTTCTTCACAGCCATTCTAGCTCCACTTGTAGCCATTATCTTGTTATCCCTTCGTCCAATTGCAGGCATCGTAGTCGATCCAGTTATCGCACTTCCAGTTGGAGGTATAGCAGGTGCTATTGCAATGGGAAGATTTAAGAAATTAAATGAGTTCGCTGTATTTGGTCTTGGTAAAATGACGGGTGTAGCCGTCATGTTAATCGGGACAGGTACACTGGCTGGTATCATTGCAAATTCGCAATTGAAGGATGTTATTATCGATGGCCTTACAGCATCTGGCCTGCCGGCATACTTGCTTGCTCCAATCAGTGGTGCGTTAATGTCTCTTGCAACAGCATCGACAACAGCAGGTACAGCCGTAGCGAGCACTGTGTTCGGCTCCACCATTATGGGACTTGGCGTAGCATCGCTAGGAGCGGGGGCCATGATTCACTCTGGTGCGACTGTATTAGATCATATGCCTCACGGTAGCTTCTTCCACGCAACAGGTGGTAGTGTGAACATGCAGATGAAAGAACGTCTGAAATTGATTCCTTATGAAACTGCAGTTGGTCTAACACTAGCGATCGTTTCGACATTAGTATTTGGTGTATTCCAATGGTTCGTATAACAACTATCGAAGCATGAACAACATAACGGGGAGTGGAGAGCATGAAGTTTGTATTGGCGCCGGATTCATTTAAAGAAAGTATGACCGCAATGGAAGCCTGTGAGGCCATAGAACGAGGACTTCGTTCCTCTTTTCCCGATGCAGAATATATTAAAGTTCCGATGGCAGATGGCGGCGAAGGTACGGTTCAATCGCTTGTCGATGCGACCGGCGGACGCATTGTACAATGTGACGTAACAGGGCCGCTCGGTCACCCTGTGAGTGCATTCTATGGCATTGTGGGAGATGGAAAGACCGCGATTATCGAGATGGCAGCTGCTTCTGGACTTGGACTTGTACCAAAGGAAGAGCGTAATCCATTGATCACCACGACAAAGGGTACGGGAGAGCTTATCGTTCATGCGCTGAATGCAGGTGTACGTTCCATTATTATGGGTCTTGGTGGCAGTGCGACCAACGATGGTGGTGTAGGCATGGCACAGGCGCTTGGATTCCGCTTCTTGCGAGAAGATGGAACGGAGATTGGGTACGGTGGAGGATCGCTAAGTGAAGTTACTCGTATTGATAGTGCTCATGTAGATCCGAGACTCCAAGGTCTCCAAGTGGTAGCCGCATGTGACGTGGATAATCCTTTAACTGGAGCGCACGGAGCATCCGCCATCTTCGGCCCGCAAAAAGGTGCAACACCCGACATGGTGAAGCAATTGGATGCAAATCTTGCACGTTTAGCAAACATCATTGAGCGCGATCTCGGTAAAGAAGTGAATGATACAGCAGGTGCGGGTGCAGCAGGTGGACTTGGTGCTGGCGTGATGGCCTTCTTAGGAGCCAAGTTAAAGCGAGGCGTGAACATCGTCGTCGATGCCATGAATCTTGCGGATAAAGTGAAAGATGCAGATTATGTCATCACAGGTGAAGGTGGTATGGATAGCCAAACCGTCTATGGCAAAACACCGATTGGTGTTGCTAAAGTAGCACAAGCCGCTGGTGTACCTGTTATTGCCTTAGCGGGTTCCCTTGGTACTGGTGTAGAAGCCGTGTACGAGCATGGTATCGATATGTTCTTTTCCATCGTGCCCGGGGTATGTACGTTAGATAAAGCGCTCACCGATGCTTCCTTCAACATGGAGCGCACCGCGCGTAATATAGGTACATTAATCAAACATAGTAAACGTTAATCGCAAGTATAAACGCCTTCGGCGTCGCATGGAATAAATTATTATATTTATCAAGTAGGAGGGGGCGGCAAGCCCCCGTCCTCTCACACCACCGTACATGCGGGTCCGCATACGGCGGTTCCAAAAGGTTAACAAAGTTCCAGATAACGTGAAAGCAGACTTTTCAG